>CAZCJG010000022.1:0-22895 GCA_964498575.1 uncultured Anaerolineales bacterium | reverse complement strand
CGGCGCCGGTCGGCCCGCTCGGCGCCGGGCGCTGGTTCAGCCATGCCAACGGGGACCGCATCAACCGCATGTTGCGCGAGGGCGACACGCTCTGGAGCGCCACCGACGGCGGCGGCGTGGTGCGCTGGGACCTGGTGAGCGGGTCATACGCGCAGTTCCTCGCGCCGCAGGACGGCCTGCCGTCGAACGTGGTCGGCGACGTGGCACGGGCGGCGGACGGGCGGCTGTGGGTGGCGACGGCGCGCGGCCTGGCCTGGCTGGACACGGCGGCGGGGCGCTTCGTCGCCGTCACGCCGGAGACCTCGCCCGACATGCCGGCGAGAGTGGCGACCGCGCTCGAGCCGGCCGCGGAAGGGCGGCTGTGGGTCGGCTTTGCCCAGGAATGGGATGCCGACGCGCTCCACCCCCAGACACAGACGCCGGGCAGCTTCCTGCCCGGGGGCCTGGCGCGCTTCGACCCGGCGACGGGTGCCTGGGACGAGGTGACGCACGTCAGCTTCACCGGCGGCGCGGGCGGAATGGAGAAGGAAGAGTACGCGACGATTCCGTCGGAGAACATCACCGACCTGGCTTACGGGACGGACGGCATCCTGTGGATCGGCACGCGACCGTACTACGTGTGGCAAGCCGCCACCGGCTGCACCGATCCGAACTGCCGCAAGACGGCGCCGGGCTATTGGGTGCAAGGCGGCGGCGGCCTGGCGGCGCGGCAGGGGACGCAGTGGACGGCCTGGATCTCGGCCCAGACAGCCAACAGTTGCTACGGCTCGCATATCAGCGCGCTGGCCGCCGACGCCGGGGGGCGGATGTGGGTGGGCACGCTGGGGCATGGGCTGTTGGTGATGCAAAACGGCCTGCGGCGCAATGGTTGCAGCGCCGGCCAGGCCTACTACACGCGCCCGCGCCGCGCCGGCACCGACGGCGGCCTCCAGGGCAACGTGGTCTGGTCGGTCGCGCTCGACGAGCAAGGCCGGGTATGGGTCGGCCAGGGCGACGGCAGCGATGTCGGGCGCGGCATCGCGATCCTCGACCACCGCGGCACCTTCAACGACTCCTCGGCCTGCGAGTGCCAGAGCAGCGACGACATATGGGAGTACATCGATGTCGACGCCGCGCCGGGCGATACCTTGGCGCTGGTCACAGCATTGGACGTGCGCGATCCCGCGCAGCGGCTGGTGGGCACGCGCGACAACAAGCACGGCGACGGCTTCGGCCTGCGCAGCTTCGCGGCGGCCGGCGCGGCCTGGCGGCCCTTGCGCACCGGCGACACCGGCCTGCCGAGCAACCAGATCACCGACATCGCGCACAATCCGGCGACCGGCGAGCTGTGGGCGGCCTTCCGCAACCGCGGCGTCGCGCGCTTCGACGGGCGCACCTGGCAGGGCTGGCGGATGTTCGGCCCCGGCCAGCGCGTGGCGGGCGTCACCGGCGAGACCAAGGCCAAGTTCGCCAAGCTGCCGGTCGACATCCCCAGCCACGAAGCCTTCGCGGCGGCCTTCCCGGTCCTGCCGGCGATGGTCCGGGTCGGCGACGATCCGGTGATCTACCGCGTCAAGCGCTACATTCCGGTCAGCGGCGGGGTCGGCCCCTTCGTCGAGCTCACGCCGGCGCTGCGCCAGACCGCGCCGGCCGGCAGCCCGGTGTACACGATCGATCGCGACCCGGCCAGCGACGAGGCGACCCAGCTCGCGGTGGGGCTGGACGGCAGCGTCTGGGCCGGCGGGCGCGAGTCGGTGTGGCTGGGCGACGACTGCCCGGCGGACCGCGCCCGGATCGGCAAGTGCTGGCTGGACGGCGGGGTGTCGCGCTGGGATGGCACGCGCTGGATCAACTTCGACCAGGAGAACAGCAGCATTCCCGATCAGGAGGTGCAGGCGCTGGCCTTCGACCAGCGCGGCCGGATCTGGATCGGCACCGGCAACGGCCGCTCGGAAGGCGACGGCATCGGCATCGTCGACCCCGCGACCGGCGACTGGACGCACTTCGACCGCACGACCATGCCGGCGGGCGGGAAGATGGGCTCGAACGGCATCACCGACCTGTCGGTCGACCCCCGGACCGGCGCGGTCTGGGCGGCCCATCACCCGGTGCTGGAATACCATCAAAACCTGAGCGGCGAGTACGACCAGGTGATGACCGGCGGCGGCGTGTCGCGCTGGGATGGCACGCGCTGGCTGGCCATCGCCAAGCCCGAAGCCAACCTGGTCGCGTTCGGCGTGGCGGGCGAGATCGACGCCGTCCTGGCCGACCGCGCCAACGGCCGGCTGTGGGCCGGCGGCTGGGTCGACGCGCCGGAGTTCCACTGGCTGCTCGGCTATGGCGTCAACGCGGTGGTCAACTGGTGCGCCATCGACGACTGCACCGCCGCGGGCTGGCAAAGCCAGGTCTGGCCCGAGGACGGACGGGTGGCGGCCATCGAAGCCGACGCGCGCGGCCGGGTGTGGGTGGGCACCAACCGCAACGGCATCGGGCTGGTCCCGCCGGTCGGCGGCGTCAAGCTGTGGGACGGCGGCGGCTGGTTCACCTACACGCCGGACAATGCCGGGCTCGCCTCCAACCAGATCACGGCGCTCGAGCCGGCCGACGACGCGATGTGGGTCGGCACGCTCGCGGGCGGCTTAAACCAGTATGTCGACCTGCCGCCGGCGACGGAGACCCCGCCGATGACCCCTACGCCGGCCGCGACCGACACGCCGGCCGACACCGCGACGCCGAGCGCGACCCCGACCTCCGAGTGGACGCCGACGCCGCGAGCTTCCGCGACCGCCAGCCCCACGCCGACGATCACGCCCACCGCGACGCCCTTCGGCCTGTGCCGGGCCGGCCTGCCCTGCAAGCTGTACCTGCCGAACGTGCTCTGGGATCCCGACTGCCTGCTGTGCGCGACGCCGACCCAGCCGGTCGTCACCGGCGTGCCGCCGACCGCGGGACCTCCGCCGACGACCGGGCCGGTCCCGACCCAGACGCCGGTCTCGCCCACCGCGACCGCGCCGCCCACGGCCGTCCCGCCGACCGCGACGCCGAGCGCGACGGCCACGGCCTCCCCGACGCTGACCCACACCTGGACGCCCAGCGTGACGCCGACCGCGACGCCGATCCCGCCGACGGCTACGGCGAGCAAGACCGCGACGCCGACGGCCTCGCCGACGCCGACCGCCTCGCCGACGCCCAAGGAGCCGCCGCTGGGCACTTGGTCGCTCTTCGAGCTGGCGGCCCCGGCACGCCTGCCGAACGTCGACTTTTTCGACGTTCACGGTACGGCGCCGGACAACGTGTGGATGGTCGGGGCGAAGGGCACGGCCCTGTTCTGGGACGGGCAGGAGATCCTGGTCGAGCAGCTCCCGACCGAGGAGGATCTGACCAGCGTGTTCATGCTGTCGGAGCGGCGCGGCTTCATCGTCGGCCAGAACGGCACGGTGTTCGAGATGCGGTCGGGCCGCTGGGTGCGCTCGAACTCCGGCAGCATCCTGGACGACTGGCGCGCGGTCAGCGCGATCGACACGCCCGACGGAGCGCGGGCCTGGATGCTGGGCAGCGACCGCGGCAACCGGCTCTTCTACAACGGCACCGCCTGGGCGCCGACGACGCCGGACGACCGCAACACCGGCCACGCCTACAGCGGGGTGGCGATGCTGTCGCCGGCCCACGCCTACGCGATCCAGTCGACCGGCGCCGGCCGCATCTTCGAGTGGAACGGCAGCGCCTGGCTGCCCGGCCCCTCGCCGGGCCCGATGCGCGACCTGCACGTGCGCAGCGAGACCGAGGGCGTGATGGTCGGCGACAGCGGCAACGTCTGGAGCCTGAACGGCGACGCCCAGTGGGCGCCGATGACCCAGAAGCCGACCACACGCGGCGCGATCCTGAACACGGTGCACATGTTCAGCCCGGAGCGCATCTGGGCCGGCGGCGGCCTGACCGGGCTGTACATCTGGGACGGCGTGCGCTGGCAGACGCAAACCGTGCGCGCCCAGAATCGCGACGTGCAAGGCATCTGGATCGCGCCGGACGGGCGCGAAGGCTGGGGCGTGGGCAGCGGCGGGCTGGTGCTGCGGTACCAGTGAGCGGCGCCTGGGAGCGCCAAGGCTCGCGGGCTCTGGCGCCGGTGGTCGATTCCACCCGTCTGGTGTATCGTTGCGCCTCACCGAGGACATCGCCGATGCTCAACGCGGACGTCTTGACCTTCCAGGAGTTCATGGTGCACGAAGCGCTGCCGCTGGCCACGCTGCACGAGGCGGTGCTGGAGTTCCTGCGCGATCGCGACGACGCGGTCCTGTTCGGCGCGCAGGCGGTCAACGCCTACGTGCGCGAGCCGCGGATGACCCAGGACATCGACCTGCTCTCGACGCGGGCCGAGGGCTTGGCACATGAGCTGCGGGACTACCTGGCCGACCGCTTTCACGCCGCGATTCGGGTGCGCGAGCTTGGCGCGGGGCAAGGCTTCCGCATCTATCAGGCTCAGAAGTCCGGCAATCGGCACCTGGTCGACCTCCGGCCGACCGACCGGCTGCCGGCCGCGCGCCGGATCGAAGCCGTCCTCGTCATCGCCCCCGAAGACCTGATCGCCTTGAAGGTGATCGCCTACCACCGGCGGCGCGGCCAGCCGAAGTCCGGCACCGACTGGCGCGACCTGGCACTCCTGCTCTTGACCTTCCCCGATCTCAAGCGGGCGCAGGGACCAATCGCCGACCGCCTGTACACCGCGGGCGCGGACGCGGGCACGCTGGCGGCCTGGGAAGCGCTGGTAGGGCAGGCGATCACCCTGGACGACGATGACGACAGTTGGTAGCCCCGCCCCCCATCGAGGATGACCCAAGCCATGTCACGTGCCAAGCTGATCCCCCGCCTCGCGCTGGCCGCCGCGCTCGTGCCGCTGCTCGCCGCGGCGCACCCCGCCACGCCGGCGCCGACTACCGCCCACGCCCAGTCCGCGGCGGACTTGACGGACCGCGGAAACTGGACGACGATCGCGGGTGGCGACGACATCCTCACCCTGGTCGCCGATCCGAACGATCCGCGCCAGGTGTGGGCCGGCGCCGAGGGCGGCGGGGTGGTGATCTGGCAGCGCACGGGGGAGCGGTTCGGCCAGGCCGCGAGCTGGACCTTCACGCAGCACCTGTTCCCCGCCCCGGACGGTCCCGCCGGCAACATCGTGCGCCAGATCGCGTTCGACGGCCTGGGCCGCGCCTGGCTGGCGACCAACGGCGGGGTGACGCTGGCGGAGGGCGCCCTCTGGCGGCATGACGGGCCGGGCGCGGGGCTGCCGGCGCGCGAGATCCTGGCGATCGCCGCCGGCAAGGACGGCACGATCTGGGCGGGGACGGCGGTGGGCGTTGCATCGCTGGCGCCGGGCGCGTCGCGGTGGACAGTCCGCGCGACGGTCCCCTACCTGCCCAAGGAGCTGACCGGGAAGGATGGGCCGGGCTGGGCGCGGGTGGTGGGCATCGCGGTGGACCAGCGGGGCGACGTGTGGCTGGCGCACGGGCGCGGCGGCGTCGAGGAGCGGCCGGCGCTATCGGTGCTGCGGGCGGCGACAGGTAAGTGGGACCACGTGGCGGCGGTCGGCCCCGGCGGCGGCGGCGCGGTGGAGGAGGGACCACCGAGCGAGCACATCACCGCCCTGTCCTTCGACCCGTCGAACAACCGCCTGTGGGTGGCGACCTGGGGACGCGGCATGGTCAACTACGACAGCCGGCTGCGGGTGTGGCGGCGTCCCAACCAAGACGGCCTGTGCGGCTTGTTCGTGCGCACGGTCTTCGCCCGCGACGGCGCGGTCTGGGTGGGCTGCGGTGAGGGCGCGGGCACGCTTGGCTCCGGCATCGCGCGCTGGAGCACAGATCGCTGGGAGACGATCGGGACGGGAAATCTGTACTGGCATCCCGCGGCGTTTACGGTGTCCGAGGATCGGGTCTGGATCGGTGCCAACGGTCCCCGGAGCGGAGGCATCCGGATCGTCCTGGATATCTCGACCCTGGGAGCCACCGCCTTGACGACGTCCGACGCCTACCTGCCTGCTCGAACACCGATCGTCAACCCCATCACGGCGCTGCAATTCGAGCCGAACGGCACGTTGTGGGCAGGCACGCGCGGAGCGGGCGTCTTGCGGCGGGCCAAGGATGGCAAGTGGACCGCGGCACCCGCCATTCAGGCCGGCGGCTGGTCAACCGGCGACACGGTCACCGATCTCGCCTTGCGCTCCGGCGAGCTGTGGGTGGCGGCCACGCAAACCTATTGGGATGGCCAAAAGTTCCCCGACGGCGGCGTCGGCCGAATCGACCTGCGCGCGCCACGCTGGCTCTTGCCGATCCAACCCTCGCCCACCGGCTTGCCCGACGGCGACGTCAGCAGCCTGGCGGTGGGTCCGGACGGCCGAGTGTGGATGGGCATGGGCGCGGCGACAGGCGGATCGGCCAGCCCGGACGCCAGCCACGCGGGCAACGGCGTCGCGGTCTTCGACCCGGCGACGAACGTATGGGCCTACCATCGCTACGATCCCAACGCCACGCGGCAAATGACCGGCGACACGGTGCTGGACCTCGCGGTCGACGGCAGCGACGTCTGGGCCGCCGCCAGCTACCACCTGGACCCGCGCGATCAGCGCAACTACGGCGGAGGGGTCAGCGTCCTGCGACCCGCCGGCTGGACCGGCTGGCTGGGCGGCGACGCGGGGCTGGAGATCTGGCACGGCGACCGCGGCAAGCCCGGCTCGATGGCCTTCATCACCGGCGACGTGCGATCTGTGGCGGTCGGGCCGAATCACACGGTCTGGTCCGGGTCGTGGAGCGTACCGCAGGACGAATCGCTGATCGAGCGCTGGCCGGCGGTCGACGCGGTGGCCAGCCGCTTCGACGGCACGGCCTGGACTTCCCAGACCTTCCCCGACGCCGGCTGGGTCAGCGCCTTCGCCACCGACCGCGACGGCCGGGTGTGGGTGGGGACGACGCGCGGGCATGCGCCGCAGGAGCTATCGCTGGACGGCGAGCCGGGTAGCGACTCCACCGCCGCCGGGCTGTACGTCCGCGGCACCGACGGCACTTGGACAGCGCTCGATCCGGCCAACAGCGGCATCACCGCCAACGCGGTCACGGCGCTGGCGGTCGATCCGACGAGCGGCGACGTGTGGATCGGCACCGAAAACGGCGGCCTGTCGGTCTTCCACCGCCGCGCCGCGCCGCCGACGCCGACCGCGACGGCATGCCCGAGCTGCCGGACGCCGACGGCCACGCCGACACCCCGGGCCATGGTGACGCCATCGGCCAGCGCGACCCCCGGCGGTCCGATCGAGGCGACACCGACGCCGGGCGGCTCCGGGCGGCTCTTCCTGCCGTGGGCGGCGCAGGGCTGGGGAATGGGCGAGCGGCGGGCGGTCTTCCTGCCGTGGGCGGCGCTGCGCGGCGGGCGATGATCTCGGGGCTGCCCCCGCTGGCCCGATCGTCAGATGAAGTCCTGAGCGATTTCCGGTGGCCGGGCCGCTGTGCTAGACTTTCCCGGCACATCCCCTGGGGATGACAGGTTTCGACGGGGACGGCTGTTCCCGGATTGCGCGCCGAGTTTGGCCCAAACTCGTTAAACAGAGCCAAGATATGAATGCCGAGCCTCAGCTCGCGCTCGCTGCCTGAAATAGTGTAGCGATGCCCCCGCGTCATCCCGTTGGCGTGGCGCGGCGGGTATCATGCAAGCCAACGTGCCGTCGCCCCGATGCCGATGAGGGTGGCGAAAGACCATCGGCTGGCGCGGCCCCCGGCTCGGTCGGGTGAGAAAGGGCCGCGCGAGACACCTGGTAAGCCCGACTACGCGCGTAGGATATCTTGGAGCGAACTCTTCGGACGCCGGTTCGAGTCCGGCCATCTCCACCAGCGGATGAACAAGCACCCTAGCGGACGCAGGTCCGCCAGGGTGCTTGTCTTTGTGGTGATCACTGCGCACCGCCCGGCCGGCCTTGCCGAATCGGTTAGATCATCCATACCACGGAGTCTGCCGGACGAGCTTCAAGCGGCGGCATAGCCCGTGAAGGGGCGGACGTCCGGGGTGTGGAATCCCAACACGATGCACTCTTTGGGTATTCCCGCCGCGACCAGGTCCGTCGCGATTCCTTGTTCCGTCCCGTCGCGCTGAATCCAGATCTTTCCGTCGATGACGTCGATGTGAATCAGGCAGCCGTGGACCCGCTTCACCGTTTGCCAGCCGACAGAAACCACCAAGTATCGATCGGCCTCCCGATCGAAGATCGTTTCGTTTCGAATATCGCCGTATGCATATCGAAGCTCGACGTACTGGCTGAGCACGCTTCTAATGATCTGCCGATAGGTTTCTAGGGTATCCATTGGACGATCACCTCTGCATGTGGGTCGAACACGATCAGCCGGATGCGCTTGTTCTCTAGCAGAACCTCGCCAATCGGCTCCTGAAATACCGCCGCGTAGACGGCCTCACGTACTGCCAGGTATAGCATGCGATCAGGCTCGGACTTTTCCAAGATGTCATGATACACCACGAACTGCCCAACCGCATTCTCGAGATCGGCGATCTCGGAGGGGCCGACGAAGCTCTTGACTTCAACGGCAATCTTCTGACCGGACCTTTCGGCGGCCATCACAAGCTCCGCGCCCAGGTCCACGAACAGATCCTTCGCTCCCCACTTGAGCACCAGTGGGTCATGCGTGATGACCCAACCATCCTTGATCAGAGCATTCTTCACGCTGTTGTGATAGATGTCTCGCGCGGACATTGCGCCCCCTCGCGTCCCAGGTTGGGCAAGTCAATCCTACTTCCAACGCGCTACTCGGTCAACTCCGAGACGGCCCGACCGCTCAGCCAACGGCAGGAAGACCGGCTCGCGCGGGCTTGTGGGCGAGGCGACGGGAGTGCCGGTCTCCGGTCGCGATGTCGGCGTCGCGGATGCCCCCCGCGTCGGCATGGGCGTCGGGCTGGCTGTGGGCACCGGCGTGATCCACGCGCCGGGGGCGATGCCGGCCAGAAGCTTGCCGATCTGCTCGTAGGGTCCGATGATGTCGCCGCCCCAGGGCGCGTTAAAGTAGCCGTCGGGTTGGGCGACTTGTCTCAGGACAGCCACGTTGACGATCTCCCCTACCGCAACGACGTAGTGCTGGACGCCTGCACGCCGGAGTGACACGGCGCGCGCCATGGCTTGCTCCGGAGCGTCCATCATCGGCATGTCGGTGATCACAACGGTCGCATAGTGCTTCCCGCCGACGGCGGCGTCTGCCTTGATCGCCTTGGCGACCTCCGCGTAGCCTAGGTCCAGACGTGCCTGGCTATCGCGCATCGTGGCCGTCCCGATCGCGTCCAGCACCGCCTGGCGATGCTGCGTCGGCGCCTGGGCAATCTCGCCCGTGTCCCCGAAGAGCACTACCGCCGCCCGGTCGCGCCCCATGTCGAGCTGGTCCAGGAGCCGCCCCGCGCCGGCCTGAATCGCGCTCCGCGCGTCCCGGCCGTTAAGCGTCGCGCCGGCCATGCCGTTCGAGTCGTCGACCAGGAAGAACACGGTCAGCGGCACTGGCTCGGCCTGCCGCGCCGGTGCCGCCATCGCATGAGCGGACAACCCGGCGACTAACGCCAGAACCGCTACGAGCCATGCCCACCGGACAGGGGACCGGTGGGCGAATGGTCGTGCGTCCGGTATCAACATCATCCGGCTGAGGTAACCACGGCGCTTGACGATCCAGCGCACGATCGGGCGCACGGTCGGTCCAGGCAAGGTATTCTCCTTCTGTGGCGCGGCGTGACGATCGTGGCGGCTGATCCGATGATCGCGCAACCCTCGCACGCGTTGGGATTAACCCCTGGCCACGTCGATTTTGGACAGCGCCGCGCTAGGTTGCCGCCCACCACAGAGCCAGCGCCACGCTCCCCGCCGTCCCCATCACCAGCCCGATGCTCCAAAACGACAGGCTATCCCAGGGCCCATCGGTCTCCGACACCGCCGTCGCCAACCGCCGCGCCTGCCAGACCGCCAGCGGCAGCCAGGCGAGGTAGGCGAGCGAGGCAACCGCGGGCATCCCCACCCACACGGCCAGCGGCAGCCCGAGGGCATAGGTCGCGACGAGCACGCCCGCCGCGAGCCGGGCCGCGCGCGGCCGCCCGAAACGCACCGCCAGCGTGCGCTTGCCGACCACCGCGTCACCCTCCGCGTCCGGCAGGCTGACCGCGACCAGCATCACAAACTGGAGCGCGCAGAGCGGCGCGACCGTCGCCACCGCCCAGGCGTCGACAGCACCGGCCTGGAGCGCGTAGCCGACCAGCGGCGTCAGGCCGGCGATCAACACCGCTCCGACCCCTTCCCCCAGCCCCCTCCGGTGGAGGGACAGGGGCGGCGCGCTGTAGCTCCAGGCCAGGAGAAGGGAGAGTGCCAGCAGCGCGAAGGTCGCCGGCCCAGGGCGCGTCACCAGAACGAGCAGCATTCCGCAGACCACCGCGACCGCGCCGCTGGCCAGCGCCGCGAGCCAGGCCGCGCGCGGCGGCAGCGCCCCGGAGGCGAGCACCCGACTGCCACCGGCCCAGGCGGTCGGCGTCGGATTGGCGCGGTCGGCGGCGAGGTCGTAGTACTCGTTGGAATAGTGCGTGAGGAGCTGGCCGGCCGTGATCGTGACCTGGCCGGCCAGGAACACCGCAAGGCTGAGCCGCGCACCGTCCCACGCCGCCATCGCCAGCCCCAACACGTCCAGCACCACCCCTCCGGCGAGGAAGAGCGGCCGGGAGAGGCGCAGGAAGGCCGACAGCTTGGTGGGCATGCCTGAAGGTCAGAGGACGCAGGCCAATGGAAACACCAGGTACTCCGCGTAAAACAAGCGCCACATCAGGCGGTAGAAGCCGGTGAGGGCGGCCGGATCATCGGGCGGGACGCGGCGGGCAGCGCGCAGCACAAGCACGCCGAGGCCGGCATGGGCGATGATCAGCCCCGCGCTCGACACGCCCGCCAGGCCCACCACGCCCACCGCGACCATCCCGGCATAGCAGGCGACCAGGATCGCGCACGAGAGCTTGAACACCGATCGCGCGCCCAGCCGGACCGCCAAGGTGTTCATCGCGTAGCGCCGGTCACCCTCGACGTCCGGCATGTCCTTGGCGATGGCGATGGCCAGGCTCAAGCCGATCATGAAGCACGTCAACGCCCAAACCGCGCTCGGGATCATCGGAAGGCCGTGCGGTTCGAGCCGGTCGGCTTCCAACATCCGCGCAAAGCCAAGGTAGATGCCGGGATTGACGATCAGCCCCCGCACCGCCACGATGCACAGCGCCGCGGGCAGGGCGAAGCGCTTCAGACGCACCGGCGGCAGCGAGTAGAGCGCGCCGATCACCATGCACAGGCCGATGGTGGCCAGCAGGATCGGCCCGCTCCAGGCCGCGAGCGCCAGCGCCAGCGCCGCCATCGCCAGGACCACCGCCCAGGCCTGCCGGGGCGAGAGCGCGCCCGAGACCAGCGGCAGGTAGGGTTTGTTGATCCGATCGATCGGCACGTCGTAGAGCTGGTTCAGGCCGACCACGGCGACGTTGGCACCCAGGCTCGCCAGCCAGGTGGTCCCGAGCGCCAGCGCCGCGGCCCAGCGCTGGTCCGTCGGCGCGAGATCGCCGGCCTCCAAACCGCCGGTCCGAAACGCCAGCGCGATCGCGAACAGCCCGGCCACGCTGAGCGTCGTGCCGATGATCGTGTGCGGCCGAGCGAAGCGCCACAGCGTGCACATCGCCTGCCACGGGGCGCGCGCGACATCCCGACGATGCCCCAGGTCCTTTCCCACCGCGGCCACCGACAGCGGCACAGAAGATGAACGTTTGCTGAGAACCGGCGGCAAGAAGCGCATTCGATCACCGTAGCCCGTCACATTTGCACCGTTTTGCACGTATAATTATTGTAATGCACCGTACCCACCATTCCCCACATGGATAGGGCTTTGTTATGTCAACTGGATTGATTATTGTCATCATCATGTTGCTGCTCGCCGGCTGCGAGGCCGCGATCCGATGGCGGCGCGCCTGAGGTGAAGGCGGCGGCGAGGGCTGCGATGCGGGCCTCGGCGTCGGGAGTCGTGGCCAAGTCGAACCAGTGGATCGCCGGGTCGTCGCGGCGGAACCACGTGTCCTGCATCCTCGCCAGCCGGCGGGTGTCGCGGCGGATCAGGCGGATGACTTCGGCGCGGTCGATGTCGCCCTCGAAGCAGGCGCGCCACTCGCGGTAGCCGATGCTGCTCATCGCCGGCAGGTCGAAGCCGTAGCCCGCCGCGACCAGCGCCCGCACCTCATCCTCCAGCCCGGCGGCCAGCATCGCGTCGATCCGCGCGTCGATCCGCGCGTAGAGCTCGGCGCGCGGGCGGGTCAGGCCGATGCGCAGACAGACGTAAGGCGCGCCGGCGCGCGCTTGCACCGCCGAGATCGGCTCGCCGAGATGGGCGTGCACCTCCAGCGCGCGTATCGCGCGGCGGACGTTGCGCGGATCGATGCGCGCGGCGGCGGGCGCATCGACCGCTGCGAGGCGCGCATGGAGCGCGTCCGGGCCGTGCTCCGCGGCGAAGGCTTCGAGCTCGGCGCGCAGGGGCCAGTCCGGAGCGACCTCGGGGATGGTCCAGCCTTCGAGCACCGCGCGGACGTACTGGCCGGTGCCGCCGATGACCAGCGGCAGCCGGCCGCGGGCCAGGATGCCGTCGATGGCGGCGCAGGCCAGCGCCTGGACCTGCGCGAGCGTCAGCGCTGCATCGGGTTCGACGATGTCGACCAGGTGATGCGGTACGCGCGCGCGCTCCGCGACCGTCGGCTTGGCCGTGCCGAGCTCCAGCCGCCGCACCATTTGCCGCGAGTCCAGCGAGACGATCTCGCCCGCCAGCGCCTCGGCCAAGGGAACGGCCAGGGCGGTCTTGCCGACCGCGGTCGGGCCGACGATGGCGACGATCCGGCGCCGGGGTGCGCGGACCGAGGAGTCACCATCAGGGGGGTCTCCCGCCGCTGCGGCCGTCGCCTCCATCACGCCCCGCCCGTCACGTTGGGATAGTGCGCCAGGCGGGCGACCGTCCCATCCGCTGCCAGCTCGAGCGCCACCACGTCGATCCGCCACGGGCCTTCCCAGCCGATCGCCGCCACATAGGCCTCACCCAGGCGGATCAGGCGCGCCTGCTTGTGCCCATCGACGCTCTCTTCCGGCGTGCCGAAGCGTGCCCCGGAGTTGCTCGCGCGGCGGGCGCGGACCTCGACAATCACCAGCGCGTCGCCGTCCTGGGCCACGATATCGATCTCACCGAAGGCCGAGCGCCAGTTGCTCTCGCGCAGGCGCCAGCCCCAGGCGACGAGCTGGGCCGCGGCCAGCGCCTCGCCCTGCCGCCCGAGCGCGCGCCGCGCGTCGGTCATCCGGGGGCCTCACATCCCCGGCAGGGCAGGCTGGACCGCCGCGCGATGTCCACCGCCGGCGGCGATCGGCGCCCAGGTCAGCCGGTGGTGCGCCGTCACGCCGCGCCGGCGGATGGCGCGCAGGTGCGCCGCGGTACCATAGCCCTTGTGGCGCTCGAAGCCGTAGCCCGGGATCTCGAAGCCGAGGCGGACCATCCAGGCATCGCGGTGGACCTTGGCGACGATCGAGGCGGCGGCAATCGAGAGCACCAACTGGTCGCCGCGGATAATCGGCTGCTGGGGCAAGCGCGCGAGGCGCAGGTGGAAGCCGTCGACCAGCAGGTAGTCCGCCGCGCAGGGCAGGGCCGACAGCGCCCGCAACATCGCCAGATCGCCGGCACGGGCGATCCCGAGGGCGTCGACCAACTCGGGGCCGGCCGCTCCGACGCCGACACCGACGGCGGTCGCGGTGATACACGGCAGGAGTCGCGCGCGGGTCGCCGGGTCGAGTTGTTTGGAGTCACGGACCTCCGCCAGATCCGTCAAGACCTTTGCGGCATCGTCCGGCAGAACCACCGCCGCGGCGACGACGGGCCCCGCCAGCGCCCCCCGGCCGGCCTCATCCAGGCCGGCCACCGCCCGCGCCCCGGCCGACCAGGCGGCGCGCTCGGCGTCGAGCGAAGGGGCCGGGGACGATCTCAATCCTGGGCTTCGGACGCGGTCTTGAAGTGGCGCTTCTCGCGCAGGCGGGCGCGCTTGCCGGTGCGCTCGCGCAGGAAGTAGAGGTTGGCGCGCCGGACATGCGCGCTGCGCAGGATCTCGATGCGCTCGAGGCGCGGCGCGTGCAGCGGGAAGGTGCGCTCGACGCCGACGCCATGGGTGGCGACGCGGCGCACGGTAACGCTGGCGTTCACGCCACCCTCGCGCTTGCGCATGACGATACCCTGGAAGGGCTGCACGCGCTCGCGCCGGCCTTCGACGATGCGGAAATGCACGCGCACGGTGTCGCCGACGCGGAGCTTGGCGATCGGCACCTGCTCGGATCGATCGAGCAGATGTTCATGCTGGAGAGCGCGGACGAGATCGGCCATGGGAAACACCTTGGTGATGAATCGGGGTTGGGTCGCCTGAAATGGACGAGAAATGATATCACAGGGCGCGTGGCCGGCCAACTCTCGGCGCCGGCAGGCCGCGCGCCCGCTGGTGAATTGCGGGGAGCCCTCCTACTTCGCCAGGATCTTGTCCTGGTTGGCCAGGATCGTGTCTTGATTGGCCAGAATCTTGTCCTGATTGGCCTGAATCGTCGTCTGGTTGCTCAAGATCGTCGTCTGGTTGTCCATGATGGTGGTCTGGTTGGCCAGGATCGTGGTCTGGTTGTCGACAATCGTCGTCTGGTTGGCCAAGATGGTGTCTTCTGATGACATGTGGATTCATCCTTGCGGGTGGGAACGGATCGCGCGTCGATCCACGCGCACCCTAGCAGAATACCGTGTCGCCGGACGCCTGTCAATCCGGTCTTCGCGTCACCGGACCGCACCGTGCCGCGTCCCCGCCGCGCCGAGCGCAGAAGGCACCGTCACCCGCACCGGCACGGTGAATAGCCGCGGCACGCGCGGCGGGCCGAAGACCAGCTCGCCGAGGTAGTCGCCGGGCGCGGCGCCCTCCGGCAGGTCGTAGCAGACCTCGAAGCTCGCCGCCTGGTCCCCCGCCAGCCCGCCCGCAGGCAAGCCCTCCGCGCGCACGCCCGTGCCCTGGATCGCCAGCCGCTCATAGTCGAACGTCGTCGATCCACTAGGGACGTCCCAGCCGTGCACGGTGATGATGTAGGTCCCATCCTGCGGGCCGCGGTAGTCGATGTGCTCGTCCGCCGTCGGGCTGGTCGACGCGGCCACCTGCTCGGTCTCCTGCGGCTGGCCGTCACCGTTGGCATCACGGTACAGGAAGAGGTCGAGGTCGTTGTCGCCCTCGCCATCGATGGTGATCTGGATCGCGCTGCCGTGCGCGACGGCGAAGGTCCGGCGCCAGGCGGCGCTCAGCGGGTCGTTCGGGTTGTCCTGCCCGGTCGTCTGGCTCGCCTGCCGCTCCGGGGCCGAGAGGCCGTAGCCGTCCGCGACCAACGCGTCCAGCGCGAAGCTCGGGGTGAAGGTCAGCGGCTGGCAGGCGGAGGCGGAACCCTCCGCCGCGATCTCGGTCGGCTGGAGGCGCGCGCGGTCCAGGCTCAGCCCGAAGGGGATGTCGAAGCGGTCGCCCGAGATCAGTTGGTTGTGCGCCATCACCAAGTTGAGCCCCGGCGTGATCGGCGCGGTCACCCATTCCTCGTAGTCGCCGGTGGCGGTGTCGAACTGCCAGATGCCGCCGGCGGTGTTCTTGTTGGTGCTGGCGCCGGCCAGCGCGGTCGTCGCCGGGCCGAACAGCGCCGGGTCGGAGAGGTCCTCTTCGGCGTTGCCGGGGTGATCGGGGTCGGACCAGCGATCCGCCGCCGGGCCGAAGAGCAGGGTGTCGATGTCCGAACGGCCCACCGGCTGGCCGCTGCCCGGATCGAGCGGCTTGCCGTCCTGCCACTGGCTGCGCAGCACCAGCCGCGTGCCCTCGGCCGCCGGCTGGAGGATGTCGACGAAGAAGTAGCGCCAGTCGCCGGACTCGCGGTTGTAGTTCCAGAAGTTGGCGCCGCGGACGATGCCATTGGAATAGGGCAGGCGGGCGTCCTGGCTCCTGACACCGGCCAGCTCGATCGAACCCGTTTCCGGTAGCGCCGCGGCGACGTTGAGCTGCACCGGAATGGTGAGCTGGACGAGATTGTCCCCAGCCGCCCCCTGGTCAGGACGGGCGGGCGCGTCGCCGGCGATGCTCGCGGCGGGAGTGACGCCCAGCACCTCCTGGTTCAGCGCGAGCGGCAGGAACAGCCGCTTCCCGCCGTCATTCGGGTCGAAGGGCACGCGCCAGGGGTACTTGGCGACGATCGCGCCCTGGTGGAAGCCGAAGGGCGCGTCCGCGGGCACCGCGATCCGCACCGCGATGTCGCGGCTGCCGCCGGCGGGGATCGGTTCGATCGTCTCGGCGGGCGTCGTGGCGGGTGTCACCCAGTCCCAGGGCTGGTTGGCATAGAAGTCGATCTGGAACTCGATCGTCGTGCGCGGCACCGCGGGCGGGCGCCCCTGATGCTTCAGCCCGATGTAGATCCCGTCGCCCCAGCGCTCCAGCGGATGGTGCACCCAGGTGACGAGGTTGTTGTTGGGCCGGGTGTCCTCGCCGAAGCGCATGAACTCCCAACGGTCCATCTCGGTCTGGTCCCAGTTGACGCGCCGCGCGCCGTCGATCTGCTGGCTTCCGCCGGTGAGGAGGGCACGGTCGACGACCTTGTTGCCGTTGCGGTCGTGCCAGAGCTGGCCGTCGCCGTTGATGTCGGTGTGCCGCAGCGCGTACAATCGCCAGAGGTTGTCGGCTTGATCGCTCGTGCCCGAGGTGAAGGTATAGTTGAGGTTGAGGTCGGAGCTGGCGAGCGGGATGTTGGCGCGGATCGCCATCAGCTCGGTGGCGCCGGGCAACTCGTCGATCTCGATCGGAATGACGTAGTCCGGCAGCCCGACCTGGTCCGGGTAGTCGGTGATCGCGGGATCCTCCTGGCTGATCGCTTCGGAGGTCCACTTGAACGCATAGCTGCCGATCCGCCGCTGCGTCATCCCGGCGAGCTGGGTGAGCGTGATCGGGTGGTCGGTGGGGTTGCGCAGGGTCAGCGTCGCCGTCCGCGCCTCGCCGGGCCGGACCAGGCGCGGGAAGGCGCCGTAGGTGGTGCCGCGGTAGTCGCCGGCGTAGAGGACGGCGGGGCTGGCGTAGAGTCCCTCGACGCCGCCCGCGATGTAGCTCGATCGGCCGCCGTCGACCACGCCGGCGCCGCTGGTGAAGGCGTCATAGCCCATGTTCTTCGCGCCGGCCATCAGGATCGCGCGCGCCTCCTCCCAGGTCGGCCAGCGGCCGTGCTTCTGCTTGAACGCCTGGTAGATCAGCGCCACATGGCCCGCGGCGACCGGCGTCGCGCGGCTGGTCCCGCCCCAGGTGACGATCGTCTGGCGCCCGTTCGGCGACTCGTTGACCGGGTAGGCGCCGGTGGCCCAGGCGCCGTCGGCGGCGACGTGCGGGCCGATCGTCCCATCCGAGCCCGGCCCGCTGGAGGAGAAGGAGACGATATCACCCCACAGGATCTGGGTCGTGTCGGTGATCGAGTTCATCCCGGTCGAGCCCATCTGCGTCGAGGCCGCCACCTTGATCGCGCTCTGCGGGTGCGGCGCGCGGATGCTGCCGTAGCCGGGGCCGCCGTTGCCGGATGAGAAGACGTAGCTCAGGTTGCGGTTGACCGTCGTCAAGTGGTCGATCAGGCGCGACAGGTTGTCCCAGCCCTCGTTGTCGTAGTTGTTGAAGCCGTAGCTGTTGCTCAGCACCTGGACCTCGTCGCCGGGCCGCTCCTTCGACAGGCCATAAGCGGCGTAGATGTAGCTCGCCTCGGTCGCCAGCGTGCCGCCGCGGTAGATGCCGACGACGGCCGCGCCGGGCGCCGCGCCACGCACCAGGTAAGGCGGCTTGCCATCGCCCGGCAGGTCGCGGAAGCGCAAGCTCACCGCGGCCGGCACTGGCACCACACCCTGCGCCGCGACATTCGAGGCGCACTGCGTCCCATGCGCTCCGCCGAGAGCGGTGAGGAAGGCGAGCACCCGCCCCTGCTCCGGCGTCGGCGTGAGAGCACCCCACAGGTAGGCGCCGGGCGGGGGGTTCTCGCCGTCGCTGATCCAGTACAGGATGCCGCCCGAGAGGTCCGCCCAGCCGTCGCCGTCCATGTCGCGGTAGATCGCGGGATCGGCCTGGGTCACCGGCTTCTCCTCGGCGAAGTCGCGGTCGTTGTCCAGGTCCACGTACACGGTGTCGTAGACGCCGGCGGTCGCCTGGTCCACCAGCAGCACGCCTACCCGCTCACCCGGGTAGCGGTTGGTGAACAGGACCGGGTCGGGGTGCGGGCCGAAGCGGTAGCTGCCGCTCTTGCTGCGCCAGGGCACCTTGTAGTCGCAGGTCGGCTGGGCGTCCGGCGCCGGCGGCTGGCCGGCGGCCGGGCGGCGGATGCGCTTGAAGCAGGCGGTCCCGACATCGGTCTCCCCGACGCGCGTCGCCACCGCGTCCTGCTTCAGTTGCACGTGCCCGCCCGAGCCGATCTCCGAGCCGTTGCTGCCGACCTGGATGTCCTGCACGTACTGATACAGGCCCTGACTGTCCAGCGCCTGCGGCCAGCCGGCATAGGGCGAGGCCGGGTCGTCGACCACCGCCCAGGTGCCGAAAAGTTCCGGCGTCATGAAGTCCACCCCGGTATCCGCCACCCCGACCCGCACGCCCTTGCCGTCCCAGCCGCGCCGCCAGGCCGCGCGGGTGTTGTGGCTGCCGATGGCATCGTACCAGCCGTCGGGCGTCGCGCCGCCGGGCGATACCCCCCTATCGGGCCATCCGGCACCGGCCGCCCCGCTCCTGGCGGACGCATCTTCCTCACCCGGCCGCAGGCTCAGCGTGTGCTGCCGCGCGGCGACAACCGCCAGCGGCGGCGCGGCGCCGAAGGGGACTTCCTTGCGCCGCAGTTCCGCCATGTGGGCAGCGACCTGCGCCGGGTCGGGCTCGGGCCGCGCGCCGGCCTCGTCGGTCTCGATCACCGGATGCGCGGCGTCCTCGACCCGCACGACGTTGTCGATCGCCGCGACCTTGAGCAGGTTGCCCAGGCGGATGCGCGCCAGCGTCACGGTCTGGCCGAGTGGCCAGGGGGTGGAGACCGCCTTGTCGGCCAGCGTGCCGAGCTCCAGAGGCCCTTGGCTCTTGATCGCCACGTAGACCCGCGCGTCCAATCCCTCGCCCGGAGGCGCTTCGACCGTCGCGAGGGCATCGGCCGCGGCGGGCGGGAGCTTGGCGCCGGACGCCGCCAGTCGCTCGGCGGACCGCGCGGCCTCGACGGCGGCGCGCAGGTGCGGGTCCAGCCGGTCGGCGGCGTGGGAGGAGGCGGTGGCAACCTCGGGCTGCACCGTGTGGCCCGCCGCCGCTCCGGTCGCCTCCCGCTCGGGCGCGGCGCGGCCGCCGAGGGCGGGGGGGGTCAGGATAGCCGCGAGCAGGAGGGCGGCGATGGCGAGCGCCGGCGGGACGCGGGCGGCGAGGCGGGAAGGCATGGGTGGGACTCCTTGTGGATGTATAAGTTCGCGCCTACTGGGGCGGCGACAAGCGAACCAATGGCCGAGCAGATGTGTTAGATGTCTCATCCCGATGGTTTATGCGCCATCCCGAAAACCTGAGCCAAGAACGCCAGCGCATCGCCCTGTTCGTCGATCTGCTTGGCGGTCGGCGTGCCGACGCCGTGGCCGGCGGCGGTTTCCACCCTTAATAACGTCAAACGCGGCCCGGGCGCGACGGATTGGAGGGTCGCGACGAACTTGTAGGCGTGCGCGGGCACGACGCGGTCGTCGGTGTCGGCGGTCAGGACCAGGATCGGCGGGTAGGCGATGCCGGGGCGAATGTTATGGAGTGGCGAGTAGGCGAGGAGGAAGCGGGCGTGCTCGGGATCGGCGTCGGCGTTGCCGTACTCGCCCACCCAATAGCGGCCGATGGTGAAGCGGTGGTAGCGCAGCATGTCGATCACCGGCCGCATGCACAGCACCGCGCCGAACAGGTCCGGCCGCTGGATCATGCAGGCCGCGACGAGAAGGCCGCCGTTGCTGCCCCCGCGGATCGCCAGGCGCTCCGGCCGGGTGTAGCCGCTCTCGACCAGCCATTCGGCCGCCGCGATGAAATCGTCGAACACGTTTTGCTTGCGCTCCAGCATCCCCGCCTCGTGCCAGGCCGCCCCGTACTCGCCCCCGCCGCGCAGGTTGGCCAGGGCGAAGACGCCGCCCATCTCCACCCAGGCCAGCGCCGCCGGCGAGTAAGCCGGAAGCTGGCTGACGTTGAAGCCGCCGTAGCCGCCGAGCATCACCGGCCGCTCGCCATCCGGCACGACGTCCCCGCGATGCAGCAGGAACATCGGCACCCGCGTACCGTCGCGCGACGTGACGAAGACCTGGCGCAAGGCGAAGTCCGCGGGGTCCACCGGGGGGCGCGGCGGATTCCAGGGCTCGATCGCCCCGCTCTCGAAGTCATACCGCAGCACGGTGGTCGGTACGGCGAAGGAGGTGAAGGCGACGAATAGCTCCCGATCATCCTGCCGCCCGCTCCGCCCGGCGATCGCGCCGATGCCGGGCAGGGCGATCTCGGTCTCGAAGGCGCCGTCCAGCCCGAAAAGCCACAACCGATGCTGCGCGTCGGTCATCCCCTGAACGACCAGCAGGTCACCCCCGCCGATCGCGGCGCCGACCATCACCCAGTCCTGCTCGGGCACGATCTCGCGCCAGTGCTCCCGCTCCGGCCGGCGGAGGTCGATCGCGATGATCCGCCCGCGCGGGGCATCCAGATTGGTCAGGAAGTAGAACCGCGAGCCGACATTGCCGGCGAACTGATAGCCAGCGTCCTCCTCGTCAAGCAGGCGGACCAGTGCGCTTTCCGGCATCCCGGCCGCGTCAATCGCCTGGCAGTACACCCGGTTCTCGACGTTGGTCCCGCGATGCAATGGCAGGACGAGATAACGCTTGTCTTCGGTGACATGCGGGAAGTGCAGCAGGTCCGAGTCCTCATGCGCGAAGACCTCGCGATCCTCGTCCTGCGCCGTGCCGAGCCGATGGTAGCAGATCCGGCTGCGGCGGGCGTAGCCCGCCGCGGGTCCGGGCTCCGGCGCGGCGTAGCGGTTGTAGAAGAAGCCCGCGCCGTCGGCGGACCATTCCAGGCGGGCGAAGCGGCACCAGTCCAGGCGATCGGGCAGGTCGGCGCCGCTCGCGACCTCGCGCACCCGGACGGTCTGCCAGTCGCTGCCGTGCTCCGACAGGCCATAAGCCAGGAACGCACCGTCGTCGCTGATACCCAGGCTGGTCAGCGCGGTGGTCCCGTCGGCGCTCAGGGTATTGGGATCGAGCAGGACCCGCGGCGTGCCCGCGAGCCCGTCCTGGACGAGGAGCACATCCTGCGCCTGGAGGCCGTCGTTCCGGGTGAAGAGGTAGCGCTCGCCGCGGCGGATCGGGCAGCCGACGCGCGGGTAGTTCCACAGCTCGGCCAGGCGCGCCTTGATCCGCTCGCGCGCCGGAATGACCGCGAGAAAGCGCTCGGTGCGCTCGGCCTGATCACGGACCCAGGCGCGGGTTTCAGGCGAGGCGGGGTCTTCTAACCAGCGGTAGGGATCGGCGGGTGTTGTCATGCGGAGCCTGAATCACGGATGGAGCATGAGTGGAAGGGCGAATGGTCAAGGATGGCGAAGGATGATATTGGGGGAAAGGGCGGGCAGGTGTGGATATTGTCGGCGCAATGGTGGACGACGGCAAGTCAGACGTTCATCCAGCACGCGATCAGGTCCGTCGCCTGTCCGGAGACATCGATCCGGCCCGTTGCGGCCGGGACCACCATGCTCTCACCGCAGTGGAGCGAGACGCAATCGTCAGGTCCGGCGACGTCCGCCGATCCGCCGACGGAAACGAGTGCCAAGAGCGTCTCCACCGGCACGCCCAGCGTCCCGTCACCGGTCCAGCGCTCGGCGGTCAGCCAGGGCGTTTGCATCAGGCGGGTGCGGGTGAGGCCACCACGACTCCCGGCATCGAGCACGAACGGTGCAGCCCGGCAACCAGCGACGAAGGCGTCGCCGCGGGGGCCGTCCCAGTCGGTGGCGGCCAGCGCGCGCTCGATATAGAGGGCGCGCGGGTTGCCGGCCGGGTCGGGGCGGCCGGCCGCGTCGTAGCGGCGATCCCAATCCCAATAGCGGTAGGTCACCGCGCGCCTGCCGGGGAGCACGAGCTGGGGCTCGACCAAGGTGATGCCGGCACCGATGGCATGAACCACGCCTGCTTCGACGACGAAGGTGTCGCCGGGACGCACCGACACGAAATTGAGCAGGTCGTCGAGGCGGCCGCCGTCCCGCAGGCAGGCCTCGACGGTCGCCCGCGTCACACCCTCCCGGAACCCCAGGTAGATACCGGCCCCCTGCTCGGCGTCCAGGATGATCCAAGCCTCCGACTTACCGCTCTGATCGGGCGGCAAGGCCGGGCTGTCGACGGCGGGGTGCACCTGCACGGAGAGGTTCTCGCCGGCATCGAGCAGCTTGATCAGCAGCGGGAGCTGGCCGCCATAGCGCTCGGCGACCGCCGCCCCCAGCCAGCCCGCCGGGTCCTCCGCGATGACTGCGGCCAGCGCCTGCCCGGTCCGCTCCAAGCGGCTGGGGAAGGATGGCTCGACCGATACCTCCCAGGCCTCGCCGACCACCGCATCGCCCAAGCCGGGCTCGACGTGCCGCTTGTAACGGGTAGCCAGCTTGTGCCCGCCCCACGGGGTTCGCGTTGCCGGCGTGACATTGTCCGACCGCAGGCGCTCGGGCCGGCGCGGCGGTGGTTGGCTGGGTGAAAGTGACATGCGCAGACTGCCCACAAGTTTACGGAGGGTACAATGCAGGGCCAAACCAGCACCGAACCATCCACCGC
>CAZCJG010000021.1:0-22931 GCA_964498575.1 uncultured Anaerolineales bacterium | reverse complement strand
TGTCGCTGAGCTCGCCGTTGATGCGGGCGGAGCTGGCGCGGCGGAGCGCGGGGGTGGGGGCGGGGTGGCATGCCTATCGGATGGGGTTTACAGGGCGGGAGTTTCGGGGGGAGTATCGGGTGTATGTGCTGCTCAAGAGCTGGGACATCTTCGTGGATCACCCGTGGTGGGGGACGGGACCGGGGCGGTATGGCGGGCAGGTGGCGGTGCGCTATCCCACGCCGATCTACCCGCGCTACGATTTCCTGCCGCTGGACGGGCGGCACGCCCCACTAGATGTCTTTTGGGCACGGCTGCTGACCGAGTTCGGGTTGGCCGGGACGCTGTGCTATTTGCTGGCCTTCGCGCTGGCGCTGCGCATCTTCTGGCGGGCCGCGCGGTCGGGCGATGGGCTGACGCGGGGGCTGGGCGCGGGGGGGCTGATGGCCTGGGTCGCACTGCTGGTCCTCGGCGTGTTCTCGCCGGCCTTGGAGGACCCGTTGACCGCGATCCCGTTTTGGGCCTGGGCGGGGGTGGTGTGGCGGCGGTCGATGGGCGACGCCCCGGCTTCGATCCACGCTATAATTCCCGCCAACGCGCCGCATGGCCCGCCGCCGCAGATCAATTCCGAAAGCAAGCCGGGCTGTCATCCGAGTGAGGGATAAGGCTTGACGACGATTACACTTCAAGTACCGCAAGACCTCGCCCGACGGCTCGAAGCTCAGCGCGATCGGCTGCCGGAACTCCTGGAGGCGGCGTTGGCAGAGTCCTCTCCCCATCACGCTGCGGACGCGCCGCCGTTGCCACTGTCATCGGGTGACGTTTTCGGTGAGATGGTTGAGTTCCTGGCAGGGCGCCCGACACCACAACAGGTCCGCGAATATCGCGTTTCGGCTCGTTCACAAGCACGTCTGACCGACTTGCTGGAGAAGAGTCGCGAGGGCGAGCTGACAAGCGCCGAGAGCGCCGAGTTGGATACGGTCGGGATTGTGCACGACATCCTTTTGCGCCTGAAGTCCCAGGCACTCTAGCCGTCGATGAGCTTCGATGGCGCTATTCGTCAGGCCCCGTCATGAACCAACCCCCCCAACCTCCTTTCGCCGACAGGCTGGCCCAGCGGTGGCGGCGAACGCGGGACTGGCTGACCGCGAAAGGGCTGGGCCGCTTCGTCCCCGAGAGCCCGCCCAGCGGGCGCCGCTTGACGGAAGCGGGCGTGCTCCTGGCGTTCATCGTGGTGGGGGGGGCGGTCTACCGGGCCGGGCCGGAACGCGCGACGCCACAGCGGAAGGACGCGGCCGAGGCGCGGGACTGGGTCATGGCCTTCCAGAACCGCGAGTGGCCGCCGAATCGCCTCGCCGGCCTGGCGACCAGGCCCGAACGCGGCAGCGCGCTGGTGCTGATGGACCAACTGGGCGGCGAGACTCACGCCCAGGCGCGCGATGGCCGCTACCTGTTCTTCGGGCGCGGAAGGCGGCTGGTGGGCTACGACCTGAACCCGGCGCGGTGGCCCGCCGGGATCGGCACGAGCCGCCTGCTCGATGCCGCCCCGACCGCGATCGACGTGCGCAGCGGCTACGCCTACCTCGCACTCTTCGGCGACACGCGCCTGCATGTGCTGGGCGTGCCCGATGCGCGCACGGCCGAGGTCGACGAAGCCGTCCGACTGCCGACGCGAACCTTCGTCGATCTCGGGACGGTCGATCTGGAAGGCTGGCCCCGGGCCATCGCGAGCGACAACGCGGCGCCGGGCGACCATCCAAGGCTGTATGTGGTAGAGAAGCGCGACCTGTCGGAAGGGCGCGGGAACATCGTGGTGGGTACCCCATACCTCACCGTGCTGGACATCGCCGATGGCCGCGCGCCCCGCATCCTCGCCTCCTCGCCGCTGCCGTTCGAGGTCGCCGCGCTCGCCGTTCCGCCCGGCGATCCGCGCACCCTCTACCTCGCGGTGCCGTCGGACGGCAGTCGCACGGCCCCGTCGGATGACAGCTCCCGGCGGGCGGGCATCGCGGTGATGGACGTGTCGGAGGCGGCGGAGCCGCGGCTGGCCGGGTTCGTCGAGGGGGTGGACAGCGCGCACGCGATCAGCATCGGCCACTATGCCTACGTGATCGGCCAGCCGGCCGAGTTCGACCGCCCGATCGACGATGGCGTGATGCAGCTCGACCTCGGCGATCCCCGCATGCCGCGGCGGACGGACCTGGACTTCAGCGAGATGCCGGAGGCGGCCGCCCGCTTCAGTTGGAACCCCAACCGGCTGCCCCGCTTCGGCGCGTTCTTCGCCGATACCGATTCCTTCGAGGCGCCGAGCTTCGGTCTGGCGGTGAGCGGCGGCCGCCTGGCGGCAATGCTGGCCGGTGGCCTGGGTTCGCCCGCCCGCCAGGATGTCCTGGTCGATCTGTCGTCGTTGGAGGTGTATGGCGCCCGCCTGTACGCCATCTCGGAGGTCGGCGGGAACGGCCCGGCGATGTGGAACCTCCAGACCCCGTACCGGGAGCTGATGTTGGCGCTGGGGGAGAGCATCGAGACCGGCGATCCGCCCGCCAGCCTCGCGGTCGATCGCGACCTGCTCATCGGCGGCACCGCGAACCGCGAGAAGCTCCAGCGCCTGTCGATAGGAACCCTGGGCCACGTGGAATTTTTGCCCCGTGGAATCGAGCCGGCAGACCTTGCCGGTGGCCGGCGCGTGCTGAGCTCCAGCTTGATCGGGCTCGAGGACGACCGCCCCGGCCGCCCGTACCGCTATCGTGGGAACCAACCTCCCCCCCCGCCCGAGCCGGCCAGCCAGGGCCCGCCGCGCGTCGCGGTGGAGGGCGACTACGGCGTCACCCTCCGCACCGAGCCAGTGCTGGCCGAGGAGCCGCCCACCGTGGTCGGGAAGGTCGAGATCTTCGACATGTATCCCGGGAACGCAGCCGGGGGAAGGATCCTCGCCGACGTCACGCTGACGGCGCCGGGCCGGCCCGAGTCGCCCGCGAACCCCGGGCGCGGCAAGGTCGCCGCGACCTGGGATGTCGCGCTCGAGAGCCAGTTCGCCTACGTCGTCACCCAGGACAGCTTGCGGATCATCGACATCCTCAAGGCCGAGGAGGTCGGCCGGCTCGGCGGCCTGGGCGCGGCCGGCGCCATCGTGGTCACCGGCGGCCACGCTTACGTCGCGGATCGCGGTGCCGGCCTCCGGGTGATCGACGTCACCCGGCCGGCCAGCCCGCGGCTGGTCGCGACGCTGCCGCCCGCGGGCGCGATCGGCGTCGCCGCATTCGACGGGGGGCTCGCAGTGTTGGACGAGACCGGCGGGCTCAGCTTGTTCCGGATCGACCGGCCGGGGAAGCTTGCGCCCGCGTCACGGATCGAGGCGCGGGATATCAACACCCCCGACAACCTGGCCACGCGCGTCGCCGCCGCCGGGCATTCGGTCTTCCTGGCCGGCCCCGGCTTCGTCTGGGCCACCAGCACCGACGCGCCCGAAGCCTCCGCCTACTTCGAGAACAACGACTTCCTGGGCGCGATCCAGGCGATCGCCGCCGTCGATGGCCTGCTCTACGTCAGCGACCGGCGCAGCGGCGTCCTGGTCTTCGACCACGTGACCGCGCCCTACTGGGCCCAGATCGCCCCCACGGTCCACGAGCCACCGGAGCTCGGCGCCGCAGTGGCGACCACGACCGCGCAGAGGAATGGCGAGGACGATTCGGGGCCGATCACCAGCTTCAAGGTCGGTGCGGAGGATGAAGGGCACACGTACGGCACCATTGGCGTCTGGCTGGACGGCCCCGCCGATGCGCTGGCGCAGCTCGGGCGCACGGTCTTCCTGGAGCCGGTGGACCTGACGCGCGACGAGCGGGTCTTCCGCTTCGCCGGGCGGCGGCGCATGGTCCTCCCGCCGGGCGTGGAGCCGGTGGCCGGTTCGGACGATGACGTCGATCTCGAAGCCGAGGTCCACTGGGATCCCAACCCCGGCGAGTGGGATGCCTTCGCCACCGAGTTCGCCGCCCCGATCTCCACGCGCACCGCGATCCCGGGCCTGCCGCGGCCCTCGCCCACGGTACCGCTGCCCCCGATCGTGGCGCCGGACTTTTCGACCTTGCACGAGCGCCAGCCGGCGCCGTGATGGCGGCCGGCGCGGAAGCGCCCGAGAAATAACGAACCGACCCTTTCGGATCGGTTCGGAAATTTCTGTGTCGGATGTCACGGATGGCGTGTGGCGATGTCTCGATCGCGCGGCCGAGCGCCAAGCTAGTCGGAGCTGCTGCCGCCACCACCCCCACCACCGCTGCCGAAGGACTGCGGCGCGCGGCGCGGGCGGGTCGAGCGGAGCTGGCGGCGCCGGGCGCGGCGCTCGGCCTTCTTCTTGGCCAGGCGGCGTTCCTCACTGGGCGGGGTGAACCAGCGCTTGCGCCGGTACGTGCTCAGGATGCGGGACTTCGACACCTCCTTGCGGAAGCGCTTGAGCAAGCCCTCGAAGGACTCGCCGGATCGCAAATCGACGGTCATGGTGCATCACCTCCTTCCCAGTGGATTTCGGCGCGCGGGGCGCCGGGCGACAAGTATAGGGGCGCATCGGGCGGGGTACAACTTAGCCGTTACCCCCCGCGTTCATGCGGCGCAGGCGCTCCATGACCTCCGCGACGCTCTGGTCGGCGAGGCGGAGCCGGATCGCTTCGGCGAAGGCGGCGGCGTTCTTGCGCTCGGACCGGGTGACCTTCAGGACAAGCTCGGCGCCCTGGCGGCCCGGCAGATTGGCCAGCGCGCTCAGGTTCGCCACCCGCAGCCGCAGCGTGGCGCCGCCGAAGAGGTCGTTCTTCAACGTGACTTCGGCGAGATCGGCCCATGGCACGATGACCTCGCGAACACCGGATCGGAAAACCCCGAGCACCGTGTCGGTGGTTTCAAACTGCAAGCGCAGGCCCTCCGGCCTGATGGCGGCGATGCCATCCGCTTGGGCGAAGCCGGAGAAGACCTCGGGGATCGTGAAGGGGATCTGTTCCATGTACGCCAAGCTCTCGCATTGGAGAGGATAGCGCAGCCAGGCGGATCGCGCAAGGGGCAGGGCGGCCGGCGCCCGCGTCGGCGTTCGCGCTTCGATCACGCTTCCCGTATGATTGAGCGCACTGACCCCAGCATGATCCACCTCCCCGCCTTCCTCGCCGCCAACCCCGCCGCCCGCCTGCACGGCCCGGCCTTCGCCGAGGCCTTCGACAGCTTTTGCTACGACTCGCGCATCATCCAGCCCGGCCAGCTCTTCGTCGCTTACCGCACCGACAAGGGCGATGGACACGCGTTCATCGAGGCCGCCTGCCGCGGCGGGGCGGCGGGGGTGGTCTGCCAGGAGGAACGGGACCTGGCGAGCTTCGGCGTCACCTGCGTGGTGGTGCCGGACTGCCAGCAGGCGATGGAACGCTACGCCGCCCACGTCGTCTGCAGCTCCGGCCTGCGCATCGTCGGCGTGACCGGCAGCGCGGGCAAGACCGGCGCCAAGGAGATGCTGGCGCATGTGCTGGCGGGACACTTGCGCGTTTTCAAGAGCCCCAAGAACTACAACGGCTACTTCGGCCTGCCGATCGCCCTGGGCTACCTCGATCCGGAGGTCGATGTCGCGGTGCTCGAAATGGGCATCGATCGCTTCGGCGAGATGGCGCTCATGGCCGGGATCGCCCCGCCCGAGGTCGCCGTCGTCACCGTCGTCGCCCCCGCGCACCTGGCGATCTTCGGCAGCATCGAGGCGATCGCGCGCGAGAAGGGCGAGCTGGTCGCCGCCTTGCCCGCGCAGGGCCTCGCCGTGCTGAACCTGGATGATCCGCGCGTGGCGGCGATGGCCGGGCGAACCGCAGCGCGGGCGGTCTTCTACGGCGCGGCGCCGGGGGCGGACTACCGGATGGAGGACGTCCGGCTGACGCGGGGCGGCACCGAGTTCGTCCTGGTCGCGGGCGACCGCCGCGTCCCCGCCCGCCTGCCCTGGCTCGGGGCCCACTACGCGCGGACGGCGCTGGCGGCGGTCGCGGTGGCGGCGCATTTCGGCATGAGCCTGGAGGCGGCGGTCGCCCGCCTCGCCAGCCTGGCGCCCAACCCCGGCCGGCTCAACCCGATCCCCGGCCGCGCCGGCAGCCTGATCCTCGACGACAGCTACAACGCCAGCCCCGACGCGGTGCTGGCGGGCCTCGCGGTCCTGGCCGAGCTGGGCGCGGCGCGGCGCATCGCCGTGCTGGGCGACATGGCGGAGCTGGGCGAGATGTCGGACGAAGCCCATCGGACGGCCGGCCGGCGCGCGGCGGAGGTGGTGGACGTCCTGGTCACCCGCGGCAAGTCCGCCGCGCTGATCGCCGAGGGCGCGCGCGCGGCGGGGCTGGACCCGGCGCGGATCGCCGTGACCTACACCGCCGAGGACGCCATCGCGGCTACCCTGCCATATCTCGGCACGGGCGATATCGCGACCACCCTGCCGCATCTCGACACGGGGGACGTCGCGGCCGCCCGGCCGCATCGGGACATCGGGGCGATCGCCCTGGTCAAGGGCAGCGCCGTCGCGCGGATGGAGCAGGTCGTCGCCGGTCTGATGGCCGCGCCGGAGCGCGCGCCGGAGCTCCTGGTCCGCCAGGACGCCGCCTGGCGCCAGATCGTCGTGCTCCAGCCGGATCGCCCGACCTGGGTGGAGATCGACCTCGGCGCGATTGCGGGCAATGCGCGGATCCTGGAACGCCTGGCGGCGCCCGCCGCGGTGATGGCCGTGCTGAAGGCCGACGCCTACGGGCATGGCGCGGTCCAGGTCGCCCACACCGCCCTGCGCAACGGCGCGCGCGCTTGCGGCGTCGCCTGCCTGTCCGAGGGCCTGGCGCTGCGCCAGGCCGGGATCGACGCGCCGATCCTGGTGCTCGGCTACACGCCCGCCTGGCAGGCGCGCGAGGCGATCCGCGCCGGCCTCGCGGTCACCCTGTTCGACCAGGACACCGCCGCCGCCTTCAGCCAGGCCGCCCAGGCGGTGGACCGGCCGGCGCGCGTGCACGTCAAGGTCGATACGGGAATGCGGCGGCTGGGGCTGGATCCCGGCGCCGTGCCGGCCTTCCTGGCGGCCTTGCGCGACTTGCCGGGGATCGAGGTCGACGGCCTCTTCACGCATACGGCTTGCGCGGACGACCTGTCGCCGGACGGCCGCGCGGCGACCGAAGCGCAGCTTGCGGCCTTTCGAGGCTTGTTGGACAAGCTCGACGCGTCCGGTCTGCGCCCGCCTTGCGTCCACGCTGCGAACAGCGCCGTCCTCCTCGGCTATCCCGACGCCCGCTTCGACCTGGTCCGCCCCGGCATCGCGCTCTACGGCCTCGCGCCCTCGGCGGAGGTCGATACGGCGGCCTTGGGACTCCGCCCGGCCCTGGCCTGGAAGACGCAAGTCGGCCAGGTCCGCGATCTCGCGCCCGGCGACGCCGTCGGCTACGGGCACACCTGGCGCGCCGAACGCCCCAGCCGCGTCGCCACGATCCCGGTCGGCTACGCGGACGGCTTCCGCCGTGCGCCGCGGACCTGGCGGCACGTGCTGGTCCGCGGCGCGCCCGCGCCGGTGGTCGGCCGGGTGTCGATGGATCAGACGACGATCGACGTCACCGACATCCCGGGCGTGCGCCAGGGCGACGAGGTGGTGCTGATCGGCCGCCAAGGCGAACGCGCGATCAGCGCGGAGACGGGGGGCGAGTGGCTCGGGACGATCAACTACGAGGTGGTCGCGGCGATCCTGGCGCGGGTGCCGCGGGTGAGCTAGCGCCGCGGGCGAGCTGGAACGGGCGGTGGGGTCAGGCCCGAGCCGCGGTCGATCAGCCCCCGCGGAACTGCTCCTTGTCGTCGCCTTTCAGGGACCCGGCCATCAGCCCGATCACCCAGAGCGCGCTGAGCGTGATCGCCAGGGTGAACAGGCCCATCATCACGGTCGGCACCCAGGTCCAGGGCGTCGGGTTGGGCGAGACGGCGATGATCGACGAGCCGATGACCATGCCGAGCAGGATCAGCGCGATCGCGAGCTGGCGGAAGCCGAACTGCATCTTGCCCACTTGCCGCCCGAGATCGTGGGTGTCGATATGCAACGTCAGCCGGCCGCTCTCGTACTGGTCCAGCCACTTCATCGTGGCCTCGTGCAGGCTGGGGATGCGCCGGACGACCTCCTTGAAGCTGCGGACGCCCTCGCGGCGGATCGTCGACGTGGCGCTGTCCCAGTTGAGCTGCTCCCACATCAAGCCGCGCGAGGCCTCGAAGGCGACGTCGGTGATGTAGATCTGCGGGTCGAGCGTGCGCGCGTTCTCCTCGGCCTGGGCCAGGGCCTTGATCGCGATCGTCAGGTCGCTATCCAGCTTGAGGCCGTGCTTGAACATCATGTCGAAGATCGCGGACAGCGTGCTGGCCAGCGAGTAGTCCTCGTCGGGGAAGACCAGGATGCGGCCGAGCAGCCGGTCGAGGTCCTCGACGAAGGCCGCCTCGTCGAAGTCCGGGCGCAGCTTGGTGCTCAGGCGCACCATCACGCGCGAGATCTCCAGCGGGTCGCGGTCGGCGAAGGACCAGATCAGGTCGCCCAGGTTCATCCGCTGCGCCTGCGACAGGTTGCCCATCATCCCGCAGTCCAGGAAGATGATCCGGCCGGTCTCGGTGTCGATCAGGATGTTGCCGGGGTGGGGATCGCCGTGGAAGAAGCCGTCGAAGAGGATTTGCTTGACGAAGGCGGTGATGAAGGTCCGCGCGATCGCCTTCCTGTCCAGCCCGGCCTCGTCGATCGCCGCGACGTTGGTGATCTTGACGCCCTTGACGAACTCCATCGTCAGCACCCGCCGCCGGCTCCAGGGGCCGTAGATCACCGGAACGTGGATCTCGGGGAAGGTCTCCATGCTCGTGGCGAGCCGGCGCGCGTTGTAGGCCTCGTTGCGGTAGTCCAGCTCGTCGATGACGTTCTTGGAGAACTCCTGGACCATGCCCTCCATCCCGTAGTTGCGCCCCCAGCTCGTGCGCTTCTCGACCATGTGCGAGACGTCGCCGATGATCCCCAGGTCGGCCTTGACCTTGATCTCGATGTCGGGCCGCTGGACCTTGACGACGACCTTCTGGCCATCGGGCAGCACCGCGCGGTGGACCTGGGCGGTCGACGCGGCGGCCAGCGGCTCGGGATCGAACTCGGCGAAGAGCTGGTCCACCGGCTTGCCGATCTCCTGCTCGATGATCCGCTCGGCCGCCTCGCTCGGGAAGGGCGGGACGTTGCTCTGCAGCTTGACCAGCTCGGCGCGCCACTCGGGCGGCAGCGACTCGGCGCGGCTGGAAGCCATCTGGCCGATCTTGACGTAGGTCGGGCCGAGCTCTTGCAGCATCATGCGCACCTTGGCCGGTGTGCTGAGATCGGCCAGGCGCTGCGACTCGGGGTAGAGCCGCTTCTGCATCGCCGAGCGCACGCTGGAGAGGAAGCTCTTGTCGAACACGATGTCCAGCCCGTAGCGCCAGAAGGTGCTGTAGACCTGCTGAATGCGCATGTTCTCGATGAAGCGGTTGCGCCGCCCGGTCTGGAGCTTCTCCAGCCCGCGCCAGTCGGTGCGTTCGTAGTAGTCATCCGCGGTGATCGGCTGGGTCATGCCGAACACCACTTCAAGGACGGTGGCGACCAGCCCGATGATCACCGCCGCAATCACCGCCGAGATGATCCCCCCGGTCTGGAACTCGAGCGGGAAGATCAAGTTGAACGAGAACAGCCAGTTGAGCAGCACCAGGATCACCGCGTTGACGACGAACACGAAGAGGCCCATCGTCTCGATCAGGAGCCGCCCGGTCAGGACCAGGAGCACCGGCCGGAGGAGCGCGTTGAGGATGCCGAGCGAGGCGCCGAGCAACAGGTAGGCCCAAGGCCGCTCCGGCTGTACGCTGAAGCCCGGCAAGAGCCACGCCGTCAGCGCGATGGCCATCGCATAGGCGATCGACTGGAGGATGAAGTACAGGACCGTCGACTTGTTCACGACTGGCATGGTGCACTGCTCCGGACGCTGGCGCGACCCGCGGCGGGGCACGGCCGCGAGCCGGGGGACGGAATGATCGGCGGCGGAGTATAACGCGGTGGGTGAGGATTGGCGAGTATGGGACCTGGGAGCCTACCCCTCCTCCGGCTCCCCGTTCCGCAGCGCCGGCAGGTACACCGGCCCGCCGCGGGGAGTGGGAGGCGCCTGTCCGCCCTCGCGCGCCACGCCGACATAGGCGCTCGTGTGGTCCGGCGGCGCATCGTCGACCGCGACCTGCTCCGCCCGCCTCATCTCGAACATCGCCGCGACCTCGCCTTCCAGCACCCGCACCATCGCCGCGTTCGCGCCCCAGCGCGTCCCCGGCAGCTGCGCCAGAGGCACGCTCACGGTCTGGTAGGCGTTGATCTTCCGCCCTACGCCGCCCATGTAGCCGCCGTCCGGCGCGAAGCTGTCGATCGCCACCCGCGCCGGCTCGCCGCCGAGGTTCTGGACCAGGATGCGGCCGGCCAGCGCGTCGGTCATCGTCGCGGTGCGGGTGATCAGCAGCCCGGGGTCGATGCCGCCGACCGCCGGCCCGCCGAGGTCCGGCAGCGCAACCGCGCGAGGGCCGTGTACCGTGAAGCTCGGATCGTAGGGCCAGGCGGTCGTCGTCCACGCCTCGGTCGCGGCCGGCACATCGCTGGCGACGCGGAAGCTCTCCAGGCTGATCGCCAGCGGCAGCTCGCCCGAGCTGAGCCGACCCCAGCCCTCTCCGCCCCCGGTCAGGCCGAGTCCCAGCCCGAGCTGGAGCAGGATCTGGCTGAGCGGCTCGATCGGATAGCTCGCGTCGCGCGCCGGCTGGCCCGCCGCCTGGGTCTCCATCCGCACCATGTTCGGCTCCTCCGCGGGGTTGACGATCGCGACGTTGGTCTCCCAGCCGGCCGCGGCGTCCAAGGCCTCCATGCCGTCCACCGCGACGACACTGGCCCCCCTACCCGCCTCCCCCGCCCGGCCCCGCAGCCACGGAATCGGCCGCGGCGCCTGATACGCCAGCGGCACCGCCCAGGCCACCGGCGCCGCGCGCTCGCGCAGGCCGGTGAAGGTGCCGCTGGTCAGGTAGCCCAGGGTCGTCGCGGCCAGGGCGATCGGCTGGTTGCTCTGTGCGCGCACTGTGATCGAGCCGCGGAGCTCGGGCCAGGTTTGTTGTGCGGAAAACCCGAGCCAACTGCCGATCGGCAGCTCGACCGTGCGCCCCTGCACGACCGGCCCACCCCCGTTGCGCAAGGCGTCGAAACGGACTGTAGCGCATTCCGTCCCCGCGTTCTGCACGAAGACCACGCTCTGCTGACCCTCGGGCGTAGTGGTGTAAACGCCCGGCACGTAGCTGGTGAAGGTCTTCGGCTGGGAGCTGCCCGCGCCGAAGCCGGTCTCGGACAGCGGCACAGCGGCATAGCGGTCCAGCGCGAGGCGGTTGTAGGACCAGGGGCTGGGCGTCTCCCCTGGCCGTGGCGCGTTGCCGTTTACCGACGGCATCGGCACTGCCGCGACGCCGGCGATCGGCTCGCCGCGGACGGGATCGAAGGGTTCCTCCGGGACCATCGGCTCGCCGGTCAGGTAGGCCGCGTGAAAGCCGCGATAGAAGCCGCACTGCACCTGCTGCATCCGGTTGTCCGGCTTGATGGTTTCCGGGTGTCGGATCGCCCGCTCGGCGTCGTGGCAGACGACGTCGGCCACGGAAGCGCTCGGCTCCAGGCCGGCGGCTTCGGCTCGCGCTTCCCACACCGGACCGTAGTCCTTGGCCGGGCGGTGGTTCAAGCTGTAGGCCACAGCGACCGCGGCGACGGTGCGGGTGGGATAATCGGTCGGCCTGAACGCGTCCGTCCGCCGCAGCGGGAAGGTCCAGCTCGCGCCGGGCGCGATGGGCGGGCTGCACACCGCGTTGAACAGCCCGCCGCACTCGCCACAGTCGACCAGGCTGCCGCAGGTGTCGCAACCGGGCTCCGGCGTCGGTTGGTTTGGGACCGCCGGTTGATTCCATGCCGCGGGCTGATCCGGCGCGAGCGGCCGCGATCCAGGCGTGGCCGAGGGAGAAGGCACCCACGCGTCGTCGGGTTCCTCTTGCAACTTCCACTCGTTGAAGAAAAACGCCAGCACCCGCGTGGGTCGATCGCCGGTGTTCTGCACGCGCAGGCCGGCTTGCCGCGCCAGATCGCCTTCGAGGTCGCCCGGCACGGACCCCTGGCGTGTGCCGGGCGCGGGCCGGCGCAGGATCCCCAAGTTCGGCGCGAACAGCACCCGCTCCTGGGGCCCCGGCGCCACCGGCGGCGCATCCTGCGCCCGCGCCAGCGAGCCGAGGGCGCCGAGCGCCAAGCCTAGCGTCGATCCGATCAGGACAAGAGCGATCAGCAAGCGGTTGGGATGCATGAGGGGAGCTCCTTTGGGTGTCGCTGCGTCAAACGGCTTCCTATAGCCTTAACGACGACAGCGCCGCCGTCACGTTATCGCGGAGCAAGCGATCTGTCCGCTCCCGCCAGTCCCAGCTCGCCCGCCACCCCCTGCATCGCCGCCAGCACCACGCCGATGTGCTCGTCCAGCGGCACGCCGAAGGCCGCGGCGGCGGCGGCGGCCTCGTCGCGGTCGACGCCGGCGGCGAAGGCGCGGTTCTTCCACTTCTTCTGGATGCTCCGCAGGTCGACCTGCCGCAGGTCGCGGTCCGGCCGCACCAGGGCGACCGCGATGACCAGGCCCGTGATGTCGTCGCAGGCGTGCAGCGCTTTCTCCATGGGGGTGACGCGCGGGACGCCGGTGTAGTCCGCGTGCGAGAGAATGGCGCGGCGGATCGGCTCGGGCCAGCCGCGCTCGGCCAGGATCGGCTCGCCGGCCTGGGGATGCCGGTCCGGGAAGCGCTCGTAGTCGAAGTCGTGCAGCAGGCCGGTGTTGCCCCAGTCCGCCTCATCCTCGCCCAGGCGCCGCGCGTAGGACCGCATCGCCGCCTCGACCGCCAGCATGTGGCGGCGCAGGCTCTCGCTGGGTGTGAACTCGCAGACCGTGGCCCAGGCCTCGGCGCGGGTCGGGGTCACGGGCGCTTCGGCGGGACGCCGTCCTTGACGTCCTCGATGACGATGTCGGGGATCACCGGCTCGATGTCGATGGCGGAGAGGTCCAGGTCCGGCATCGCCACCTGGTGCTCGCGCACCCGCGGCTCGCGGCGGCCGGCGGGGCGGGCGGTCACCTCGACCGTGCCGGTGTCCAGATCGCCGGCCGGCGCTCCGGCGGCAGGCACCACTTCGGGCTCCGGCACCGTGTCCACCGGCGCCGCCAGCGCGCGCTGCTCGAAGCCGGTCATCCGCGTGTAGCCCTGGTGGATGCCGCCCGGCGCGATGTCCAGGCTCATCGCCGCGATGTCGCCGATCACCTGGCCGGTGCTCAGGATGGCGAGCTGCTCGCCGGCGTGGGCGTTGCCGTCGATGGCGCCGCCCACCGTGATGTTGCGGGCCGTGATGTCACCGATCACACGCCCACCCTCGCCGACGACGACGCTGCCGACGACCTCGATATTGCCCTGGAACGTGCCGTTGACGCGCACGCCGCCGTCGCTGCGCAGCGTGCCCTGGAGGGTGGTCGAGGGGCCGATCGTGGTTTCGACCGGCTCCCGCCCCGCGGGAAGGTTATCGCGTCCGAACAGGCCCATGCTTGGCTCCTCTGTGTTGGCGCAGCTCTCAGCGCGGGCCCCGGCCGTCCATGAAGGGACGTGGGTCCACGAGCTGCCCGTCCTTCCAGATCTCATAGTGCAGGTGCGGCCCGGTCGACATGCCCGAGCTGCCCGACAAGGCGATGACGTCGCCCGGCCGCACCGGCGCGCCCAACTTGACCAGCGTGTCGGATAGATGGGCGTACAGCGTGTTGTAGCCGTCGGCGTGCTGGATCAGCACGCACCAGCCATAGCCCGGCTGCCAGCCGCTGCCGACCACCGTGCCGCTGCCGGTGGCCATCACCTGCGAGCGATAGGGCATGGCGATGTCGATGCCCGTATGATAGTTCGGGCGGTCGCGGAAGACACGCCAGCCGAAGGGCGAGGTCACCGTGCCGCGCGCCGGCCAGTTCGCCGGCCAGGGATCGACCGGCGCCACCCGCGCGGCGGCGGCGTCCGCTGCGGCGGGCTGACGGCGGGCCTGCGCCAGCCCGTACAGGTCGTAGAGGTCGGTCAGCCCGGCGGCGAGGCGGCGCTGGACCAGCGCGACCCGCGCCTGGTCGGGCGTCCCGCCCTCGTAGCGCCCGCCCTGCGGTGCCGCCTCGGCGCTGCCACCGGCCCAGGTGCCGTTGCCCGGCGGCAGCCCCAGCTCCTGGCGCAGCAGGTTGCTGAGATAGTCGATGCCGTCGAGCTGCAGCTCGGCCGCCTCGATCTGGAAGCGGATCGTGTCGAGCTGCCCTTCGGCGGCCTGCAGGGCCTGATGCTGGCGCGCGATCGTGGTCTCGAGCGCGTGCTCGCGACCGCGCGCGTGGCCGACCTCGCTCGACAGGCGCGCGACCTCGGCCTCGAGGCGGCGGTTGCGCTGCGCGAGCGAGCCCACGCCGGCCAGCCCGGCCAGCAGGGCGAGGATGCATAGCAGGATCAGGAAGCGGGGGATGTGGACGACCAGCCCCGCTGCTCTATCGAATTGCCACCTCGGCACCAGTCTCCACCTTTCTGGGGCGGTCGGTCATCGGTCGGGGGGCGGACCGCGGGCAGGGGTCGCGGCGAAATGCAGGGGCGGAAAACAGCGCATCATTATAGGAGCCGCCGCCGCCACCTGTCAACCGGGCAACCCGGCCGCCGCCAGCTCGTCGACCACGCGCGTCTCTTCCGCTGTCAGCGCGTGGGTCGAGCGTAGGCTGGCGAGCGGTTTGGCGTAGACCCGCACGCCGCTGCGATGATGCAACCCGGAGATCACCACGCCGTCGCCATGATCGTCGACCAGCACCAGCGCGAAGCTTTGATCGCCGCCGACGTCGGCGTAGGCGTTGTAGCGCAGGATGCGGACGTGCTGCAGAGCCCGGTGCAGCCGCGTGTCGACGTCGTCGATGCGGGCCCATAGCCCGGCGATGCCCGACTCGGCCGATCCGGTGCGCTGGACATAGCCGTCCAGCCCCGCGGTCTGGCTGCGCAGCCGCCCGAGCTGCCCCTCGGCGGCGTCCAGCCGGGTGACGACGCGCTCGAGCGCGGCCGCGAGATCGGCGCCGTCGGCCCCCTGCATCAGCGCCTGGTAGTGCGCGGCCAGCTTGCCGGCCCGCCGCGTGGCGGCAATGCCGAAGCCCAGGGCGACCAGGCCGACGACGAGGGCGCCGACCGAGAGGGCGGTATAGGCTTCGGGTATCAGGACGGGGATCGGGAGCTGGGTCACGCTGGGCCTCCGGGCTGCGGGGGGTGGTCTGGGTTGGCACGCCGGCCGGGCGCCGGGCGCGGCGCGGGCCGGCTGATTCTAGTGCCCGGCGCCCACAGGTTATAATTCCGGCGCGAGACCCCCGCATGACACAATCGCCCGACGTGACCCCCATCGGACCCTCGGCCGCGCGCCTCACCCGCGCGGCGCGGGCGGGAGGGCGCGACGCGCTCCTGGTCGTGATCGTCGAGGTGTGGGGGGCGGGCGGCGACCGCGCCGATCTCGAGGCGCGCCTCGCCGGCGGCATCGCCACGGTCTTCGAGCGCCGATCCGGCAGCACCACCACGCGCCTCAAGGCCGCGCTGGAAGCGGCGGACGACTGGCTCCGGCGGGTCGCGGCGACCGCCGAGGGTCTCCCCCCCCCGGTCGATGGCGATCTCGCCGCGGGCGAGCTCGGTGCCGGCGCCAGCGTGCTCGTCCTGGCCGGCGAGGAAGCGATCCTGGCCCAGGTCGGGCCGGCGGTGGCCTATGCGCGCCCGGCCGATGCCGGCACCGGCGCCAAGCCCGAGCCGGCGCGCTACCCGACCACCAGCCCGTGGCTGCGCCGGGGGGTCGCGACGCTTTCGCCGCAGCCGTTCTGGACCCCGCTGGGGATGGGCCGCGGTCCGCAGGCGAGCGATCCCGAGCTCGACATCCACTGGGCGCATTGGTGGATGGCGCCCGGATCGAGCGCCCTGGTCACCACCACCGCCGCCGCGCTGGCCCTGCCGCGCGACGTGGTCGGGCCGCTGCTCGCCACACCGCCGGACCGGATCGCCGCCGCGCTGTCCGGCATCCTGCCCGCCGACCTGCCGGCGGTGCATGTCGCCCAGCACGGGGCGTCCAGCCCGACCGCCGCTACCCAGGCTCCGACCGCTGCTGTCCAAGCTTCGACCCCCGCCACCCAAGCTTCGACCGCCGCCATCCAAGATCCAACCACCACCACCCAAGATCCGACCACCGGCACCGCTCCGCAGGTTGTTCCTGCGGCTGCCGCATCGGTCAAGGAGCCGACCGCCAACCGGCAGGCGACGCCCGTGGCGACGCGCGCGGGCTTGCCGCGCGTCCACGTCGACCTCGTCCCGGCCTGGCTGGCGCTGCGCGAGACCACGCGGCGCGCGGTCGTCGGCGGCGCGCGGCTGGGCGCGCGCGTGCTGCTGGCGCTCCTCCCCACCCGCGCGGGCAGCGGGGCCAGCGGCTACCAGGCCGACTGGGCGCGCTTCGCCGCGGTGGTCGCCATCCTCCTGCCCCTGGCGCTGGTCTCCCTGGCGCTGGTCATGCGGGCCCGCGCGCTGACCGGCGATCTCGCACCCTGAGCGCCCGCCACCGTGTTATACTATCCAGCATGACGGCTGACCACCCTGCCCCCGCCGAGCGCGCCGCGCCCGAGCTTGCCGTCGCCGAGGCTTCGACGCCCGAGATCCGCGCCGCCCTGTTCGACGTGGAAGGCGTCATCGCCCGCGCCGACGTCGCCGAGGCCGACCGGCGCCTGGGCACGCTGCGACCCGGCTTGACGCTCCGCCAGTTGCAGGTCGTGCGCAATCTCCCGGCTAACTATCCCCTGTGGGAGGCGTACTCGATCGGCGCCATGACCTCCGAAGCCTATTGGTCCGCGATCCTGGCGAGCCTGGGGCTGCCGGCGCCGGCGGAGCAGGTGGAGGCGGTGATCGGGATCCAGCGGGCGACCGCGTGGGCGCGGCTGGACCCGGCGGTGCTCGATCTGGCGCGCGCCCTTGGCGCCCGCGGCCTGCGCCTCGGCATCCTCTCCAACAGCGCGCCCTACCACGACGAGGCCATCGCGGGCTTCGCCGGCGCTTTCGACGTGGCCCACTTCTCGCACCGCACCGGCCGGCGCAAGCCGATGGCGGAAGCGTACCTGGAGGCCGCGCGCGCGCTGGGCGTGCCCGCCGAGGCCATCGTGTTCATCGACGACAAGGCCCGCAACACGGTGGCGGCGGAGCAGGTCGGGATGCGGGCGGTGCAATTTCAGGCGGCCGAGGCGCTGGCCGGCGCGCTGGCCGCGCTGGGCCTGGTCGCGCCCGATTGAACGGCACTGGTGTGAGCGACAGCCCGCCGGCGGTCCTGGTCGACACCGAGCGCGCCTGGTCGGAGGCGGCGCCGGCCCTGGCCGCGGCCGGCGAGATCGCGCTGGACATCGAGGCCGACGGCTTCCATCGCTATCCCGAGCGCCTGGCCTTGCTCCAGGTAGGTTTGCCGGACGGCCGGATCTATCTGATCGACCCCCTCGCCGTCGCCCGGCTCGACGCGCTGGGCGCGCTGTTCGGCCGGGCCGCGGTGCCCAAGGTGCTGCACTCGGCCGCCTACGACGTGCGGGCGCTGCACCGCGACCTGGGCTTCGCGATTCGCGGGCTCTTCGACACCGCCATCGCCGCTCAGTTCTGCGGCTCGCGCCGCACCGGGCTGGCCAACGTGCTGGCGGACTTCCTCGAGCTGGCGGTCGACAAGCCCAAGCACTTGCAGCGCATGGATTGGTCCCAACGCCCCCTGCCGGCCGAAGCCATCGCCTACGCCGTCGAGGACGTCGCCCACTTGCTGACGCTGAAGGCCGTGCTGACCGAGCGCCTCGTCGCCTGGGGCCGCCTGGATTGGGTTCACGAGGAGTGCCGCCGCCAGGAGGAAGCGCGCTACGAGCCGCCGGACCCGCCCGAGCTCGCCTTCCTCGGCGTGCGCGGCGCGCGCGAGCTTTCCGATGCCGAGCGCGCCGTCCTGCGCGAGCTCTTCGTCTGGCGCGAAGGCGAGGCCATCCGGATCGGCCGCCCGCCGCATCGGGTGATGTCCGCCCCCGCGCTCCTCTTTCTGTCCGAACGCCCCGACAGCAAGCTGGACCAGCTCCATGGCGTCGACCGGCGGCTCCTGTCACGGCCGGGCCCGCGCGCGCGCCTGGTCGCCGCGCTGGAACGCGGCCGGGCCGCCGCGCCGCTGCCCTGGCCACGGCGCGGCGCGCAAAACCCCTGGGATCAGGCCTCGCGCGCCCGCCTGGCCCGGCTGAAACGCTGGCGGGTCGCCGAGGCCGAGGCATTGGACCTGGATTCGGGCGTGATCTGGCCGGCCCCGCACCTCGATCAAGTCGCGCTCCACCCCGAGCTCCCGTCCAGCGCGCTCGACAAGGGCGACCCGCCCTGGGTGCGCCGCTGGCAGTGGGCCGCGCTCGGCGCATCGCTGGCGCGCTTCCGCGGCGAGGCGCTGGGGGATGCGGTGGGGTGAGATCGTGACCGTTCAGGGCCGCTCAGCCTGACATCCCGCCGACAACACCGCTTTTTCGCGTCATCTCGGTCAGTCACACGTCATCCGTCAGCCAGGTGTCAGCCTGGGGTCAGGCTTCGGTCGAGCAGTCCGCGGACGGCATTGGCTATACTATATTTATTGGACCGATACGTCGATGACCCAGCTCACCAGCCTGACCTACCCGCCCAACCGCCCCGCCTGGCGCCCCGAGACCCAAGGAGCGGCGCGGCCGCACCGACCCGCCAACCCGTACATCCTGACGCCGCTGACCGAAGGCGTGGGCTTCTACGGGCGCGACAGCGTGCTGTCCTTCGTGCGCAACACGCTCGCTTCGCCGTTCCAGAACGTGGTCGTGCTCTTCGGGCAGCGCCGGATCGGCAAGACCAGCGTGCTCTACCAGCTCATGCGGGCCGAGCAGGCGCCGGCGGGCTACCGGCCGGTGTACTTCGACTTGCAGGGGCGGGCCGAGCACCGGCTGGACCAGGTGCTGTACGGCCTGGGGCGCGAGATCGCGCGCGCGCTGGGGCTGGACGTGCCGCCGCGCGAGGCCTTCGCCGAGGAATCGTTCTTCCAGTACCACTTCCTGCCCGAGGTCTACAAGGCCTTGGGCGACGAGCGCCTGCTGGTCCTGGTCGACGAGTTCGACGTGCTGGGTGGCGAGGAGGTGACGCCGGACGCGGCCTATCATGTGCTGTTCAACTACTTGCAGGACCTGTTGATCGACGAGCAGCGCCATCTGACCTTCGCCTTCGTCGTCGGGCGGCGCATCGACGAGCTGCCCAGCCGGATCAAGGCGACCTTCAAGAGCGCCCAGTGCAAGCGCATCTCGGTGCTGGACCAGCCCTCGGCCGAGCGCCTGATCCGCGAGCCGGCCGCCGGCGCGATCGCCTTCGCCGACGACGCGGTCGAGGCGCTGATCGACCTGACCAACGGCCACCCGTACTTCCTGCAGCTCCTGTGCTACGAGCTGTTCGAGCGTGCGACGCGGGCGGGCCGGGACCGGGTGGTGGCGGCCGACGTGACCGACGACGTGCTGGCGGCGGCGATGGAGCTGGGGATGGGCGGGCTGTCGTGGTTCTGGGACGAGTTCCCGCCGGCCGAGCGCTTCATCCTGTCGGCCATCGCGCACATCACCGGCGACCAGGCGCGGCCGACGGCCAGCCTGCGCCAGATCGGCCAGACCCTGCGCGAGCACGGCGTGCGCTTGCAGGGCATGGAGCTGTCGACCGCGCCGGAGGTGCTGGCGGAATGGGAGATCGTCGAGCGCGCCGGGCGCGACGCCTACCGTTTCCGGGTCGAGTTCCTGCGGCGCTGGATCCTGTCGAAGCATTCGCTGGACGAGGCCAAGCGCGAGCTCGAGCAGATCAGCGCGCGCGCGGTGCTGCTCTACGAGGCGGCCCGGCGGCTGCACGGGCAGGGCGAGCTCGACGGCGCGATCGCCGAGTACCGGCGCGCGCTGGCGGCCAACCCCAACCATGCGCGGGCCCAGCTCGGCCTGGCGCAGGTGCTGTACGAGACGGGCCGGCTGGAGAGCGCGACCGACAGCTTCGAGCGCGCCTACCGGCTGGACCCCGAGAGCGCGCGCGACGGCCTGATCGCGGCGCATCGCGACATCGGCGCGGCCCTGGAGAACGAAGGCCGCTTCGACCGCGCGCGGCCGCATTTCCAGCGCGTGCTGGACATCAACCCGCAGGACATGACCGCGCGCGTCCACCTGCGCGACAGTTGGCGCGCGACGGCGGGGGCGCACCTGGCGACCGGGCGCTGGGACAAGGCGATGGAGGCCTATCGCGAGGCGCTGCGCTACATGCCCGACGACGAATACCTGATCCAGGCCGTCGCCACCCTCGAGCAGCGCCATGTCGAGGCCGAAGCCATCCAGCGCCGGCGCCAGCAGGTGGAGCGCGCCGTGCTGGAGGCGCGGCTGAAGGACGAGCAAGGCCGGCGCGAGGAGGTCGAGGCGGGGGTCAACCGGGCCCTGACGGCGCTGGCCGCGGTCGGCGCCGCGGTCAGCCTCGCCGGTGCCCTGGTGATCGCCGCCGCCGCCGGCACGCTCGGCTCGCCCCTGTGGGCCATGGTGGTCGGGCTGAGCCTGGTGCTCTTGTACGTGACCTATGCCTGGGCCAGCCGGCATATGAGCGGCTAACAGCCCTATCGGGCGCAGGCGGTCGGGCTGAGCCGATTGCCCTGCAACCGGCGGCGCCGGCCCGGCGCAGCCGGACCACTTGAACATCGAGACGATCCCATGACGCCCCTGGCGCGGGCGATCATGAGTTGGGAGGAGTGAACACATCATGCTGACATCGTACGCCTTGTTGAATGAAGTCGAGCTGGACGGCACGCGGGGCACACCCTGGCCCGGGAACCCCTTCGCGCCCCATTCGCCGGCCCCGGCGCAGGCCTTCGTCGACCGCGAGCGCGAGATCGACCTGATCTTCGGCCAGATCCGGGCCGTGCAGCGCGGCAACGTGGCGGTCAGCGGCAGCCTGGGCATCGGCAAGACCAGCCTGCTGCGCTACGTCGCCGAGCCGGCGGTGGCCGAGTCCTACGGGGTCACCGCGCCCGACTTCGGGTTGGTGTACCTCGACATCCAGTCGGTCACGCCCTTCGGCGCCGATCGCTTCTGGCGCCGGGTGGCGCAGCTCGCGCAGCGCAGCCTGGGGGAGGCGGTGCGGGCGCCGGTGGAGCGCCTCCTGGCCAGGGAAGTGCTCGACGTGATCGACATCGAGGAGCTGCTCGACGCGCTGGCGGAGCGCCGGATGGTGCTGGTGCTGCTCTTGGACGAATTCGAATGGGCCCTGCAGGCCGACACGCCGCAAGCCGCGGCCGAGAGCCGCAACTTCCTGGCCCAGCTCGCCAGCCTGGCGCGGCGCGCCCCGCGCGTGCTGTCCTTGGTGGCTTGCACCGAAGCGCCGCTGTTCGAGGCGACCCGGGTCATCGAGGGCTGGCGCGGCTCGCCCTTCGCCACGATCTTCACCTCGCTGACGCTGAAGCCGCTCACGCTGGAAGACGCCAGCCTGCTGTTCGACCGCGCGCTGGCGGACGATCCCGCGCTCTTGACGCCCGAGGCGCGCCTCGATCTCTACGCTTTGTCGGCCGGCCAACCCGCGGTGTTGCAGGCCATCGCGTTCAGCGTGTATCACGAGGTCGAGCAAGGGCACGGCCCGGCCGAGATCGGGGAGGCCGCGCGGCGTGCCGCAGTGCAAGCGATCGAGTCGCTGGCGGCCAGCGCGCCCACGGGCGACCTGCCCGGGATCCGGCCGGTGGGCATCGAGCCCTTCGCCAGCCCGCTGCCGAACGGGGTGTGGATCGATCATCGCTCCGGCGAGGTCCTGGTCAACGGCCACCGCGTGGAGTCGCTGACCGCCTTGGAGTACAGCCTGCTGCGCTTGCTGTACACCACCCCCGGCCGGCTGTGCAGCAAGGAGGAGATTATCCGGCAGGTTTGGGGCGAGGAGTTCATGGGCGAGGACGACGACTCGCGGGTAGAGAAGCTGGTCAGCCGCCTCCGGCGCAAGATCGAGCCGGTTGCCAGCCGACCGCAGTACGTGCGCACGGTGCGCGGGCGGGGCTATCGCTACGTGCCGTAGGGGACGGGCGCGACTTGGGGCCGGATGGCGCTGGGGTGCTGAGCTTCGGGCGAGCTCGCCAACCGACTTGGACCCTCGGCTTTCCGCGACTATGCTGCGATCAAGGGGAAGATCCTTGACTGCCGAGAAATCCGGAATCGAGACACGCATGTCAGATGTACGATCATACACGCTTGAAGAGATCGCCCAACGTGGCCACGAGATCTATAGCCGCGACATTCGGGACGTCGTGATGCCTGACAACAAAGGCCGCTTCCTGATACTGGACATTCCGTCCGGGGACTACGAGATGGATGACGACGACCTAAGCGCGGAGGAGCTTTTGAGGTCGAGGTGCCCTTCCGGCATCTTCTTCGGCCTGCGAATTGGCTATACTTCCGCCTACACGCTGGATGGGCGCATGATCGAAGAAGCGGCATGATTCGCGGAGTCGTCAATGACCAGTCGGAAGCAACCATTCGCCTGCTGATTGTTGGAATGAACGGCCGATCCCATGAGGTGACGGCGGTTCTGGACACCGGCTATAACGGGATGATCACGCTGCCGATTTCAATCGTCTCCGGACTATCCCTCTCACCAAGCGCTTCCCGCGAAGTCACGCTCGGTGACAATGGCCGCAAAGTGTTTCCCTATTTCACTGCCGATGTCATCTGGGCACCCTTCCCCGCAAGGCACGGGTCCTGTGCGTCGAAGGCGATCCGCTCATAGGTGTGGCGTTGCGGCCACGGTCATTAGTTCGGCCACCAGCCAGGCGGTTGGAAACCGCGGCTAAG
>CAZCJG010000020.1:0-23105 GCA_964498575.1 uncultured Anaerolineales bacterium | reverse complement strand
GCGTTTGCGAGCTGGTCGTACAGTCCGCCCAGCTCGTGGTAGTTCAGCTCCAGTGCGTGCAGCCGGACTGCGAACCGCAGCCGATCCAGTGTGCCGGTCCCTGCTGCATGGGGGCACTTCATGGCCTCCTCGAACTTCGGTCGCACCTCGACCGGCAGCCCGTCGTCCGGCAAACCCAGCCGTGCCGCCGACAACGCCACGATCTCGTCAGGTGCCATGACATCCAGGACGAGCGTGGTCAACCCGCCCAGCTCGGCCAGGGCCGCGCGCTGGCGCTCGCCGGCGCTGAGCGGATCGGGCGGACGGGTGACGACCACCAGCAGGAAGGGCGCCCGCGCCGCCCGAAGACCGCGCGCGGCGGAGAGCGCCATGTCCCAGCTCACGCTGTCCATCCAGTGGGCGTCGTCGAGCACCAGCACCAGCGGCTGCTCGCGCGCCCAGATGCGCAGCGAGATCAACACCAGCTCGATCGCGCTGTCCTGCCTCAAGGCCGGGTCCAGCGCCAGCGTCAGGTCCGTCTCGGGCAGCGCCAGGCCCAGGATGTCGTTGAGCAAGGGCAGCCGCGGCAGGAGGTCGGGATCGGCGGCTTCGACGCGGTGCCGGACGTGGTGGCGGCGCTGGTCCGGGTCGGCGATGGTGTCGATCTCGAAGTAGCCCGCCAAGACGTCGCGCCAGGCGCGCCAGGGTGTTTGCTGCTCGATGCTCTGCCCGGCGCCCAGGAGGAAGGACCAGCCGCGGGCGGCGGCATGCGCCATCAGCTCGGCGGCCAGGCGGCTCTTGCCGATGCCCGCCTCACCCTCCACCCATACCGTCCGGGCCTCCCCGGCGGCGACCGCGTCCAGCGCCGCGTCCAGCGCGGCCAGCTCGTCGCGCCGGCCGACCAGGGACCCGCGCGCCTCGGCGCTTCGCTGGCGGCGCTCCAGGCGCTCGCCGGTCGGTCGAAAGACCTCGATCCGCCCGGTCTTGCCCTTGACCTGGATAGCGGGCAAGGCCTCGAAGGCCCAATGGCCGCGCGCGCGCTCGAACACCGCCGCGTCGCAGCGGATGTCGTCGGGCCCGGCGGCCACCATCAGGCGCGCCGCGAGGTTGGTGCGGTCGCCCATCACGCTGTAGGTGGCCCGCGTGCGGCTGCCGTAGGCGCCGGTGCGCATGGGGCCGCGCGCCAGGCCGATCTGGGCGCTCGCGATGCCGGGCCAGGCGCGCGACAGGGCGAGCAGCTCCAGCGCCGCCGCCACCGCCCGCGCCGCGTCGTCGGCAAAGGCCACCGGCGCGCCGAATCCGGCGTAAACGTGGCTGCCCTTGTCGCCGAACGACAGCTCCAGATGCGTGCCGCCGTAGCGGTCGATCACGGCCTGCAGGGCGCGGACGTAGGCATCCAGCTTCGGCCCGGCCTCGGGGTCCGCGTCGTAGTCGATCCCGCTGAACCTGAGGAAGAGCGCGACCACCGGCCGCAGCTCCGCCAGGAACTGACCTTGCAAGCGCGCCAGCCGCTCGTACACCGCCGGCCACAGCCAGCGCCGCGCCTCGGCCTCGTCGACGGCGTCGTCGGGCGGCTCGGTCCAGGGATTCGGGACCACCGGCGCCACGATCTCGCGGATGACCGCGAAGCGCTCCCCCGTGTTCGGCGAGGTCCGCCAAGCGCCAAGCGTCACCGCGTTGCCGAGCGCGTCGGCGACCTCGGCCGCCACCACCGTCTCACCGCGTTCTGCCTGGTGCTCGGCTTCCGCCATGCGGTCCAGCACCCGGCCCGTGACGACGTCGATCAGCCGTAGCTCGGGATCGCCGACGACGAAGCGGCGCACGGCACCGGCGGCGGCGGCGACCTTGATCGCCAGCTCGAAGCGCGTGCCGGCGGGGGTCTCGACGACGCCGAAGTCTCGCATGGCCGTGTGGATCTCCACCGCGCAAGCGACGGCGCGCAGGCCGTCGTCGCCGGCGAACCAACACGTGATCGCGTCGCCGCCGAAGCCGACGACGCTGCCACGGTAGCGGTGGACGGCTTCGATCAGGCCGGTGTAGACCTGGTTCAGGAGCCGCGTCAGCTCCTCCGGCCCGCGCTGCGGCCCGAGCTCGCGCGCCAGGCCCTCGGTCAGCGGCGTGAAGCCGGCGATGTCGGCGAACAGCACCGACCCGACCTGGCGCTCCGGCAGAGCTTCGCCCCGCGCGAGCGCCACGCGCCGATCGATGGGGATGAAGGCGCCGATGGATTCCATGGTTTACAGGTCTGCTACATCCCCGCAGAACGGTTCATCCGGCAGCCTCATCCCTGGAAGCCGGTACTCCCAGGGATGAGGCACCTCAGCGTTGCCACACGATCGGCATGTAGGCGCGCGTGTTGCCTGCCAGCGTCGGCACAGGACCGAAGGTTTCCGGCAGCCCTTCCAGCGGAACGGTTTCGAGCCGGTAATAGGCCGGACCGTCGTCGGCGATGAGGTAGCGGTAGCGCGCCCCGTCGGTGGCCGTGCCGTGGGCGGGGATCAGGGCCGGCGTGATGCGCTGGTAGGGACCCTCGGGCCGCGGCGCGCGGCGGATGAGGAAGCCCATCACGTCGGTCTCGCTGCCGGTCGCCCAGGTGATCTCGTGCCGGCCGTCCGGGCCGACGACCGCGCGGAAGGCGAGCACCGACACGGCGGTCGGGTTGTCGAGGATGCTTGTCCGCAGCTCGTGGGTCAGCCGGGACGTGTTGTTGGCGGCGTTCGGATCCGGCTCGAAGGCCGTGACCGTCAGCTCGTTGGTCACGGTGCCGGGATTCGGCACCGTCAGCACGATGACCACGGTCCGCGTGCCGCCGGGCGGGATCGCGCCCAGGTCGCAGCGCAGTTGGTTGGCGCTGGTCTGACAGTAGCGCTGGTTGTCGGTGGCGAAGGAGTACACTCCCCCGGCCGGCGGCGTGCCGCGCAGCACGATCTCCGTCGCCGGCAGCGGACCGAGGTTGCGCAAGGTCACCAGGTACACGAAGGCGCGCCCGGCCTGGGCCGGATTGGGCAGCGCGACCTGCTCGACCGATAGATCCGCCGCCGTGGCCAGCGCCCCGAGCGGCAGGTAGTGCGTGTGTGTGTTGTCCCAGGCGGCCGACGCCGTCATCAACTGCCCGTCGACGCTGAAGACGACCGTGGCGCCGTCGTACCCACAAGGCGAGAGGTCCGGCCGCGTCGCGCTCACCTGCAGCTTGTAGGCCAGCCCGCCCATCCATGACACGACGGTCGACTGGCCGCAGGTCACGCCGTCGACGGTGGCCAGGACCGTCATCCCCGCGCCCGGGGTGAAGCCCGGCGCGGAAGTCACGGGTCCATAGTAGGTCGCCGGTGGCAGCGACTGGGCATCATCCAGCCCCGCGGGCGCATCCACGCCCGGCTCGTCGCCCTCGGACTCGAAGACAGGCAGGCCGAAGAAAATTTGGGTCGCCCGAAGCGCGTAGATCCAGTAGTTGTATCCGAAGCGCAGGTCGACCAGGTCGTTCACGAGCTGCGCGAGCTCGGGATGATCCGCGATCACCTCCGTGTCGTACAGCCGCCACGGCGTCGGCGAGCTCGGGTCGTGCTCGTAGATCAAGCGGTAGTCGCCGTCGATGGAGGCCAGCGCGTCCGCCACGCCGCGATCGAGGCCGGGGATCGGATAGCCGAACTGGTTCCAGCCTTCGACCAGCGCCGGCATGGTCACCGTCGCCGCGAGCATGTACAGGCCATCGTCATCCGGGCCCGGCATCACGGTGGTGGCGAGGTTGTGCTCGGTGTCCAGGATCGTGTCCAGCGCCAGCCAGCTCGCGCCGCCGTCCGGCGAGAAGTAGATCTTCAGGTTGGGCTCGTAGACCTTCCCGCCGGGCACCTCCGGTTGCAGGTAGTTGAAGGCGATCGTGCGCTCGACGACCGCGGAAGCCTCGAAGCGCAAGACGTCGCCCACGGGCTCGAGCCAAGACGGGATCGGCGGCCGGGTGGTCAGCGATTGGAGCGCCGAGGTCCCGGTGTCGCCGAGGATATCGGCGATGTTGTAGACCGTCGTCTGGCCGTTGCCCGAGGAGACCGGGGCGCCCCAGCCGCGCCGGTTGGGTCCCCAGGTGCGCTGGTTGGGCCCCCAGCCGCGCCGGTTGGGCCCCCAGCCGCGCCGGTTCGGCCCCCAACCATCTCCCAGGACCAGCAGCGTCATCGCCTCGTGGGGCGGGCTGGGACCCGGCTCCCAAACACGGATGAAGGCCTGGAAGCTGGCGTAGGGGAGCTGAATCGACCGAGCGTAGGTGTCGGGCTCGCCGGGAACGGGCAGGAGCTGCGCGACGGTCGAAGTGATCGGGAAGGTCGTCGTGATGCCGGTGGTCGGCAGGATCTGGGCGAAGAGGTCGCCGGAAACCGCCTGGGTGACGGTGATCGCCAGGGTGTCCGTCGCAATCGGCGAGACCTGGATCTGCGGCTTCCAGCCCGGCGCCGGGGCCATGTCGAAGGTCCCCTCGAACTCGGTGACCGTCTCGCAACCCGTGCGCACCGGCTCGCGGCTCTGGTCGAAGACACAGAGGCGATCCCCGGGCTCCGCGCCGCGCGCGTGCATCTGGTCGCCGATCGGCGAGCCGACCGCGAGGACGTAGTCGTCGGTCAGCGCGGGGGTGTCGTAGTTCTTGAAGAGGTAACCCTGGCCCCCGCCGGTGGGGACGAAGAGCGGCGCGCCGCCTTCGCGCAGCGAGTAGAACGGCGTCTTGAGCGCGGCCGATGGCGTGCCCGGATCGATCTCGTGGATCTCGGTCACCTCCAACGGCAGGCGGCTCGGGCCCTCCAGGTTGACGTTGTCGAGGTTCAGCCAGGGGTAGAACTTCAGGATCGTCTCCCAGTCCGACCGCCCCGTCGTGTGCTCGGCCAGGGTGTCCAGGCAGGCGCCGGTCCAGCGGTCGCGGGCCAGGAACTCGCTGTACTCGTCGAAGTAGGCGTCGGTCATGAAGCTGCCGTAGCAGTCGTTGGGCACCAGGCGCCCGCCGACCACGCCGAGGTAGTTGTCGAGTTGGAAGAGCAGGTAGTGCCCCAGCTCGTGCGCCAGCGCGCGCGGCCAGTCGTCGCCCAGGTCCTCGCCGGGGTCGCCGAAGCGGCCCCAGGCCGGGCCCATCTGGATCTGGCCGGGCACATAGGCGTCCTCGATAACCCGGCTATCGGCCAGCACGTCGTCGGTTGGATCGTCGACCACGCCGCCCGCCGCCGCCGCCGGGCGCAGGTTGTTGGCGGCATGGACGATGACGTCCGAGGCCAGCCAGGCCTGCTTGGCGTGGAAGATCCGCACCGGGCCGAGCGCCACCTGGCCGTTGGTCACGTCGAACAGCACCTCCGACGTGCGCTTGAGATCGTCGCGGAGTTGCTGCATGAAGCCCTCGTCGCCCCGCGCGTCCCATTCCAGCGACAGGTCGAGGTTGAAGAGCATCAGCGGGTTGTCGGCCGAGACGAAGAGCGGGATCAGGCCGAGGCCTTCGAGGTACTCCGACCCCAGCCCGTCGTTGGTGACCGAGGCGCTCATGTGGTAGAGCGTGTAATGCTCGGAGTCCGCCGCCGGCCACAGGGCGAACAGCCGGTCGCCGAAGCCGATCGAGGCATGGCCCTGCAAGTAGCCTTGCGCATCGGTCAGCAGCGGCTCGCCCGCCACGTTGGTCAAGAGCTCGGCGCCCTCGTCCTGGCCGTTAGGCAGGTGATACACCCGGGCTCCGTCGGCCCCGACCTGCTCGCCGGCATCGTCCCTCGTCACCCGCACCTGCGTGCCGCGAACGCGGAACATGTAGGTGGCCGACGTGCCGTTGGGCCATTGGCGCGGGCCGGCGACGGCGTCCGGGTAGTCGAAGGCGCCCGGGCCGCCGTCTGAGGGCTGCGGGAAGGCTTGCAGACGGAAGACCACCTCGTCCGACTGGCCGAAGAAGCCGGAGTCGAAGAGATCCCAGTGGAAGCTGTGATCCGTGCCGCCGGGGCTGGCCTCCATGTTGACCAGGCTGTTCGGGTTGTTCGGGATCGCCGGGCGCCAGGTGCCCCCGCCATCCAGCGAGAACCAACCCTGGACGCGCCCGACCCGGTCGCCGTCCGCGTCGAAAAGGGTGAAGGGGACGGGCAGGGTCTCCTGCTCCAGCGTGATCGCCACCGACAGGCCCTGGCCGTCGGCGGTGCTACCCGGGCGCTCGATGTGCACGTAGGGCAGGTTGTTCGGCAGGCGCTCCGTCCGGCGCTGGCGGTTGAGGTAGATCTCGTTGGAGCGCACGTGGATCGGGTTGGGCTCGAAAGTCGGCGGCTGCGGGTCGTTCTCGGGCTGGTTGCCGGTGACGATGTCCAGCGTCCCGTCGCCGTCGAGGTCGCCCAACGCCAGGCTGGTGCTGAAGGTGTCGCTGCCATGCCCGAAGGTTCGCTGGCGAATAAAGCTCGGCGGGTCCGCCCGGTCGTTGAGGTAGACCACGCTGGGCTCCAGCGCGCTCGCAACCACGATGTCCAGCGCGGCGTCGCCGTTGACGTCGCCCACCGCCACCGCGCGCGTCTTCTGCGCGCTGCTGCCGAAATCGACCTGCCCACCCGCGCCGCCGAGCTGGCCGGTCCCGTCGCCCAGGTAGACCACGCTCTGCTGGCCGTAGTTGCCGACCACAGCGTCCAGCGCGCCGTCGCCGTTCATATCGCCCAGCGCCAGGCTCCGCGTGTCGCGCACCAGACCGAAGGGCAGCGCCGCGAGCGTCTCGCCGAAATGACCCGTGCCGTCGTTGAGGTAGGCGGCGTTCTGCCCGTTCCGGTTGCCCACGACCAGGTCGACGTAGGTATCGCCATCGAGATCGCCCAGCGCCACGGCCGTCGTCGTCCCGCCGCCGAAGCTGTGGCTCGCACCGTGGAAGTCGCCGGTCTCGTCGAGGGCATCGGCCGCGTCGGCCCCGGCTCCGGCCCGCTCGCTCAGGAAGATCGGGGGGGCTTCTTCGTTGAAGTAGACCACGTCCGCGCCGTCGTTGCCGACGACGATGTCCAGATCGTCGTCGTGATCCAGGTCGCCGGTCGCCAGGCTCAGCGTGGCGTCGCCGCCGGTGCCGAAGCAGTGTTCGGGGCATTCGCTCTGGAAGAACCAGAAGCCGGCCTCATCGAACACCGGCCGGACATAGTAGTTTTGGCCGCCGTTGACGCCGACCAGGATTTCCAGGTCGCCGTCGCCGTTGAGGTCCGCCACCGCCACCGCACGGACCTCGGCGCTGGCGGCCGGGAAGGACGGCTGGGGCGCGCCGAAGCCGCCGGAGCCGTTGTTGAAAAACACCTTCGAGCGCGGATCGTGGCCGGACAGGAAGGGGAAGGGCGGCGAGTTGCCGGCGACGAGGTCCAGGTCGCCATCCCGATCGATGTCGCCCAGCGCCAGGCTCTCGGCCATGTCCAGGCTGGTGCCGACGGTGGACGCCGGCGCCGCGAGATAGCCCAGCGCGCCTGGGCTGAGGTAGACCGCGCTTTGCGCGCCGTCGTTGCCGATGGCGATATCCAGCGCGCCGTCGCCGTCGACGTCGGCGACGGCGAAGCCCCGGGTCGCGGCACCGTCCGGGCCGACGGTATCCGACACGCCGAAGTCGGGACCCGCGCCGCCGTCGTTGTACAGGACCAAGTTCTGCAGTCCGTCGGTGGTGACGACGACATCCAGCCGCCCGTCACCATCGATATCCGCCAGGGCCGCGCCGGTGGTGTCGCCGTCCGCGCCGCCGATCGCGGTGCCGTCGTCGAAGTGCCCGGTGCCGTCATTCTTGTGCAGCCGCTCCTCGCCGTCGATCGGCGTGCTCGACGGGATGCTGGGGACGGTCGGGCGCGGCTGGTTGGCGGTGACGATGTCCAGGTCGCCGTCGCCATCGACGTCGCCCAGGGCGATGCCGCGCGTGTCGTGCCCCAGGTCGCCGAGGCAGCGGACCTGGTCGTCGGGATACAGATCCGAGGGGTTCGTGCAGCTCCCGCCGCCGGAGTAGAAGCCGCCGTTGCCGTCGTTGAGGTAGACCGCCGAGACTTGGTCGCCGCTGTCGTCGCCGTTGGCCACGGCGAGGTCAATATCGCCATCGCCGTCGACGTCGCCCGCCGCCAGCGCGACGGTGCTGTCGGTGCCGGGGCCGAGGTTCTGCTCGGCCAGGAAGGAGGGCGGGCTCGCGCCGGTGTCGGCGTTGAGGACCACGGTGTTCTGGCGCGGGCCGCTGAAGCTCCGCCCGAGCGCGACGTCCAGCGCCCCATCGCCGTCGAGGTCGGCGATCACGGCATCGCGCACCGTGCTGTTGCCGCCCGGGAACGCGACCCGCTGGCCGAGATCGCCCGTGCCGTCGTTGACATAAAGATGGTTGTCCCGATCGGTCAGCCCGGCCAGCCAGCCGATAGCATCGAGATCGCCGTCGCCGTCGAGGTCGCCGAGGGCAAAGTGGTCGGGATCGAGGGGATCGCCGCTGTTGAACGGGAGCTCCGCGTCGTCCGCGTCGAAGTGGCCGTCGCCGTCGTTGAGGAATACGGCGTCCTGCCCGGCGCGGCCGACGACGAGGTCCAGGTCGCCGTCGTCGTCCATGTCGCCGCTGACGACCTGCTGCACGTCGTCCGTGCTGCCGCCGAAGTTGCGCTGCAGGAGGGTGCTTGCGTTGATCTCGGCACCGCCGAAATCCTGGACCGAGGCGGTCGGCGCCGCTCCCGTAAGTCCGCCAGGCGCCGAGGCTGACGTTCCGGCGGGGCGTCGATCGCCACCGAGCATCAGGCCGAGACAGGCGGCGGCACCGGCGGCGGCAAGCCAAGCGGCGAAGCGGCGATCAGCGAACGGAAGGCGATGTGCGGGCACGGAGGAACTCCTCATGAGGCGGCACGGGGAAACGCCACATCCCCTGCCGAACAACGGTGACCCGATGCATGGCGCTGGTCGATGCCCGGCGAGAAGCGCTCGATCCGCCGAGGGCCGTTAGCCGGACGGCTGCGACTCGAAGGTCGGCGACGCCGCCGGCGGGCTCCAGGTCGCCGGCGCGGCGGTCGGCGTCAGGTAATCCTGGGCGGCCCAGCCGATGTTGCCTTGTGAATCCTGCAAGCGCCACCACGTCGTTCCGTCGGCGGTTTCGGGGCCGCCGACGACCCGCAGGACCTCACCCTCCTCGACCACGCTCCGGATCGACGCGGTGTCGAGACCGGCGCCAAAGCGCAGGCGCATCCCGAGGCTGTCCGTGTTCGCCACCGCGACGAAGGTGTCGACCGCCAGCGGCGCCGTCGTCGCCGCGGCACCGGGTGTGGTGAGACCGGCCGGCGTGGCACCCGCGTCCGGGGTGCCACCCCCGGCGAGGGTTGGCGCGCCGATGATCGCCGTGCCCGGCGTCGCGTTGACGATGACCGGCGTCATCGCCGCCGCGGGGCTGCCATCGACCGGGGCGGCGGAGGTGACCACGGTGCCGAGCGGCAGGGCCGCCAACGCGGTGGCCGTGCCTGCCGCATCGGCGGCGGCGGTCGCGGTGGGCAGGTCGGCGGGCGTGTCCGAGTTCGAGGTCGGGCCGAAGAAGAGCCACAGGATCGCGAGCAGCACGATGATCAAGAGACCGGTGGCGGCGGCCTGCACGCTGATGCCTCCGGGCAGCTTGGGCGAGCCGTCGGGCGTGGCCTCGTCTTGATCGTTGAAGGCGGACGGATTTTGATCGGACACCGAGTCCTCCATCTGGGTAGCGGTCTGGATGGCGAAGATGCTGATATCGTGGCAGCGGTTGGGGGGATGACCTGCACCGCGGGCGGGCCATGCGGCGGCTCGCCATGCGCCAGGAGTATAATCAGCCGTTGTTCGCGGGTCAACGTTGGCCCCGACCGGGCAGAGGCACGGGATTTGCTGCGCGCCCGCGGCCGATGGGTTCACGCCGTTCGATCCGCGTCACGGGGCAAGCGATTCCGCGGGGCAGGCGAACACGGCGGGCCGGCCGGTAGATCAGTTTTCTCGGGGAGAGAGTTTATGCCAACCAGATGGAAGCCGCCGCGCTCCGCCTGTCGCCTGCTCGCGGCATGCGGATTCGCCCTGATCTTGCACGCGATCTCGGGCGCGATGGCTCCGGCGATCTGGGGGGTGCCGCAGACCCGGCCGCTGGCGCGCGTGACAGCGCAGAACACGTCCGCCGCCGAGGTCCAGGCGATTGCGGCCGCCTTCGGGGCGATCGCCGATCGTGCCTCCGCCGGCGAGTGGCAGGCGGCGGATCAGGCCTTCAACGATGCGATCGGCGCGCTCGACGCCAAGCGCCCGGGAGTCGAAGCGGCGCTCGGTGCACCGGCCGGCACGGCCTTCGGCCAGGTCGAGGCCTTGCTGCCCGAGCTCGACGCGGCCCTGTCGGCCGAGGACACGGCCAGGGTCAGGACGGTCGTCGCGGGAGTGCGATCGGCGCTCGGTGCGCTGGCGCCCGACGTGGCGGTGACGGCGGTGCCGCGCGACGCGACGGGCATCGTCCTGGCCTGGCGCGCGACGCTGGACGAGATCGAGGCGCTCGGCGCGGCCGGCCGCTGGATCGAGATGCGCAACGCGACTATCGCCTGGCGGGAGGAGATCGACGAACGCTCGCCGGTCGTCGCCGAAGCCGGCGGCGCGGCGGCGCAGCCGGCGCTCGACCGCGTGCGCATCTTCGCCATGCGCGCGTTCGCCGCCTCGCTCGACCAGTCGCCCGCCGACTCGGCGCTGGCGATAGGCTTCCTCCGCACGGCGCTCGGCGACCTCCTCGTCTCGCTCGGCGCGCTGCCCGCGGCGACGCCCACGCCGGCGCAGGTCGCCGAGACGCGCTTCCGCGCCTTCCAGGTGCAGGGCAAGGCCGGCGAGGTCGTGACCGTGCCGGTGATCGGCGAAGGGATCCCGCGCATCGGCCTGGGCGCCTACGACTTGCGCGCCGCCTGGAGCCCGGCCGCGCTGCGCCTGATCGACGTCACATGGGACGAGGAGCAGGCGGGCGTCCTGCGCCGGGACGACGCGGCGGGGCGGGTCGACATGGGCCTGCCCCAGGCGCCGACCGGCCCAACCGGCAACGCGGTGCTCGCGCAAATGCGGTTCGAGGTCACCGGCCGGGCCGCCCATCCGCGCGACTACTTGCCGCCGGGCGAGATGGAGGCGATCGACACCGCCCTCGACACCGCCCTGGACAAGGTCCGCCTCGGCAGCGTGCCGCAGGCGGCGACCGATCTCACACGGGCCTACGCCGAGTATGTGGGCGGCCGTGAACGGCCAGGCAGCCTGTATGCCAGCCTGGCGCGTCAAGGCCTGGCCGCTCCCCTGGCCGATCGCCTGCTCTTGGCGGTCGACCTGACCAGCCAGCCGGCCGAGACCGATCGCATCGTCGTGACCCTCGGCGAGCTCAAGGCGCTGCTCGGCTCCACCGCAGATGCTTACTTCGAGCACCTGGCGGGCGAGTCGGACATCCCGATCGCGCTGGATGTGCTGAAGGCCACGGATACGCTCGGGTCCCCGCTCGCCACCGGCGATGCCGTGGCGGGGGGTATCGTCCTGGCGGATGGCGGCCCATCGGCCAGCGCACCGGCGGCGGGCGGCCCGGAGTCACCCACCGTGCCCACCGTGCCCCCCGCCATCGCGACCGCCGCCGGCCGGGCGACCCTGCCGTCCATGGTCGTCACCGGGACCATCCCGTCCGCGGCGGGGACGACAGGCGATCCGGGTGGGCCGATGGGCGGGGAGTCGGGTGAGACCGGCACCGGCGGCGACTCGGCGACAGGCGGCTTCCCCATGCCGCTGGTGATCGCGCTGGGATTGGCGTTCGTGCTGGGTGTCGGGGCGATGGCGTGGTCGGCGCGGCGAGGCGGGAGCGGCGAGGCGTAGCGCATCAGATCCCTCGCTACGTCCCTCTCGCTACGTCCCTACCCAGCGGGCATAGAGTGCACGAGCGGTGGCGGGGTCGTCGGTGCCCTGGATGATCGCCCGGCCGTCGGCGAAGAGGGTGATCGCGTAGCCCTCGGCGTTGAAACGCAAGAGGTAGTCGTTGACCGTGGTCAGCTCTACCAACCCGGCCAGGCGCTGGGCCAGCGCGGGGAGGGGAATGGCGGTGGTGGACCCGGCCTCGGGGGGGCGGAGGTGCACCGCGTCGCGGCCGCACAGCGAGGTGGCGAGCAGGTCGCCGCCCCGCGTATCCAGCGCGGGGAAGCGGTGCTGGGCACAGGTCGGGCAGTCGTCGCGGGCGGGGACCGCGAAGGACTGATAGACGCCGTCCCACACGTCGATGTGCAGCAGGCCATGCTGGCGGGGTGAGGCGTCGAGGATCAGCTTCATCACTTCGAGCGACGCCAGCCCGGCGGCCACCGCCACCGCGGCGTGCAGCACGCCCGCCGTGTCGCAGGTCGCGACGCTGCCCGGCGGCGGCGGATCGGGATAGAGGCAGCGCAAGCAGGGCCGGCCGCCCGCCTCGATCGTCATCAAGGCGCCTTGCGCGCCGATGGCGCCGCAGTAGACCCAGGGGATGCCGAGTCGGACCGCCGCGTCGTTGACGACGAAGCGTGTCGCAAAGTTGTCGGTGCCGTCGACCAGCACGTCATGCCCCGCCGCCAGATCCAGGATGTTGCCGGCGTGCACATCGGTGACATGCGCCGTGATCGGCAGCTCAGGATCGATCTGCCGGAGGTGCTCCGCGGCCGCCACCGCCTTGGGCACGCCGCGATCGACGTCGGCATCGGTGAAGAGCGTCTGGCGCTGAAGGTTGTGGCGCTCCGGGAAGTCGCGATCGACCAGGGTCAGGGCCAGGCCCGCGCGCGCCAGCGTGTTGGCGATGGCCCCCCCGGTGGCGCCGACACCGATGACCAGCACCCGCGCCGAGACGAGCCGCGCCTGCCCGGCCAGCCCGATCCGCCTGAACAGGATCTGGCGACCGTGCCGCTCGGGACGGACCGGTGGCATGGTCGCTGGTGTCAGGACGCTGTCCGTGTCATCCGGATCATTCGGGTTCATCGGGGAGACGCCTATCGACGGGTTCAAGGGTGAGACGCCTACGGAGCGAGCGCCGGCTCAGCTTCGGGCCGGTGGATGTCGATCGAGCGCAGGCGCCAGTCCTCGTCCTCGAACTCGAGCTCCGCCGAGAGCGTCGCGGGGGGCGCGGCTTGGTAGAGGGCCGCGGCTTCCACCGTGACCAGCTCGTTTTCGGTGACGGCGCCTGCCGGGAGGCGTGAATAGGCGGTGAACTGGAAGCGCTGGAAGCCGTCGAACAAGCTGCGGTCGCTGAACATCGCTGCCAGATCATCGCGCGAGACCGAGCGCAGGCCGGCGCGCGAGAACAGGTGGTGGGCACCGGCGACGTCGCCGGCCCCGCCGGCGACCATGAAAGCATCCAGGGTCGGGCGAACCAGGGCCGGGCTGTTCTGCAGCCGCGGCCGGATGATGCCGAAATAGCCAGCGACCATGAGCAAGACGACCATCGCCAGGCCGCCGAGCACCAGCTCGACGACCATCGTTCGTTGTACGGACCGATTGAAGGTCGCCTTCGGGGGCTTGGCCGGCGCCGGCTCCGGGAGCGGCTGGCTGGCGCGGGGCTCGGTCATGGGCTGCCCGCGATCCGCGCCCGGACGACGCGATCGACGCCCTCGGCGAGCTGGCGTGCCTGGCGCAGCAGATCGCTGTTCTCGCGCCGATAACGGTCGCCGTCCTCGATGTTGCGCAGGCCGCTGATGTTGATGTCGACGTTGAGCGAAGCGCTCTGCGCGGCGGCGAGCGCCATGTAACCGGCGACGCCGGCATCGCTCACCGCGCTGGCATTGCCCTGCTCCGCCGCGGTGTAGGCAAGGTGCAGGACCTCCACGGCGTAGCGCATGATGTCGAGTGGCACTTCCGTCGCCTGGCGCAGAGCGGCCTGGATCGCCGCGCGCCGGGCGGCGGCCTCGTCGGCGGTGGCGCGGGGCAGGCGGTAGGCGGACATCACACCCTCGAAGGCCGCGCTGTCGGTAGCGATCAGATCGACCAGAGACGACTGGACGCTGGCCGCGCTGGCGCGGAGCTGCTGCATGTCGGCTTCGGCGTCGGCATAGCGCGAGCGGCCGATGGTCAGGCTGGCCACCATGTGGCACAGGGCGGCACCGAGCGCGCCCGCCAGCGCGGCCACGCTCCCCCCCCCGGGCGTCGGGTTGTCGGCGGCGACGCCGGCAACGAAGGCTTCGGGACCGGGGGCGGCCGGCACGGCCGGGTCGGTGGGGTATGCCAGATGGCTCTCGATGATCTGATCCGCCGCGAAACCATCGAGCTGCAAGTACCAGGCGGCGGCGCCAAGCAGCACGGCCTGCGGGACCGGCCCGATGATCTCGGTAGCGACGATGGCGACACCCTGCCGGGCCGCCTCGGAGCGCAGCGCCTCGATCACGCGGGGCAGCGGCGTCTCGTCACAGCGGGCCAGGGTCACGACGATGCCCGCACCACGCTCGTCATCCTCGACAACCCTTGCCTCGACGTGGGCGAGGCCGCCCGACCGGCGGTCCACCGCGCCGGCCACCTGCCCCGCCTTCGCCGCGCCGCCGCCCAGCCAGACGGTACAATGCACTTGCGGATGGCGCGCCCCAATCGCCACGGCGCCGGCCGGTCCGAGCCGGGCGGGACCGAAGTCCGGCGCCCGCGCCGGGTCGGTGGCGATCGCGTCGCGCAGGCCCTCGTACTGACCGTCGCGAATCGCCGCGAGATCGCGCCGCTCGGGCCGCAGGGCCGCCTCGCCGTAGAGGTAGACCGGCAGATCGAGCGGGGTCGCGACAGCCTCTCCGACGCGCCGCGCCAGGGCCACGCAGTCCTCGATCGTCGCTCCGGCGACCGGCGCGAACGGGATCACGTCGACCGCCCCGATCCGCGGGTGACTGCCGCTGTGCTGGGTCAGGTCGATACGGGCGATGGCTGCAGCCCCACCCGCGAGCGCCGCGCGCTCAACCGCCGCGGGCTCGCCGGCGAAGCGGATCACGGAGCGGTTCTGCTCTGGATCGGCCTGAACGGCCAGCACATGCACACCGCCGCCCTGGATGGCCTCGACGATGGCGTCGATCACATCCTGGCGGCGGCCCTCGCTGAAGTTGGGGCTGCACTCGACGATGGGGCGCATGGGGCGATCGGTGGGTGTGGTGGACCGGGCGGCTGGAATCCAGCCTTGACCGCAGTCTACCACAATCACCGATCGCCGGTCAACGTCCGCGCGCCGCCCGAGTCTAGTGGCGTCGTTCCAGCGCCAGGCCGGTCACCGCCACCACACCGAGCACCACGGCCACCAGGGCGAGGAGAGCCGAGCTTGGCAGCTCGCCGACGCCGGTCTTCGGCAGCTTGGGCATGCCGTGCTTGTCCGTCGCCGCCTTGCCGCTCGGCGCGGCGCCGACGCGTGTCAGGCCGAAGTCGATGCCCTGGACCACGTTGTGCTGCACCCGCACGCCATTGTAACGCGACGGCGTCGTGACCCGCCACTCCGGACCGGGCGCGATGAAGACGTCGTAACGCCCGGCGCCAAGGCCGTCGAAGCTGAACTGGCCGGTCGGCCCGGTGATGATCAACAGGTCCAGCCCGCCGCCGACCAGATGCACCCCGACATCGTTGAGACCCGGATCATTCGGGTCGAGCTTGCCGTCCTGGTCGAGGTCGATGAAGGCCACACCCTTGATGTAGCCGATCCGATCCTTGTCGTCGTGTCCACCTCCGCCCGGCTTGGGTGTCGCGGGCGTCTCGGATGTGGCCGTCGGTGCCATCATCGTCGCCGTCTCGGGCGGAGTCATCGTCGGTTCGATGGTCTCGGTGGGCTCCAGCGTCTCGGTCGGCTCCTCGGTATCCTCAGGGGTCGGCGTTTCGTCGGTCGGCGCTTCGGTCGGTGTTTCGGTCTCTTGCTCCGCACGGGCGACGGCGGCTACGTGTCCGGACCCGTGGCGCGCTACCGCGCCCGGGGCCGCCGTGTTCGCCGCTTTGGCAGATCCACCGGAGAGCAGGTTGCCCAGCCCTCCGATCCCCGCGATCGCGATGAGCAAGGTGCCCAGCAACCAAGGCCAAAGCCGCGCGGGTGCAACCGACACAGGTCGATTCTCCATGAATCAAGTTCCTTTCGCAAACAGTGAAATGCAGTTTCGGGCTGTGGACCGCTGGGGGCGACCGCCTGGGCTCGCGGCCGGGCACCGCCGGCGCGAAATCACCGCCGGTGAGCAATCCTACTTAATGAAAATGTTACCCGATGCGCAGTAAGATGTCAAATCATCAAGGGTGCCCATAGCCCACGGGAACAAGCCGCGGCATGCGAATCGCCACGGTTCGGAGCATGGGGCAGGGTTGGCCCGAGCCGATCGGGCAGATTCGGCGCCGGGTCGCGCTAGCGCCGAATCCCGATGCCGTTGCTGCTCTTGTGAGCCACAGGAAGGTAGAGCGGCGGAAGAGGATCCGGCGTCGAGTTCGAGGTCGGTGTGATCTCGATGCCCCGGGTCTCGGTAGGGGTCGCCGTGCCCGACGCGGTGGCCGGCGCCGTGCGCGACGCGGTGGGCGTCGACGAGCTGACGGAGGTGGCGGACGGGGATGGCGTGAGGGTTGGGGTTGCGGTTGGCGGCGGGATGGTGCTGGTAGGGGTGAGCGAAGCTTCCGGTGTCGGGGTGTAGGTACCGGCGGTCCAGTCGTGGTACTGGCCCCACTCCCAGTTGCGGCCACCGGCGCCGCCGGCCGCATCTCTCAGCCTGAACAAGGTCATGTCAGACAGGCGGAGCAAGTAGAGGCCGAGAAGCTGCTCGCTCGGCGGCGACGTGGTCGGCGTCGGCTGGTCGGGAAACACCAAGCCGTCGTGCAGGGTGTTGTAGACCAGCAAGTACTCGCCGTCGCTCGACCACGCCGCCGGGAAGGAGACTCCGCTGCGGACGACCTCCGTCAGACGATTGGCGTCGACTTCGAGCAACCACAGCGTTCCGGAGCCCAGGCATTCATCGCGCCCGTAGGTGACGATCGCCAGCCGCGAGCCGTCGGGCGACCAGCGCGGGTGGCAGGCGGATTGTCCGGCCAGGGCGAAGACCGCGTGGTCGCCCGAACCATCGGCGTTCACCACCCGGATCGACGAGGGCGGGGCGCTCCCATCGAGGCTCCGGGCGGCGTAGGTGATGTGGCGGCCGTCGCGCGACCAATCCGGCTCGCGCTCGTCGCTGCCCGCGGTATCCAGCAGCGTTCGCACACCTTCCGGCGTCCATACCATCAGGTCCACGGTGCTCGCGCCGCCGCTGACATGCGCGCCCGAAAACACGATCGTGTTCTCACCCGGTCCCCAGGATGGGAAGCCTGCTTCCTCGGCGTTGACCGTGGCGACCGGCGTCGGGGTGCCGCCGGTGAAGGGCACCCGCCAGATGAAGGCCTTGTCGCCATTTTGCGAGAAGTTGGCGAACGCGATCTGGCGCCCATCCCAGGACCAGCGCGGCTGTTCGTCGCCCTTGGAGTTCGGGCTCTTGGCGGCGGTGAGCTGGCCCTCGTTGCGCCCGTCGGCGTCCGAGGTGAAGAGGTTCCACTGGTAGGCCTTGGCGCGGTTGTACACCAGCCGACCGGGCAGCGCCGGCGCCTCCGGAACGGCGGCGCCGGCAGCGCCCACGGCGGCCACCAGGCAGAAGAGTGCGACGAGGGGAAGCAAGGCGCGCGTCAAGCGGTGGCCCGCCACAGGCGCGGACCGGCGAAACGAGAGATGGCGGAGCTTCATCGGGTTGGGGTTCCTACGCTGACTTCGATGGCGGCATGACAGGCGATGTTACACCGACTGGGAAATCCATTGTAGCAGAACAACGCGCCGCTTGGGTCGCGACATCGGGGCCAATCCAGGACCCTGTCGCCCGATCGCGCTCCTGGAAGGCCGGGGACCTGTCGCAATCGTGGCGCAATGATGGCGCCAGGGGGCTAGCGCCGGGGCAGCGCGGCGCGGTAGACTGGGGCGTATCGTCGTCCCCACCCGAGAGGAGTGTTGCACCATGCGTCAGACCATGAGCTATCGAATCCTTGTTTCAGTCTTCGCCGCGCTTGCCTGGATTGCCCTGATCCCCGGTAAAATGCCATTGGAGGGCGGCGCCACCAACGCGCCCGGGATGTCCCCCGCGCGTCCAGGTGAGATCCTGGTGCGCTGGTCGGATCACGCGGCGGCTACGGACCGTGCGGCGGTTGCGGCCAGCGTCGGCGGTCAATCGCGCGAGATCGGCCTGGCCGCGCTCGGTGTATCGCTGATCACCTTCGATCGGGTGCGGTTCCAGTCGATCCAGCCTGCCGCACGAGCCGCGGGCAACGGCAGCCGACTGCGCGACGATGCGAGCGACGGTCCGACAGTCGAGCAGATCGCGGCGGACCAAGTGGCCGCCCGGCCCCTGGTGGATTGGGCTGAGCCGAGCTATCGCTATGCCCTGGCGCAGGCCGACGTGACGCCGAGCGATCCGGCCTTCACCCAGCAGCAGCCCGGTCTGCGGCGGCACGGCTTCCCGGCGGCTTGGGCGCTGGCACGCGGGGCGGGGGTCCGCGTGGCCGTGCTGGACACCGGCGTGGACTGCCGCCACCCCGACCTCAAGGCATCTTGCGATCCTGGCTTCGACTATGTTGATGGTGCGGCGACCTCGGGTAGCCACAATGGCGATGCGCATGGGCACGGCACCCACGTCGCGTCGGTGGTTTGCGCGGCTACGGACAACGGCTTCGCGTTGGCGGGCGCGGGCTGGGGCTGCCGGGTGGCGGATCATCGCGTGGCGGATGGCGATGGGATGGTGGATACCGCATGGGCCGCCCGCGCACTGGTCGCCCTGGTCGACGACCCGCGCTACCGCGCCGAGATCGCCAATATGAGCTTTGGCGGGCCCAGCAGCTCGCGGACGCTGGCCGCCGCGGCAAGCTACGCCGAACGCGGCGGTGTGATCCTGGTCGCCGCCGCAGGCAACGATGGGAGTAGCCGCAGCAACTTCCCGTGCGGCTATCGCGAGGTGTTGTGCGTGGGCGCGGTCGACGCGGCGGGGCGGCGGGCCTGGTTCTCGAACACCGGCCATCACGCGGTATCGGCCGTCGGAGTCGCGGTACCCGGCGCCTACCGGGGCAGCGACCGCACCGTGCAGATGAGCGGCACGTCGCAGGCCAGCCCGCACGCCGCCGGCGCGCTTGCTCTCGTCGAGGGTTACCTGGCGCAGCGCGGCGAGCACTGGGCTCCGGAACGCGTCCGCCAACTTGTCGTCGACTCCGCCGAAGATCTCGGGGAGATCGGCGCGGATCCGGTCTATGGCAACGGCCTGGTGCGGCCCGATCTGGCGCTTGAGCGGCTGGCCCGGCAGCTCGGACCTGGGATTCCTGAGACCACGGCAACGGTGCCCGGACCGGCCCTGGTCAGCCCGACCAGCACATCACGCGCCGCGCCGACCAGCACGCCCCGCGTCAGTCCGACCAGCACGCGCCACATCGGCCCGACGGGCACACGGCCGGCACCGTTCGGAACAGCGGTGTTCATCGAGCCACGGGCCGGTGAGATCGGCTGGGTGGTCTCCAGCCACCCGGACCAGAATGCCTTTGCGGACGAGAGCCACGTGTGGGCAGGTGTGCACCGCGGCGATCGCTACCTCGGAGCGCTGCGGCTGTGGCTGGACGCGATACCGCCCGGCACGAAGATCGCCCAGGCCAGGCTGGAGCTGACCGGTCTCACCGCGGCGCAGCTCGGCTCGGGCGGCCAGTGGTCGGTGGCGCTGTTGGCGGGCGAGATCGAAAGCACGCCGTTCGACCGGCTCGGCTACCGTGAGCTTGGCCCGGCCGCGGTGGCAAGCTGGCTGCTGCCGATCGTCGGCCCAGTGGATCTCGGCGCCGGACGCCAAAACGTCTTCGATCTGGATGACGCCCAGCTCGCCCTGCTTCAGGCCAGGCTCGGGCACGACCAACCCGTGACGCTGCGGATCGACGGCCCGGCCGGCGGCGGCGCCACCAACTTGTTCGCCTGGGATTCCGGTCAGAGCTCGGGATCGCACGGGCAGGGACCGCGCCTGGTCACCGGATACACCATGGCTGGCGTACCGCCGGCGCCGACCCTCACGAGCGTGCCGTCCCCTTCGCCCAGCCCGCAACGGCCCTCGTCAACGCCGAGCGCGTCACGGGCGCCAACGTCCACCGCGGCGGCGACACCGATCGTCACGCCGGTTGAGCGCAGTACAGCCACGCCGGATCAGCAGATCACCGCTACCCCGGACCTTCCCGCGACCGTCGGCGCGCATCAAACCCGGATTGCCGAGACGGCGACTCATGCGGCGGGGGATGCTCGGCGGACCCGTCTGGTCTGGCGGGCTTACCTGCCTACCGCGCTGCGACGGGCGGTCAAGCCCGAAGCCTGCTGGCCATGTCGACGCTGACGCCGGCATCTCCCAGCCCGGCGAGATCCTCTTCCGGATCGAAGATATCCTCGATCGCCTGCCCGAACAGTCGCGCGATGCGGAAGGCCAGCGGCAGGCTCGGGTCGTACTTGCCGGTCTCGATCGCGTTGATCGTCTGGCGTGAGACGTCCAGCGCCGCCGCGAGGTCGGCCTGGGTCCAGTCGCGCTCGGCGCGCAGCACCTTGAGGCGATTTTTCACACGTAGCGCCTCGCCGCGACCCCTTGCCAGACCGACCAGACCACGAGCATGACAACGAGCGCGTCGTTCATGTCCAGCGCCGGCGCGCCGGCACGCTCGAACAAGCGGTAACCCATCATGAACACCGCCCCGGCGCCAAAGCCCAGCGCCAGGGCTTCGAGGTGGATCTTGCGCTGCAGCTCGTCCGCCTCGCGCAGGTAGCGCACGTAGGCCCAGACGACGACCAGTCCCAGACAGGTCGGGATCGCCGCGACGAGGAACGAGAGCGCGCCCGACGCTATCGCCCCGCTCGTCAGAAGCCACGTCGCCACCACGAAGGCGATCGCCCAGACCAGTGCCCAGCCCGTGAAGCGCCGTAGGTTGCGCACGTCGCGCTCCGGCATGTCGACGCAGGTCCCCCAGATCCACCAAGTCCGCCGCGTCTTGCTTTCCATTCGATGCCTCCTTGAGATGCCTTGACCTAGAATGCCACCTAGCCGTGTCATTGTAAACCATTCTTGTCTGAATGTCAAGTACTATTTACATTTCAGAAGGGCTGGGTGCAGTCGGAGCTGTGCCAGGACGATGTCACGCGGCACGGAGCCGATCGTCCGCGTCGCGTTTTGACTGGCGACCGCCGGCGTGATAGTCTAGCGCTCCGGCGCATGGGACCCGCGCGAAGGGGCTCGAAGGCGCTCGAAGGAGGGGACATGCCTGCCACGATTGACTCGACGACTGACTCGACAACGGTTCCGGCTCGTAGCTCGGAGTTCCTCAGCCCGGACCAGCGTGCCCATTGGGATGCCAACGGGTTCCTGGTGTTGCCTGGCTTCTACTCGCAGACGGATCTCGAGCGCATTGAACGCTGTTATGCGCATGCCTGGTCGACCTGTCCGGATTACATCGTCCTGGACATCCTGGATACGCATCGGCGTTGCTTCATGAACCAGATCAGCGAGGCGGAGCGGGCGGCACGGTTCGTCAAGACCAACGATCTTTTCCTGAACTACCCCGATATCCGCGAGGTGGCGCTGGATCCACGCATGGTCGGCATCCTGACCGAGCTGATCGGTGATCGGCCGGTGCTGTGCAACTCGCTGAACTTCAAGCGTTCGTCACAGCAACCGGTGCACGTCGACTCGATCTACATGGCGCCGCGCACGCCCAGCCGGCTGGCCGCGACCTGGATCGCGCTGGAGGACGCACGCCCCGACGCCGGGCAACTCTTCTACTACCCCGGCAGCCACCGCATCCCGCCCTTCGTCTTCGCGCCGGATGGCCGGCGAACCTCGGGCTCGCCGGAGGACCAGGCGCGCTGGAACGCCTACATCCATGCCGAGATCGAGGCGCGCGGCCTGACGCAGGCCACCTTCGCGGCCCGCCGCGGCGACGTCTTGATCTGGCACTCCGAGCTGGCGCACGGCGGCCGGGAGGTCACCAACTTCGAGGCGACCCGCCGCAGTCTGGTCAGCCACTTCTGGGGCGAGGCCGATTGCCGGGCGGCGGGCGAGAACATGCGCCCGCTGGACGGTGGGTTCTGGATCCACCGGCCGACCCATCCCGTACCCGACATCGGCCGGCGCCTGGGCCCCGACGACGCGATGGCCACGCCGGGTGGTGACGCGTCACAGGCCGCACAGGCGCCGGGCAACGGACAGGGCTTTCGAGATCGACTGGCCTCGCTGCTGCGCGCGGGTCGGTGATCTCGGGGTGGCACTCGGTGAGCCGGAGCGGCGAATGGAAACGGGGGCAACCGAAGTTGCCCCCCCTGACTCACGATTGTGCGTCGTGAAGACTTCGCGAGCGGGCCGCCGCGCTACATCTTGACGACGTTGGCCGCGCGCGGGCCCTTGGGACCCGCCTCGACCTCGAACTCGACGCGCTGGCCCTCGGCCAGGTTGCGAAACGTGTCCGCAGTACCCGGGGGCGTTTGAATCGAGCTGAAGTGTACGAACACATCGCGCTCCTGGTCGTCCCGCACGATAAAGCCAAAGCCCTTCTGCGGATTGAACCACTTGACGGTGCCGGTCACCCTTGACATCTCTGTTCTGATCTCCTTCTCTTGAGCTGGGACAACGGACGAAGAAAGATCGTGCTTCCTCCCGGCCCGTCAAATCTGCGGTACGCGGTCCGAAACATTCCACCTTTGTCCTTCAACGCTCAATTTAGCATGAAATGTTCAACCTGTCAACAGTTGGTCATTGGCGCGCCGTGATCTCAAGAGACACAGCCACGAACTTACGCCGATTCCGTGTCGGCAGCGGCCAGCTTGACAGCGCGGAGTGGCGATCTTATAGTTGACGCGCGCTCGGGCCAGGTGTGAGCGCCGGCGATGGAGACTCGGGCGTTCGCTCGTCCTCACCCCAGGGCGGGCTTTTTTTATCCCAGGGGGGCGCGGCGCCGCCCCCGGACCACCCAGGCAGGGATCAGCATGAACAGCGCGGAGATTCGACAACGCTTCCTGGATTTCTTCGAGGAACATGGCCATACCCTGGTCCCCAGCGCCCCCTTGGTGCCGGACGACCCGACCCTGCTCTTCACCAACGCCGGGATGGTGCAGTTCAAGGACACCTTCCTCGGCCTCGAGAGCCGCGCCTACCCCCGGGCGACCACCGCCCAGAAGTGCATGCGCGTCACCGGCAAGCACAACGACCTGGAAA
>CAZCJG010000019.1:0-23216 GCA_964498575.1 uncultured Anaerolineales bacterium | reverse complement strand
CACCCTGTTTCTACGGCTTGTTATGGTCAAGTGCGCGATCTTATGATTGACGCCTTTGCGAGCGACCGGACACGATAATGACTTTGGAGGAAGCGGATCGCAAGAAATGCCATGTTTCAGATCCGTTTTATGACGATCAGAGCCCGACAATCTTTTGCAGTGATTGTGGCTCTTCTTATGGAGTCTCTTACGTGGGGTTGAATTCAGTGGACAATGCGGCGGTTACCGATGACCTTGCTTCCGTGCATGGGGACCCACCGGCAGACTGGACCAATATGTGTGGGCATGATTTAGAAATAATAGCTCCTGGTTTTGGATTTAGGGAAGAGTGTAGACAATGGGGTGACAATAGTATCAAACCCAATAATGCTTGGATCGAGAGGTGGGTTTATCACTACAGGCCTCCACAAGTTTCGGGAGTCAGAAAGTACTATTACTTGATAGACTGTAGTATTAAGCCCGATGCAAGATTGACGAGTAACCGAGCGTGGGCCCGATCTTATGGGAATCAGGCTCAAGAGTGCCCAACGGATTCATGTCCATGAATCAAGTTACTTTGTGCTCATAGGCCAGTACGACGATCTCGAGCGTCATTCATACAAGGGAGTCTAGGAAGAAGAGGTGTTCGCTATGTCACATCGTTACATCGGCCTCGTTCTGGCCGGACTGATTGCCGCTGGCTCGGTAGGGTTGTTGTATATGAATCGCCACAGAATTACTACCGAGAGAGCCATGCCATCATCAACTACACCCTCTTCCCTGTCTACCTCTATGATTCACGGTGACAGTATCCAGCAAGCTGTGAGCGGTACGACAGGGGTACTAATTACCGGTACGCTCTATGCTAGAGAAGCCAACCAGTGGAACGCGATTTGGATGAATTATATCACTGCCATTGACCCCGAAATTGTGGTCAACGTCAACGAAAGACTCAATGATGACGGCGACGTCGATCTTCGTGGATTTTATACAAGGCATAATAACCTTTGGAAGCAGGTGGAGGCGCACGCAAATGGAGATGTGTTTCGACAGCGGGGCGATGGCGTAATGGCTACACTTCCAAGTCTCCTAACCGACATATCTGGGCGAGGGAATGTACCTGATAACACCGATTATGGAAGACTGTTGGACTACCAAAAATATCCAACCCTCGACTGGGATGTGTTGAATGATCTCGTTGTAATGGGGGCTATTTCAATAACTGAACACACCACTCTTCTAGGGTTACCCGTGACGGTCTTTGAGGTCTACCCCAACAGGGAGCTTTACTATCCGGTGACACATCTTCGTCTATCGGTGGTTGACGACACGGGAATTAAGGCGAAAGTGGAAGAGTGGTATCGTGACAATACAGGAGAACCCGACTACCGATTCGAGGTAACTGGTATAGAGTTTGGGAGGCAAGTGGGCGATGAGTACTTAACCCCTGAATTTCTCGACTCGCCGCTATCTGATGCGGAAGCCGAAACCAGTTATGTCGAGTCACAAGTATACGATCCATCTGACGGTCACATTGCCCCAGTGGCTCAAAGCAGCCATCTGTTGTATCCGTCGGTCACACCGATTCATGCCACGTTCACTCTGTCAAGCTCCGTATTCATAACGGGCACGATGGAAGGCCAAAGAATGGACAGCCTTATGTGGCCACTACAGTCAGATGTGGGTGCCGGAAATCGTTATTGGCTAGTGGCACAGGAATTGGCCGGCCAAGATGAGACTGCCCTTATTTTGCAGGGAGATGATTCAGCCGCTGGTGCTCCGTTTGACATAAGCTGGTGGTGGCCACCGCTTTGGAACGAAACGAACGTTGCGCTCAACCAAGCCATTAGAAACCGCGTCTCTGGGGTGTATCATGATGGAGTGGAATATGATAGTTATGAGTTGTTACCTCAGATCGATGCTCAGCAACAGGATGTTTATAGTCCGTGGATTCCGTACGACTTCCTGGTCACATGGAAAGAGATGGGCGATATACGTGTGGTGAGTCTAGTCAGAGGGTTGGATAGAGAGGGAGCAGTGGAGCTTTCTAGTGAATTTCGGAAGGCTAGTGGGCGGTAGAGCTACGAAAGCTCTGACGAATTGCCGCAACAAACTCTGGTAGACGGTTCATTCAAAACCAACAGGGGACGAACCGCCGGACCTGTACCTACCGGGGCTGGTGAAGGGCGTGGTGTTGGGAAAGGCTGGTAGAGCCGTCCACCGACGCCTGACCCAAGGGGCGAAGCGACCGGGCGATCGACCTGATATTCGCCCGGCGGCCCTACATCCCGGTTGCTTCGCTCCCTTGGTCGGGATCAGATCACCTGCACCCGTATCGACCGCGTGACCACCGAGCCGTCGGGCTGGGCGACACGCAACTGGTAGACGGTGGTTTCGAACACCTTGACCTGCGCGCTGCCCGAGCTGCCGACCGGGTGATTCTGCCAGGCCTGGCCCTGGGCGTAGAAGTAGACCTGAGACGCGCCGGGGGCGTCCCAGGTGAACGTGACGACCGAGCCGCGGATGACCTGGGTGGCGCTGGCGGTGAAGGTGATGCCGGGTACCGCCGTCTCGGTCGGCGGGGCGGTGGCGCCGGGCGCCGGCGTGCTCGCCGCGACCTGGATGCCCACCGGCAGGCGCTCGCCGAAGCCGATCCCGTCGCCGTTGACCATCTGCCAGGTGCCCAGGTAGGTCCCCGGCGTCGCCGGCGCCACCAGCGCGAGGTCCAGGTCCACGGTCTGGCCCGGCGTCACAGTCAGGGCCAGCGGTTCCGGGCTGCCGCCCATGCGCGACTGGGCGGTGTTGCCGGTGACGTAGGCCAGCCGGTACTCGCGCGTCCAGGCGCAGGTGCCGATGTTGGCGACCCGCCAGCCCTTGGTGAAGGCCTGGCCCGGCGCGAGCACCGGCGGCGACTGCATGGCGTGGTCGTCGAAGCTCAGCACGGCGACCAGCGCCAGGCCATCCACGCACGGCGCGTCGGTCGGCGCGGGCGGCGGTTCGGTTGGGGCGGGGGTCGGGACGACCGGCTCGGGCGTCGGGGTCGGCGCCGCGGCGGTGGACCGGGCGGCGGCTTGCTCGGTGGCGGAGGCGTCGAGCTGCTGCTGCTCGGCCCCCAGGTAGCGCTCGGTCAGCGCGGCGATGGTGCCATCCTCGGCCAGGGTCGCCAGGGCGCGGTCGACCGCCTCCCGCAGCGACGAGCCCTGGCGCATGGCGATCGCGTAGTCCTGGCTGAAGAGCCCCTGGCTCACCAGCTTGACCCCGCCGGCATCGACGAAGGACTGGGCGGGCAGCGCGTCCAGTAGCACCACGTCCAGGCTGCCGCCGGCCAGGTCGCGCACGGCGGTGGCGGGGTCGGGATACAGGAACAGGCTTGCCTCGGGCAGCTTGCCGGTGGCGATCAGGGTGTCGCGGACCCAGCGCTCGTAAACCGTCCCCTGCTGCACGCCGATGCGGAAGGGCGCCAAGTCGTCGGCCGTGGCGATGGCGTCGATGCGCGAATCGACCCCTGCCAGCACCGCCGATCGGCTCTGGTAATACGGCGTGCTGAAGGCCACCCGCGCCGCGCGCTCCGGCGTGACCGTGATCGCCGCGATCGCCAGGTCCACCTGGCCGAGCTCGAGCGCCGATCCCAGGCCGTCGAACGCCAGGTCGCGGATTGTGGTCGGCACGCCGAGCTGGTCGCCGACCGCGCGGATCAGGGCGATGTCGAAGCCGTCGGGTTGGAACTGCGCGTTGTGAAACGAGAAGGGCGGATTGTCCAGCGACGAGCCGGCCACGAGCAGGCCGGCGGCCATCACCCGCTGCAAGTCCTCTCCCGCCACCGGCGCGGCAGGCGCCACCGGTGTCCCACCTGCCGCCGGGGCGGTTGCTCCTGCCGCCGGAGCGGTCGCCCCTCCCACCGGCACCGCAGCCGTCGGAGGTGCGTTCGTCGGAGTCGGCGGCGCGCAAGCCGTGGCTGAAAGGATCAGCGCGGCGGTGGCGGCAAGGCTGGCGACGCTGTGGGCGATAGCCATGGATTCAGCCATTCAAGCAGAAGCTGACCACAGAGACACAGAGCGACGGCGAGGAATTCGGCTCTGTGTCTCTGTGGTGAAATTAGCCTTTGCGTTCAGCAAATCAAGCCGTCGACCCGCGTCAGGCCGCTTCCACCTGCCGCAGCCGCTTGGCGGCGAAGCCGAGCGACAGCCAGGCGAAGCCCTGGAAGATCATCTCGATCCCGACCGCCAGGCCCAGGAACCACAGGGCGGCCGAGGCGCCCTGCTGCCACAACAGGACCGCGAGCAGAATGCTGATCGCGCCGCTGGCGATGGCCCAGCCCTTACCCGCGTCTTGCATGAAGGCGCCGATAATCCTGAAGATGCCGGAGATGAACAGATAGATCACGATGAGGAGCGTGATCGTCAGCAAGCTCTCCACCGGGTTGCGCAGGATCACCACGCCGGCCATCAGCGAGAGGACGCCCATGATCAGGTAAAACGCCAGGCCACCGGACTTGCGGCCGTGGATGCCGCCGATGATCGCGGCGATGCCGCCGACCAGGAGCAGGAACCCGAGGAACAATACGGCCGCGCCGGACGCGATCACCGGTGTGGCGATGGCGACGAAGCCACAGACAATCAACATCACGCCCACCGCGGCGAGCAAGCCCCAATGCTCCGCGGCGGACGCCAACTCTTCATCCAGCCAACCCGGCATCATTGCATTCATCGTTAGGTATCTCCTCCTCTTGCATGCGTTTCGCGGACCGCCGGCGGCGGCCCATCGCGCTCATCTTACGGGAAACCGCCCGCCTGTCAACCGCCGGACGTCCTGGAAGGCAAACGGCGCAGGGGCGACAGGCCGTGCCGCCCCTGCGCCGCACGCAGGTTCTGGGTTGCCGGTGCCCCGGCCGGCGCCTTACTCGGTGGCGGTCGTTTCGGTCACCGCGCCGGTGTACAGGAGCGCCATCGCGTCGTCGGCGGTGCGCATCTCGAGCCGGCCGTCGGTGATGCTCCAGGTCGCGGCGGTCTGCAGGGCGGCCAGGTAGGCGAACTCCTGGTCCATCACCGGCTGGTCGCAGGCCATGCGGGTGCTGCCCGGCGCGCCGATGGTGATCTTGTTGCCGTCAACCGTGTAGTCCGCGAAGTAGTTGTTGCAGCCGGCATGTCCGGTGACCTGCCCGGCCTTGAAGGTCGCGGTGATCGTAGTGCCTTCAGCGATGCCGACCACCGCCTCCTTACCGTTGTTGTAGTTCACCAGGTTCCAGATGGGGCCTTCGAGCGCTAGCGGCGCCTCGGCGGTGTAGTTCAGCACCTTGCCGTCGGTGGTGGTGATCGTCAGCGCCTCGTCCGAGACGGTGAAGCTGGCCGCGGTGTTGATCAGGGCCAGGTAGGCCTGCTCCTGCTCCATCAGCTCGGCCGGCTCGCAGAACATCATGGTGCTGACGGCGGGGCCGATAGTCAGGCTGTCGCCGTCGACAGTGAAGTCTCCGCCATAGGTGTTGCAGCCACCGTTGCCGGACATCCGGCCTCCGGCGAAGGTGGCGGTGACGCGCGTGCCGCTGACGGTCAAGGTGGGCGACATCGGATCGCCGTGCGAGACCAGGACCCAAGTCGGCCCATCCAGGGGCGAGGTCATGACCGCGGTGCTGGTGATGGACGTGGTATCGGTCATCTCGACGGTCGGCTCGATGACCATCTCGGCGGTCGGCTCGGCCATGGTGGGCTCGACAACGGGCTCGGGCATTGCGGTGGGCTCAGCAGTCGGTGAGCCGCAGGCCACGAGCGACAGGCCGGACCCGGCAAGCACGGCCAGGGCAACGGCGATCGGCTTAAGGGTTCGCATCTCTCTCTCCTCCATATTCGTTTCGGGTTGCGGGTGAGATCCGGTCTCACCAGAGGCGCGCCCGCGGGCGGCGCCAAGCGGGCAATGATACCATAGCCGGGCGCGGCCAGGAAACGACAGCACGATGGGTTGTCGAACAACGCTTGACCCGGTCGAAGCCGGCATGATAAGATGGTTGCTCCCGTTCCGATTGCCCCCATGGACCAAGGAGGACCCCCATGAACGCAGATCCGGACGTTCCGACCCCGGACGAGATCCCCGCCGTGCCCCCATCCCAGCCCGATGAACCCGCCGCGACTACCACGCCAGCCGATCCCGCGCTCGCGCCGGGCGCGCCGGCCGCCGGCGGGGCGGGCGACGCTCCGACCTCGGGCGGCGGGGCGGGCGATGCTCCGGCCACCGGCGGCGGAATGCGCTGGGTCGGGATTGTCGCCGGTGTCGTCATCGTGCTCCTCCTCGTCGTGGGCTTGATGCGCGGCTGTTCCGGTGGTTCGGGCGGCTCGTCCGAGGTCGCGTCGGACCTCACGCCGACGGCGCCGGCGGTCGAAACGCCGACCATCGAGGCCGCGGTGACCGAGGAGAGCATGGCCACGGTGACGGCCACGGCCAGCGCGACCATGGCGGCGACCGCCGCGGCCTCGGCGGCGGCGACCGGCACGGCGCCCGCGGCCAGCTTGCAACTCGTGATCAGCGCGCCGGCCAGCGGTACGGTCGGCACGCCGGTTCGCTTCAGCGCGGTCGCGGCCGGCGCGGGCAACCCGATCTCGGTCTACCGCTGGGACTTCGGCGACGGCGGGCGGGCCGACGGACCGCAGGTGGACTATGTCTTCGACCTGGCCGGGTCCTACCTCGTCGTGCTGACCGCGGTCGATAGCGCCGGCCAGTGGGGGCGGGCCCAGCATCGGATCACGATCGCCGCGGCCCCGCAGCGGCCGCCGTCGGCGGTGATCTCCGGCCCCACCAGCGCGCGCGCCGGTACGGAGCTCACCTTCGACGGCTCGGCCTCCACGCAGGGCGACGCGGCGATCTCCACCTATGCGTGGGCCTTCGGCGACGGCGGCACGGCCAATGGCGCGCGGGTCACGCATACCTTCGCCCAGCCGGGCACCTACCACGTGCGCCTGACGGTGACCGACACGAACAACTTGGCCGACAGCGCCACGCAGGTGGTCCAGATCTCCCTGCCGGACCCGCCGCGGGCGGTGATCAGCGCGCCGAGCCAGGCGCGGATCGGCGAGATCGTCACCTTCGACGGCAGCGGCTCGACCTCGGGCAGCCCGATCGACCGCTACGCCTGGACCTTCGGCGACGGCGGCACGGCCAACGGCGCGCGGGTGACGTATGCCTACGGCCAGGCCGGCAGCTTCAACGTCGTGCTGACAGTGACCGATCGCTCCGGCGCGCAAAGCTCGGCCAACCACCGCATCGAGATCCAGCCTGATCCGGCGCGCCCGCCCACCGCCGCGCTGACCGGCCCCGACGAGGCCCAGGTCGGCACGCCGGTGACCTTCCGCGCCGACGGATCGAGCCCGGGCAGCAGCGCCGTGGTGCGGCACGACTGGTTCGTCAACGGCGTCCAGGTCCCGGGCGCCCAGGCCAACACGCTGACCTATACCTTCGCCAGCCCCGGCGACTACGTCGTCAACGTGGTCCTCACCGACGAGAACGGCCTGTCCGACGCCGCCAGCCATGCGATCGCGATCCTCCCGGACTTCAGCAGCATGGTCTGGCTGTTGGAGGGTAGCGTCCCGCCGATCACGCTGACCGCCGGCGAGGGCACCGCCAGCGGCTCGGCCGGCTGCAATACCTACCAGGCCAGCTACACCGCCATCGGCGACGCCACCGGCGGCACGCTCGCGGTCTCCGGCATCACCACCACGCAGCGCGCCTGCGCCGACGAGACGATGCAGGCCGAGCAAGCCTACCTCGATGCACTCGAAAAGGCGACAGGCTACGTGATCACCGGCAACCGGCTGATCCTGAGCAGCCCCGCGGGGGATCTGTCGTTCGTTCTGCAGCCTGAGTCGCTGCCGTAGGGACTTAATCGAAAGGTTCATGCGCGCTGGGACGGCGCCCGCGTATCATCGAAGCGGCGGCTGCGGGGCCGGTGGTTCATTCGCTTGTCGCCGTCCCGGCGCTGCCGGTCGAACGCCTCAACGAACAAGGGGGCACCCCCAACCGGAGGGTGCCCCTTGCTGATTGTGCTGACTGACACTTGGCGCCGATCGCCCCCTAGGGCTGGGCGGTTGGCTCCTCGGTGGGCTGCTCGTCGCCCGGCGCGCCGGCTTCGTCGGTGGGCTCGGCCGGCACCTCGGCGGGTGGGCGGGCCCGGACGCGCTCGGTCACGGACTGGCCGACCTGGCCGTCGGCGGCAAAGGCGCGGACGAAGGCGTCGTACTGGCCCTGGCGGGCGTTGCGCATGTGGAGCGTGCGATACACGCTGCGGCTCGGCGGGCCGGAGGCTTCGTCATGCCGCCAGGTGTCGACCAGGCGGTCGTTCATGAACAGCTCCAGCCGGACGATGCCGGCGTCGGAGACCGCGTTGGTCGCGATTTGGAAGTCCTGGCCCGGCTCGATCCGCGGGTTGAGCGGCGTGATCGACACCGCCGGCCGGTCGGCGGCCGGCATCGGGGTCGGCGGCGGGTTGGTCGGGGGCGGGGCGGGCGCGCCCGTGGCCGGCGGTGCGGTGGTCGGCTCGCCCGGCAGCACGGTGACGGTGCGCTGCTCGGCCTGGCCCGGCAGCCCGAGCTTGTCGAAGACGATCACCACCGCGTTGTGGTCGCCTTCCTTGTCCGGTGTCCAGCTCAGCACGCCCTGGAACTCGGTCGCCTGGTTCGCGGTCAAGGTGGAGACCACCTGCCCGTCGATCTGCAGCTCGACCCGGTCGACACCATCGCTGTCGCCGGTCAGGACGGCGAGCTGCGCCTCGCGGCCGACCCGGATGTCGTCCGGCCCGGTCATGGCGATCAACTGGACCGCCGGCTCCGCGCCGCCCTCGGGTGCCGGCTCGGCGTCGGGCGATCCGTCGTCGGGCTGTGGCTCGACCATCTCGGCAGGTACGGTCGGCTCCTCGGCCACCGCGGGCGCCTCGGTGGCCAGCATCTCGGTGGGCACCGGCTCCGCGGTCGGCTCGGGCATGGCGGTCGGCGCCGTCGTCGGCTGGGCGCACGCCGCGACGAGCAGGGCCAGGCCGAACAGCCCGGCGCAACGTCGAAGGGACAGCATGATCTCTTCTCTCCTTGGATTGGATGGGGTGCGGTAAAGAGGGTCAGGGGTCGGCGCGGACGCCGGTCCCGCATGCCCCAACTATTGTAAGCCGTTGCCGATGTGCTTGTCCAGCTTGCCCGAGTCGGTCCAGCCACCCGCCCGGCTCAATCGAGGCCGGGGTCGATCCCGCCTGCTTCGATGGGATGCTCAGTGGCGGGCACGGGCGGACGCATCGGCCCGCGTCACTGCTCCGCCCGCAGCCACTCCAGGTCGCCCACGAAGAGCGAGCCGCTGGGCGTCTGGTCGAACACGAGCGCGAGCTCCCGGATGTCGCCGAGCTCGACTCCCTGGAAGCCGGCGATCGGCACGCGCAGGGTGGTCATCGGGACGAGGCCCGTGAATAGCTCGCCGCCGAAGAACTCGTTGGGCTCGCGCTCGCCGATCGGGAAGGCCAGGGCCGGCTCGTCCGGCTGCGTCGGCACCGTAGCCGTCTTGCCCGCGCCGTCCGTCAACTGAACCGAGAACGCCGGCGTCTCTCCCTCCCTGTTCAAGGGCGAAAGCGGGTCGACCGCGGCGCGCAGGCTGATCGCGGCGGCGTCACCGAGATCGCCCGCGCCTTCGGGCAAGGCGAAGCGCCAGGCCGCGCCGGGCGCGTCCCACGACAGCACGACCATCGCGGGGCTGCCCGGGATCGTCAGGTTGACGTGCTGGCAAGGCTCGCTGCCGGGGCGCACCGTCGGCGTGGCGTAGCCCGGCTCGCAGTAGTGGGTCGTGACGCCCTCGGCGGTCACCGCGCCGCCCGCCAGATGGGCCCTGAGCTCCTCCGCGCCGCGGGGGACCAGGAGGGTCCGGCGCTCCGCGGCGGGCGCGAGCACCGACACGCGCGCCGGGAGGCCGTAGAGCTCGGCCGGTGCCGGGCTGCTCGCGTCCAGGCCCATCCGTGCGGCGGCCTCGCGCTTGGCGGTCGCATCATCCGCGAAGACCGTGGCGAGGAAGTCCACCGCGTAGCGCGCCAGGAAGTCGCGCTGCGCCGCGCCGTCCAGCAGCGTCTCGCAATCCGGTCGCCCGCGGTGGCCGAACGGGTCCGGCCCCAGGATGTCGTTGAACTGGTTGTGGTTCGCCCCCTCCAGCAGCACGGAGGTCGCCCATTCGGTCTGCCCCGGCGCCAGGCGCGCGCCTTCGTAGAAGTACTTCCCCTCCTGCCGCGAGACGTCGCCGTCGCAGACGGCCAGGATCTGCGCCAGCGGCACGCGCGAGCCCGTGGCGGGGTCGGCGAAGACGATGGCGGGTGCGATCATCAGCAGGCCGTCGATGCTGAGCGGATTGGTATCGCCCAGGATCTCCGCCGTAGCCAGCACAGGCGTCCGGACCGCACCGGCGGGATCCTCCGTCCCGTCCTCCGCGCCGGGCAGTTGTTCCATCGTCCCGCCGGCGTCCGAGTGTGCGAGCACGTAGGCCGCCTCCGCGCCGCGCGAGTGGCCGGCGAACGCCAGGCGGCTGAGGTCAGCGCGCCCGTCGAGATCCACGCCGAAGTCGTTGGCGCCACCTTCGGCGGCCGTCGCCAGCGCTTCGAGGTGCTTGTCGACGATCTGGCGCAGCCGCTCGCCCGGCGTCCCCTCGCCGAAGCCGAAGGTGTTCTCGGCATTGATGTTGATCGACAGCGCGACGTAGCCGGCGTCGGCGAGCGCGCGGGTGAGGTGGCCGAAGCCGCGGTAGTTCGGCCGCTCCACCGCCGGATCGCAGGGCCAGCGGTCGACCCCGCCCTCGTCCTCCGGGCAGCCGGGGTGGGTGCCGTGGAGGATCACGACGACCGGATGGGAGCCCTCCCCTTCCGGCACCGAGATCAGCCCGTTCAGGCGCACCGGCATGTTCCGGAAGCGGCTGTCCTCGGGGAAGCGGTCCTGGACGATCGTCGTCTCGCCGAGGTTGTACTCCACGACCGGCAGGTCCTCGCCGGCGGCCGTCGAGCCGCTGGCGCTAGGTGTCGCCGCCGCGCCGGGCGCCAGGGTCGCGGCGGAGGCTTGTGTCGCCGGCACCGTCGCGGGGGCGGGGGGCGTGGCCGCGGCATTGCAGGCGGTCAAGCCCAGCAGCAGGGCCGGCGCCAGGTATCGGAGCCGGTTCGATCGCGCAAGGTGCATGGTCAGCCTCTTGTTACTTGACAGAGCGGGAGATCGAGCGGGTCCGCGGGGAATGCCGCGGGCTGCCGCTGACGAACAGGATGCCCGCGAAGCTCGGCTCGCCCTCGCGGTCGGGTTCGGGGATGATGCGCTGCATCCGTAGTCTGCACCCGCGCTCAGCCGAAGCCCAGCCGTCGCAGGTCCGCCGGGTCGCGGCGCCAGTCCGGGCGCACCGCGACGAAGAGCTCGAGGAAGACGTGCTCGTCCAGCAGCTTCTCGATCTCGCGCCGCGCCGCCGTGCCGATCTTCTTCAGCATGGCGCCGCCGCGGCCGATCACGATCGCCTTGTGGCCCTCGCGCTCGACGAAGATGCGCGCGCCGATCCTCAGCGGGGCGTCCGGGCGCGGCTCCCAGCTCTCGACCACCACTTCGATGCCGTGCGGCACCTCTTCGTGCAGGTAGCGTAGCGCGGCCTCGCGCACCAGCTCGGCCACCAGCATCCGGTCGGTCTGGTCGGTGAGCTGGTCCTCCGGGTAGAAGGCGTGCCCGATCGGCAGCGCCCGCACGATCAGGTCCCACAGCCGATCCAGGTTGTGGCCCTCGGTGGCGATGGTCAGCAGCCAGTCCAAGGGGTGGACCAGGGCGGCGAAGGCCTCGGTGTTCTCGCGGATATGCTCCGGGCGCAGGCGGTCGCTCTTGTTCATCGCGACGATCACCGGCCGGCCGGACCGCTCGACCAGGCCGGCGACCTCGCGGTCGAGCTCGGTCGGCGAGACCGACACATCGACCACCCAGACCACCAGGTCGGCGTCCGGGATCGCCGCGCGGGCCACCTTGACCATCGATCGGCCCAGCGCGCTCGTCGGCTTGTGGATGCCCGGCGTGTCGACGAAGATCGCCTGCGCCGCGTCGCTGCTGCGGATGCCCAGGATGCGCCGGCGCGTCGTCTGCGGCCGCGGCGACGTGATGGCGACCTTTTCGCCGATCAGCCGGTTGAGCAGGGTGCTCTTGCCGACGTTCGGCCGGCCGACCAAGGCGACGAAGCCGGCGCGAACGACGCCGGCGTCGGGTCCCGTAGAACTACTCTGATCCGTCATGTCCGTCATGCATTGCCCCGTCCGTGCTCATCCGTGATTCCAACTCCGCCATAACAGCTCCTCCTCCCCCGCGTTGATAGTCTACGGTCGGTCACTCTGTCGGTCAATCCAAGGCTTGGTTTGGTGTTGGGGAGGAGTTGGGTTGGATGCCGCGTATTGGGTTTAGGGCTGCTTGCCGGGTAGGCCGGGGCGCGTGGCTGTTGCTGGGCGTCGGCGGTGCACTGTGGTTGGGACTGACCGGCGGGCCGACCCCGGCCCGGACAGAGGCGGCGCCGCGCGAAATCGGCACCGCGACACCGGCGCCGACGACCACGCCGGATGCCGAGGGTTGGGTGCGCCTGGCGGCGGGGGCGCGGGACTACGCGCCGCGGGGGCTGCCGGACTTCGACCAGCGCCAGTATGTGTGGCATTCGCTGCAGCCGACGCGCAAGGTGTGGACGCATGACGGCCCGCTGGCGGTGGCCAACGCGCTGTGGTGGTTGGATGCGCAGGCCGAGTCGGGCCCGGCGCCGCCGATGATCAACGACCGCTTCGGACTGGTGCGGGCCTATGGCGATTGGGACGACCACGACGCGCGCAACATCCGCCTGTTCGGCTACGACCTGGCGGTGGCGCTGGATGTCAACGGGCCGAGCGGGACGACCTTCGGCACCTGCCTGGATCGGCTGGACGCCGGGCTGAACCGCTACCTGGCGGCCGCCGCGACCGATCCCCCGTACTCCACGCGGCTGATCGAAGCGCCCAGCCTGGCCGAGCTGGCCGAGGCGCTGGCCCGCCGCGAGCCGGTGGTGCTCCTGGTCGGGATGTGGCAGGAGCTCGACCTTTCCGGCTGGCGCCGCATCGGCGGGCACTACGTCACGCTCGAGGCGGTCAACCCGACCACGGGGCGCCTGCGGATCTCCGACCCCTATCTCGACCAGGGGGTCGATCCGCCACCGGTGTCCTCGGCGCACAACGACGCGGCGCAAGTGTCGCACGATGTCTGGACGCTCGCGCCGTCGCTGCGGCCGGGCCAGGTGCTGCGGATCGAGGGCTATCCCGGCGACAGCGCCGCGCTGGACGCCTTCATGCTCAACTTCTACGGCCAGAACCAGCGGCATTGCACCGAGGGCGACCTCGCCTGGGCGGATGGCAAGCCGATCGAGGCCCACCTCGACACGGCGCTGGTGATTCAGATCGCCCCGCCCCCCACGCCGACGCCGACCGCCACGTCGACCGACACCCCGACCGCGACGCCGACCCATACGCCTACCTTCACGCGAACCCCGACCGACACCCCGACGCCCCGGCCGACGGCGACCGACACGGCCCTGCCGACCGATACACCGACCCATCCACCCAGCGCCACGCCCGAGGGCACGGCGACCGAGGGCGCGATCCCGGCGACGCGCGAGATCCCGAGCCCGACCGTCGAGCCGGACGAGACCCCCGCCCCGACCGCCACGCGCGACGGCGATCCCGCCCCCTCGCCCACGGCCCCCGGCACCGAGCCGCCGGTCCCATCCGCCACCCTGTCCCCGTGGCCTTCCGCGACCCCGACGGCGACCGAATCGCCCACCGACCGGCCTACGCCGACCGAGGCGGCCTCGCCGTCCGCGACGCCCGAGCGCTTGACGCCGACCGAGACATCCGAGCCCAGCGCGACACCCGGCCGCACGCCGACGCCGACCGAGACGCCGAGCGCGGCGCCGACCGAGCCTCCGATGGACACGCCCACGAGCACGCCCACCCCCGGGCCGGGCGATATCTGCGGCGCGGTGACCGAGGCGGGCAGCCGGCGGCCGATCAAGAGCGCCAAGGTCTGGCTGTTCCAGAACGAGGATCCCTTCGGCCTGACGCGCACCGTCGCCAACGGCACCTTCTGCTTCCTCGAGCTGCCCCACGGCCGCTTCGACCTGCGCGCCGAGAGCCAGGGTTGCACGACGGTGCAGCAAGCGGTCGACGTGGCCGGTGGGATGCAGTACATCGAGATCACGCTGCCCTGCCGCGAGCGCCGCGCCTACCTGCCGATGCTGATCAAGCGCATCCGGGTGCGGTGAACCCGACCCGTCGCGCGCCCGGCAGCCGGCGGGCTGTGGCTGGAGCGGTCGCGGTGGCCATGGTCGCCACACTGGCAACAGTCGTGGGACTGCCGGGAAGCCCGCCGATCCGTGCCCGGCCGCCGGCCGAGCCGCCCGCGGGGCTGCGCTGGCTGGCGGGCGGATGGGTCGACTACGCGCCTGCGGGCATGCCGGACTTCTCGCAGTGCCGGGGCGCTTGGAGCCAGCCGGGCGCGCCGGGCCAGTGGACCCACGCGGGCCCCGTCGCCCTGGCCGACGCCCTGTGGTGGCTGGACTCCGTGGCCGAACCCGAGCCGGAGCCGCCGCAGATGGCCAGCGACGGCCACGCGCTGGTGACTTTCTACCCGGTGTTCGGGCCGGTGCGCGACGATCACAGCCCGGGCAACCTGGTCGCGCTGGTCGAGGACCTGGCCTACCGGCTGGACACCGACGGCCGGCGCGGGGAACGCGCGCACCGCGGCACGCGCTGGGAGGACTTCGTCGCGGGGACGCGGAAGTACGTCGCGGATCGGCGCCTGAGCGAGGTCTACGCTATCGAGACGGCGGATGCGCCCGACCTGGCGTGGTTTGCGGAGCGCGGCGGGATCGGTGAGGGTGGTGCCAACCGCGCGCCTTCCGGCGGCCGCGATCGAGGCACGCTCGCGGGACGAGTCGAGATCAGCCAGGGCGGCGCGGCCTCGGCCGATGGTGGGGCCGCCACCTGGGACTGGCCGGGCGGCATCGTCCTCTTCCTCGGTGTGTGGGAGGCGCAGGGCGAGGCGTGGCGGCGGGTCGGCGGGCACTACGCGGCGCTGGCGGGGATCGACACGGGCGGCTGGCTGGCGCTGGCCGATCCGCTGGCGGACGTGGCGAGCCTGGGCGCGCCCGGCCGGATGATCCCGGACGACGCCGCCCGGCACAGTTGCCGCACCGCCCCGCGCGACCACGACGACGCGGCGGTGGTTTCGCACGATGCCTACCGCCTGGTCCAGGATCCCGCCCTGCCGGATGGCCGCCGGGTGCTCGCCGGCTACTTCGCGCCGGAGAGCTACGGCGAGACGGCCGCCTTCCGCGACCAGAACCCGTCCGACGCCCTGGCGGCCCACGCCGGCACTTGGCAGCACGGAACGGTGGTGATGGCCATCGACGCGGCGCTGGCGATCGTGCCCCAGGTGCCGCTGGGGCCGATCCCCACCCCCAGCGCGACGCCTTCGCCGTCCCCGATTCCTACGCTTACACCCACGCCGTCTCCGACGCCATCCCCCATCCGGACCACTGGGCCGACCGAGGCTCCGACCCGTCCCGCGACAGCCACGCACCCGGCGACGGCGGCCGCTTCGCCCACGCCGGCCGGGGGGCCGCGTCAGCGGACGTTTTTGCCGTGGGCGAACAGGGGGTTGGGGCGGCGCTAGGGCGCGTCGTCAGGCGGGACGGCGCCCGATTGGTGCTATAGTTCCCGCTCATGACATCCCGAGCTGCCCGCCTTTGGCTCTGCCTGCCCCTTCTCTGCGCCATCGCGGTCCGACTTGCCGCGCCGGGGCCGGCCGGTGCTCTGACGCTTGCTCCGACCAGCACGCCCGCCGCGGGCACTGCGGTCGCGTCACCGGCGGGACCGACGGCGCCGCCGGTCGCGACACCGTCGGTCCAGGTGGACCACGACGAGATGACCTTCCGCTTCGCCGAATCGATGCAGTTCGCGCTCGACGCGCGGTCCGACACGCCGATCGAAGACATCGTGCTGCGCTACACGATCGGGACGGACGACAACGCCCCGCGCAACCGGCGCATCCCGGAGTTCACGCCGGGCCGCGAGATCCACGCCGAGCACGCCGAGGATCTGGTGCGCGGCCAGATCGCGCCGGCCTCGCCGATCACGTGGTGGTGGGCGCTGACCACGGCCGACGGCGCGACCTTCGAGACCGAGCCGCGGAGCGTGCGCTACCTCGACGAGCACTTCGACTGGCAGTCGACCGACGGCGATGACGTGCGCGTGTGGTGGTACGACGCGGATCGCGACTTCGCGACCGATCTCGAAACGCGGGCGCGCGAGGCGCTCGACGAGCTCGGCGACCTGATCGGTTCCAAGCCGGATCGCCGGATCGAGATCGTGGCCTACCAATCGCAGGAAGATATGCGCCCCGCGCTGGTCGACCGCGGCGGGACCTACGAGTCGCGCCTGGCGACGCTCGGTGCGCGGGTCGGACCGGACATCCTGCTCCTGGACGCCGGCACCCGCAGCGAGGACCTGTTCGAGGTGCTCAAGCACGAGCTCAGCCATATCGTGCTGCACCTGCACCTGGACAAGGATTACGTCGACGCCCCGCTGTGGCTCGACGAGGGCCTGGCGATGTACGTCGAGGGCGAGCTGGCCGGCGACGAAAAGGCCACCCTCGACCAGGCCATCGCCGAGGACAGCCTGATGTCCTTCCGCTCGCTGACCTCCTTCCCCGGCGAGGCCGATCTCGTCCCCCTGGCCTACGCCGAGAGCCGCGACATCGTCGCCTTCCTGCTGGGCAGCTTCGGCGAGGAGAAGTTCCGCGACGTGATCGACGCGATCGGCAGCGCCCAGGTCACCCCCGACCAGGCGCTCGCCGAGGTCTACGGCATGGACCAGCTCGGCCTGTACGAAGCCTATCGCGCCGCGCGCGGCCTGGCCGCTGCCCCCACACCCGAGCCCGGCGCGGCCGCCGCCCGGCGCGAGCGCCAGGCGCGCGACATGGACGGCGGCGGGGCCGCGGGACCCTGTGGCAGCGCGGCCCTGCTGCCGCTGGGGCTGGCGGCGTTCTGGTGGGGTCGGCGGCGGGTGATTGCGGGTGAGGCGATCACGCGGGTTGCGCTTACACGTTGATTTCGGGTGAGGCGATCACGCGGGTTGCGCTTACACGCTGATTTCGGGCGCGGCGATATCGGGCGCGCCGACCACGCGGGCCTCCCCTACACGTTGAACCGGATGGTGATCACGTCGCCGTCGTGGATCACGTGGTCGCGACCCTCCAGGCGCACGCGGCCGGCCTTGCGGGCTTCCGCCATCGAGCCGGCGGCCACCAGGTCGTCGTAGGTCACCACCTCGGCGCGGATGAAGCCGCGCGCCAGGTCGCTGTGGATGGCGCCGGCGGCGTCCAGCGCGCTGCCGCCGATGGGGATGGTCCAGGCGCGCACCTCGGGCTCGCCGGCGGTGAAGAAGGACTGCAAGCCGAGCAGCCGGTAGCTCAGGCGGATCACCCGGTCCATGCCCGGCTCGGCGATGCCGAACTCGGCCATCAGCTCGGCCCGGTCGGCGTCGTCGAGTTGGGCCAGCTCCATCTCGAGGTGGCCGCGGATGGTGATGACGGCGGACTGGGCGTGGGGGTAGGTGAGGATCGCCGCCGGGTCGGGCACATCGACCTCGCCGGTGTTGAGCACGATCAGCAGCGGCTTGGCACTGAGGAACTGGAAGCCGCGCAGCCGCTTTTGGTCGTCCGGCGTCAGGCCGAGGTCGCGGATCGGCACCTCGTCCTCCAGCGCGGGCTTGACCCGCTCCAGGATCGCCTGCTCGGCCTGCCAGGCCTCGCGCTCGGCCGAGCGGCCCATCTTGCGCAGGCTTTCCACCAGCCGCTCCAGGCGCCGCTCGACGATGATCAAGTCGGAGAGGATCAGCTCGGCGTCGAGGATCGCCACGTCGCGCGCCGGATCGACCGAGCCTTCGGGGTGCGGCACCTCGGCGTCGTCGAAGGCGCGCACGACGTGCAAGAGCGCCTCGTTTTGCGACACCGCGCCCAGGATCTCGCCGGAAAGCCCGCCGGCGCTCATGCCCTTGGCCAGGCCGCCGATGTCCTTGTACTCCACCCGCGCATGGGTCACCTTCTTGGGATGGACCATCGCCGCCAACACGTCCAGCCGCGGGTCCGGCACGTCGACGACCGCCTGGTGGACCATGAACTGGCCGCTGGAAAAAGCTTCGGTCTCCACCTGGGCGCGGGTGAGGGCGTTGAAGACCGTGGTCTTGGAGCTGTTGGGCAGGCCGACGATACCGATGTGCATGGGGTGAGATTATACGGTGTCCGGCGGTCAAAGAGAATCGGGGATACGGCTCGGCCGGCGCTACCGCTCCCTGACAATCGCGACTCGGACCGCCTGCGGGCGTTACCCCCCGATCCCGAACTGTGCTATAACAGTCACGAAATCATTACGAACCCGATTGAAAGGCAATTGCCATGCGTCCTCCCGTGCACCGTCCGACCGTCGCGCGCTCGCGCCGCCCGTTCCACTCCCTGCGATCCCTGCTCGCGCTTGGCATCACCGGCCTCGCCCTTGCCCTTGCCGGCATGGCCTCCGGGGTCGCGGCCGGGCCCGACCCGGCGACCGGCCCCGACTCCGCCGCCCATCCCGGTCCCGCCGCGCCCGTGCTCCCGACGGTCGATCCCGCGACCATCGCGCGGGCGCTGGACAGCATCCCCGCGCCGTCCGTCCCCGGCCTGGCGGCGCTTCAGCCCGCGGTGGCGGATGACGCGGTCGCGCACGACGCGCCAGGCGCCGCCGGCCGCCCGAGCGCGGACAGCCCCTCGGTCGCCGAAGAGATCTCGGTGCTGGACACCTTCGAGCGCACCGGCTGGCCGAACTACCCGCCGTACACCCTGGTCGGTGGCACGCGCTGGGTGCCGCCGAGCCTGACGGACCTGCGCCGGCCGACCGACGGCTACCGCTGGTCGACCAGCCCCTGCCAGAAGGCCGCCGGTACGCGCAGCCTGTGCCCGGTGTGCGCGGGCGGGGCGCCCGGCACGCCGCACCCCTGCGGTGGGCAGTATCCGGCGGACACAGCGCCGTCGATCCTGTTGCTGCTGGACCTGAGCCGCAAGCAAAACGTGGACCGGCTGGAGCTGGTGATGGACATCTGGCCCGACGCGCCTTCCGACGAGGGCCTGCTCGTCAACTACGTCGCCTACGACCGCAGCGGCGAGGTCGCCGAGCGGCGCACGGTGTTCTCGGCGACCGGGCGGCTGCGCGGATGGGCCTACGGGCAGCGGATCGACCTGCTGAACCTGCGCGACGTGCGCGACCCAGGCTGGCATGGCCGGCTGGCCGGCCAGGTCGCCTACCTCGAGTTCCTGTTCCTCAGCCACGGCAGCCCGACCAAGGGCGAGGGCCTCTACATCGACAACCTGACCCTGGTGAGCCAGCCCGCGACGGTGGCGGTGACGCCGGCTCCGCTGCCCACGTCGCCCCCGTCCAGCAATGCCCGCAACTGCCCGGCCGGCGCCACCTGCGGCACCTTGCAGGTGGAGGCCTATGTCGACTACCAGTGCAACGGGCGCTTCCAGCCCGGGGTCGACCGCCGGCTGGCCGGGCTGTGGGTCGACGTCGTGGCCGGCAGCACGCCGCTGCGCGCCATCCTCAGCCCCTCGGGCAGCGCCTTCTTCTACCTGCCGGTCGACGCGGACGTGACCGTGACGACCGAGCTCCCGCCCCAGCACAAGATGTGCGCCAACTCCCCCAATCCGCTGACCCTGCATCCGGCCGATTTCGGACGCTACCGGCGCAAGAAGGTGACGTTCCGGATGGTCGAGGCGCGCTGATATCCGGCGGGCCGGTGATCCCACAGGTCGGCCGGCCCGTCCGAACCCTGCCCCACGCAAAGGAGGACCCCCACCATGCTGCAAGAGTTCAAGGCCTTCATCGCCCGCGGCAACGTCCTGGACCTGGCGGTCGCGTTCATTATCGGCGCGGCCTTCACGTCCGTGGTCAACTCGCTGGTCAACGACATCCTGATGCCGCCGGTCGGCCTCATCCTGCGCGGCGTCGACTTCTCGAACATGTTCCTGAACCTCTCGGGCGGGAACTACGCGACGCTGGCGGCCGCAAAGGAAGCCGGGGCCGCGACGCTCAACTTCGGGTTGTTCATCAACGCCACACTGACCTTCCTGTTCACCGCGATCGCCGTCTTCCTGATCGTCAAGTGGGCCAGCAAGCTCATGCCGAAAGAGGAAGAGGCGGCACCTGCCGGCCCGACGCTCGACCAGGTCCTCCTCACCGAGATCCGCGACCTGTTGAAGGACCAGGCGGCGTAGGGGCGCAGGGTCCCCTTGTGGGTGTTCTCCCTGCACCGACTGGTTTGCGCGCCGTTGCAGGCAGGGCAGCCACAGGGGGCTGCCCCTACGCGGGGATTTCTGGCATTTCGAGCTTGGGGAACAACGCCCCTCCGGGTACCAGCACCGTCCCGGCCGGGTAGCCGCCCCAGCGCGTCGCCGTGGACCAATCCGCCGCCGCGCCGGGGTCCAGGCCGAGTTGCGCAGCAATGCCGGCTGCCGCCTGGGGGATGAAGGGCTGGCTGAAGTAGGCCGCCAGGCGCAGGGCTTCGACCAGGTTGTAGAGCGCGGTACCGAGCCGCGCGTCGAGCGCCGCCGCCTCGGTGGGATCGGTCGCGCTCTTCCGCGCCTTGGCCAGGTTCCAAGGCTCGATCGCGACGACGTACTTGTTGGCGACGTCGACGAGCTCCCCGATCGCCGCCAGCGCCTCGTGGGTCAGGAAGCGCTCCATCGCCGCGTCGACGCGCGCGGGGAGCGCGTTCGCGGTGCCGATCAGACGCCGGTTCGCCGCCTCGTCCGCGGTGTCGGACTTCCCGAACGCCGACGCGACCGGCGCAGGGACCACGCCGTCGTAGTAGCGCGTGACCATGCCGACCGTCCGGCTGAGCAGGTTGCCGAGCTGGTCAGCCAGGTCGGCGTTGTAGGCGCGGATGAAGCGTTCCAGCGTGAAGTCGCCGTCGTCGGTCGAGCGGATGTGGCGCAGCAGGTAGTAGCGCACCGCGTCGCTGCCGTAGGCATCGGTCAGGGCGACAGGGTCGATCGCATTGCCCAGCGACTTGCTCAGCTTTTCGCCGCCGACCGTGACGTAGCCGTGCACGAAGATCGTCGTCGGCAGCGGTACGCCGGCCGAGAGCAGCATCGCCGGCCAGTACACCGCGTGAAAGCGCAGGATGCCCTTGCCGATGACGTGGACGCGGTGAGGGTTCTCCAGCCAGTAGCGCCGGTAGAGCTCGCCCTCGTCCGCATTGTCCAACGCGGTGATGTAGTTGCCCAGGGCGTCAAACCAGACGTACATCACCTGGCTCGGGTCGCCCGGCACCGGCACGCCCCAGCCGTGCGCGCGGGCCTGGGTGCGCGAGATGCTGAAGTCCGCCAGGCCCATCCGGATGAAGCTCAGAATCTCGTTGCGCCGCGTCTCCGGCTCGATCCGGAGCGTGCCGGACTCGATCAGCGCCTGAAGCTGGTCCGCGTAGCGCGACAGGCGGAAGAAGTAGTTCTCCTCCTCGATCAGCTCCGGCCGCGTACGGTGCTCCGGGCATAATCCGTCGTCGAGCTCGCTCTCGGCGTAGAACTGCTCGCAGCCGACGCAGTAGAGGCCGCTGTAGGACTGCTTGTAGATGTCGCCGCCCCGGTCGCAGGCGTCCCATAACTTGGTGACCCCCGCGACGTGGCGCTCTTCGGCGCTGGTGCGGATGAAGTCATCGAAGCTCAGGTCCAGCGCGTCGCGGAGGCCGTAGAACAACGCCGCGTTGCGCTCGACCAGGGCGGCGGTGGGGATGCCTTCCTTCTCGGCCGCTTGGACGTTCTTGAGGCTGTTCTCGTCGGTGCCGGTCAGGAAGCGCACGTCCTCGCCGCGCCGGCGATGGTAGCGCGCCAGCGCGTCGGTCAGCACCGCCTCCAGCGCGAAGCCGAGATGCGGGCGCGCGTTGACGTAGGGGATCGCCGTCGTCACGTACCACGGCGGGCGTTGGTCATTAGGCTGTGGTGATGTCATGGGGAATGCCTCTTGGTGGGATGACGCGATCAAGGACGAGAGAGCCAACATGGCCGGGCAAAGAAACGGGCCGCTCGCACGCGAGCGGCCCGGGAGTGTTGCCAGGGATCCTTCAGCCGATCGGCCGCCTGCATACGGGTTCGCGCGGGATTCCGCGCCGGCGCATGCCCATGGGCGTGTCCACTTGAACAGGTGACAGGTTCATCGTCGGCCTCCGGTTGGATTGGGCTGGAAGTATAACGGCCCGCGCTCCCAGGTCAAAACGCGACGCGGCTGGCGATCGGCCCTGACGAAAGGAATTCACCACGGAGACAAGAGCGCAGGAGGATCTGGTCTCCTCTCCGTGTGCTCTTGTCTCCGTGGCGAATCAATCCTCAGGCTCTGTCGTGAAGCCCGATCCTCACGGCGTATGGCAGGCGATGCGCTCGGCGATTTTGGCATACAGCCGCACCAGGGCCTCCGCGTCGCCCACCGGGGCGTACTGGTCGGGCTGGCCGGCGACGTCGACCAGGAGCTGCGCGTCGATCGCGCTGCCGACGCCGATGGTGAACACCGTCGCCACCTCGCGCGCGGTCGCCGCGGAGGCGCGCACCGCGTCGGGAGTGGTATGCGTCGGCTCGCCGTCGGTGAGCAGCACGATCGCCTTGTGGCTGCCGGGCTGGGTGCGCTCGCTGGTCAGCTCGGCGCGCGCGGCGTCCAGCGCCAGGTCGATGCGCGTCCAGGGCGCCAGCGCGATCGCGTCGATGGCGGTCTTGATGCCGGCGCGATCGCCCGACAGGGGCGCCATCGGTTGCACCGTGTCGTTGAAGGCCAGCACCGCGGCATGGTCGACGCCGCGCATCAGGTCGACGAAGCGCTTGGCGCCGTCCTTGGCCGCCGCGATCCGGGTCTGGCCGCCGGGGATCGGCTCGTCCATGCTGGTCGAGGCGTCGATCACCAGCACGATGTCCGCCGGCCGGTCGCGGTCGAAGCAGCGCGTCAGGTTGAGGATCGGCAGGAAGATCGGCAGCGGCACGGGCGTGTTGGTCGGCGTGTTGGTTGGTGTGTTGGTCGGCGTCGGCGTGTTGGTCGGTGTGTTCGTCGGCGTCGGCGTCGGCGGCACCGGCGTGTCGGTCGGCGTCGGCGTGTCGGTCGGCGTCGCGGTGTCGGTCGGCGTCGGCGTGATGATGCTCGCGTCG
>CAZCJG010000018.1:0-23297 GCA_964498575.1 uncultured Anaerolineales bacterium | reverse complement strand
GAACAACTGGGGCACGATGTGCGGCGGGAGCCGCGCGGCCGCCTCGGCCTATCTGCACGATACCGCCGACCTCAACCGCATCGCCCAGGTGTACAAGGGCTATCTCGGCAATCGCGCGTCGTACGCGGGGTTCAGCTACAACAGCGACCGTTCGTGGCATGCCGACACGAGCCAACTGCGCGGCGTAAACCCGCTCGGCGCGGTGAAGCAGGGCGTGGTGATCGACGGCGTGCTGCCCGACGACATGCGGCGTGGCGGGCCATTCACGACCGGCTGCCCGGTCTACACCGGCTATCCGTGGGAAGCGCTGCAGGGTGTGATGGTGCAGGCGGAGATCCTCCACCGCCAGGGCTACCCGGCGTGGACCTGGGAGAACGAGGCCCCGGGGCGCGCCGTCCAGTACCTGTACAACCTCTCGAATACCTGCGGCGGGGAATGGTACGGCGACAACGACGACGAGTCGACGCCCTGGTTCATCAACCACGTCTACGGCACCAACCTGCCGACCGAAAGCCCGGCGGGCATGGGCAAGATCGTCGGCTGGGGCGATTGGACGCACGACCGCGCCACCCGGCCGCGATCGTAATCGCCGCTGCGGCGCGGGCATGGACAGGGCGGAGGAGTCCGGCTCCTCCGCCCTGTCGCGCTCGCGACCAAGAGGCATTCGCTCGCCATCGTTCCAACGGCCAGCCACCGATCTCGGCCCGCGGTTGACCCTGCTCCCCACCTGATTTATCCTCTCGCCACACCAATTCCGCGCCGCCGTACCCACTACCGGCGCGTACCGACGATCTCGCTCGCGATCCCGACACCCGTGACCACCGCCGCCGCTGCCCCCCTCACGACAGCTCCCTTGGCCACGCGCCCGCCCGCTCGGGGTGCCGTCCTGCGCTCCCTGGCCGGCCTCGCCCTCTCCGCCGCCCTCGCCTGGCTGCCACCTGCCGCGCTCGCGGCGGGATTGCTGGGAGTGGGGGCGGTGGCGATCGTGGTCGCGCCGCTGTTCGGCCTGGCGCTGGCGGCCTTCGGCGTGCCGTTCGGCAGCCTCGCCCCGCTGCCCGTGGCCGGCGCCGCGCTGACGGCGACGCCGATCGCCCTCGCGCTGGCGACCCTTGGCTGGACGCTGGCCGCCTTGGCGCGCCGGAACCTGCCGAGCGTCCCGCGATCCGCCCGCCCGCTGCTCTGGCCGCTCGGGCTGATGCTCGCCTGCCTGGGCGCGGCGGCGTGGGTGGCGCCGGATCTGCCGGGCGCGGTGGTGGACGTGAGCCGCTGGGCGCTGCTGGGCCTCGCGCTGGTCCTCGCCGCCGCGCTCGCCGATCACCCGCGCCGGCTGCGATGGCTGCTGGTGGCGGTCCTGGCGGCGGGCACCGTGGCGGCGCTCGCCGGAATCTACACGGCCGCCGCGAGCAACGGGCCGGACGCCTTCGCGGTCGCCGGCGGTCGATACCGGGCCTATGGGACCTTCGGGCAGCCGAATCCCTTCGCCGGCTACATGAACATGGTCTGGCCGATCGGGGCGGCGCTGGTGCTGGGCGCGGTGATTCCCTGGGCGCGGGGGAGCTCCGCGGCGCGGGCGGAGATCGCGCATGGGGAGATCACGCAGGCAGTCCCGAAGCACCCGCCGGTGCAGGGAGACGCCGTGCCGCCGCGCCCGCCAGGCGATCATGCCATCCCCCGCTATATCGCCGCTGCGGGCCTGGCGGCGGCCGGCCTATGCGGTCTCGCGCTCGTGCTCTCCTGGTCGCGCGGCGGCTGGCTGGCGGCGGCGTTCGGCGCGGCCGCCATGGTCACCGTCTGGCTGGCCGCGGTGCTGCGCGATCCGCGGCGCCGCGCGCGGGCGCTGTCCCTGCTGTGGTTGACGCTGGTTGTGGCCGGCTTGCTCCTCGTCGCGGGGGCGCTGCGGGTGCCCGAAGGTATCGCGGGGCGCCTGGCCAGCATCGGGACGACCTTCGCGGTCTGGGACGTCGCGGACGCCGAGGTGAATGACGCCAACTTCGCCACGATCGAGCGCGTGGCGCACTGGCGGGCGGCGGCGGCGATGTGGGCCGAGCGGCCGTGGCTGGGTCAGGGCCCTGGCGGCTACACGCTGGCTTATCCGGACTTCCGCCTCCCGCGCTGGTCGGATCCCCTGGGCCATGCCCACAACATCTACCTCAACTTCCTAGCCGAGGCCGGGCTGCTGGGATTGGCGGGCTATCTGCTGTTCTTCGGCGCCACCTTCTTCTACGCGTTGGGCGCCGCGCTCCGGCCCCGCTCCGCGCTCCAGGCCGCGCTCGGCCTCGGCCTGGTGGGCGTCCTCGGCGCGCTGGCCTTCCACAGCCTGTTGGACAACCTATATGTCCATGACATGACCGTCCAGCTCGGGCTGCTCCTCGGCCTGACGGCCGCCGCGGGTCAGGCCGCGAATACGCCGGAGGTCGGATGACCCAGCCCCAGGACCCGGTCGATCCGCCGACCCCTCGTGGCGATGCCGGTGCCGGCGACCCCGGCGCGCCCCCGGCTCACCACGCGCACGGCGACTTCCTGGCCGATCCCGCCGCCGCGCTGGAGGAGCTCAGCGAGACGGGACCGCCCGAGCAAGCACCGCCGGCGCTGGGCCAGCGGCTGGCGAGCAAACGGACGATCGCCTCGCTCTTCATCGCCGCCGCTCTGATCGCGTTCTTCCTGTGGCGGCAGGACCCGGCGACGCTGGCGGCCGCGTGGGAGCGCCTCCAGGCGGCCAACCCCTGGCTCTACCTGCTTGCCCTGGCCGTCTACTACTGCGCCTTCCCGATCCGAGGCCTGCGCTGGCGGGTGCTGCTCGTCAACATCGGCACGCCGCCCGATGAGATCCCGCGCCTGCGCGACCTGTCGGAGATCATCTACCTGTCGTGGTTCGTCAACAGCATCGTGCCGGCCAAGCTCGGCGATGTCTACCGTGGCTGGTTGCTGCGCAAGACCAGCGGCGTGCCCTGGTCCAACGCCATGGGCACGATCGTCGCCGAGCGCGTGCTGGACCTGATCGTGCTGGTGGTGCTGATGGTGACGACCGGCCTGTGGACCTATGGCAACGTGCTGGCGCATGGGGTGGAAGGCGGGGCGATGGCCTGTGTCGAGCGCGGGCTGCGGATGAACGACGTCGGTTGCACCCTGTTCGACCTGTTCCTGGTCGGCGGCATCGTGGTGCTGGGGCTGGTGGTGGCACTCGTGGCCTTCGCGCGCTACGGCACGCACGTCGAACGCTTCCTGCCGCACCGCCTGGCCGACCTGTATGCGCGCTTCGCGAGCGCGCTGGTGCTGTCCTTCGGCCGCTTCGGGACGCTGCTCGGCCTGTCGATCCTGGCCTGGTTCGCCGAGGGCATGGCGTTCTGGCTGGTCGGCCTCTCGCTCGGCCAGCACTTGCCGCTGCCGCTGGTCGTTTTCTTCAGCTTGTTGCAGGCCTTCATCACCGCCATCCCCCTCACGCCGGGCGGCCTGGGCTTCGAGCCGATCCTCGCCGCCGCGCTGCGCCTGCGCGGCTACAGCGCGAGCTTCGCGCTGGCGATGACCGGCCTGTATCGCACCATCAGCTACCTGTCGCTGGTCGTCGGCGGCGCGCTGGTCTACGTCTTCAGCAAGAAGACGCGGTAGGGCTGGCCTGGAAGCGCCGGCCCCACGAATCTCATCCGCCTCTCACCTGGCCCGCCTACACTTGGTCGGCGCGTCACGGCCTGTCTATAATCCAGACAGCGTACTCTTCATCAGCGTGCACGACGCACTTCAGCCCGACCGACAGGAAACACCGTGGCAGAACGCATTTTGATTGTGGAAGACGACGAACGCATCGCCAGCATGCTCCGGCGCGGCATGATCTTCGAGGGCTACGAAGCGGTGGTGGCGCATAGCGGCACCGCGGCGCTGGCCCTGGCGCGCGACAACCTGCCCGACCTGGTGGTGCTGGACTGGATGCTGCCCGAGATGGACGGCATGGAGGTCTGCAAGCGCCTGCGCGCGGCTTCAAGCGTGCCGATCATCATGTTGACCGCCAAGGAAGCGGTGCCGGATCGCGTCGCCGGGCTGGACGCCGGTGCCGACGATTACATGGTCAAGCCCTTCGCCTTCGAGGAGCTGATCGCGCGGGTCCGCGCCTTGCTGCGCCGCCAGCAGAAGCTGCCCGAAGGGCCGGAGGTGCTCGGCTTCGCCGACTTGCAGCTCGACACCGGCACGCGCCAGGCGCGCCGCGGGGGGCGGGTGATCGACCTGACGGCCAAGGAGTACGATCTGCTCTATATGTTCATGCGCCATCCGCGCCAGGTGCTGACGCGCGACCAGATCTTCGACGACGTCTGGGGCTACGACTTCGGCGGCGAGAGCAACATCATCGAGGTCTACGTGCGCTACCTGCGCACCAAGATCGAGGCCGAAGGCGAGCCGCGCCTGATCCACACCGTGCGCGGCATCGGCTACGCATTGCGGGAAGCGACGTGAGCAGGTTGGCGTGAGCATGGTTCAGTCCTCCCCGCTGCCGGAGTCCGGCGCTCCCGCCACCGGCCCCCTGCCGGAGTCCGCCGCCGCGGGCGTCCCGATCACGGCGCCGGCCCCGGCCACGGCGCGACCCGGCCTCCGCGCGGCGCTCGCGGCCTGGTGGTCGGCGCAGCGGCCGCCGGCGATCCTGATCCGCTGGAAGCTGACGATCTTCTACAGCGCGGTGCTGGCCTTCACCCTGATGTCGTTCAGCGTGGCGGTCTACGTGTACATGGGCCGCAGCTTGCTCGGCGACATGGACCGCACGAGCCAGGAGCGCGCCAACCAGGTCGAGGCCGGATTGCTGGGCGAGCTGCGGCGGCAGACGGTGCTCGGCATGCTCAATCCGCAGCAGGCGGAGTTCTTGCGCGCCACCGGACTGCTCAAGCCCTTCGATCCCTGGCGCTACGAAGGCGTCGGCATCCGCTATTATGATCGCTATGGGCAGCTCGAGGAGGCCAGCGACGCCTTCTTGATGGACCGCAAGCGCGTGCCGATCGACTACAACCTGGTGATCGCCGCCAGCCACGGCCGGGACCACCGGGTGCTGGTCAGCGCGCCGAGCGCCGGCGGTGCTTTCTACTCCTACAGCCGGCCGGTCGCGATCAACGGCCAGCACTGGGCGACAGTCGAGATCCTGACCTCGATGCAGTCCTACACCAGCACGATGAACCGCCTGGCGCGGCTGCTGTTCGCCGGCACGCTGCTGGCGACGACGCTGGCCTTCTTCATCGGCGCGGCGGTGACCGAGGCCGCGCTGCGGCCGCTGGACACGATCGCGCGCACCGCCCAGCAGATCTACCGCGAGCGCGACCTGTCGCGGCGCATCGGCGACCACGGCCCTCCGGACGAGATCGGGCGGCTGGCGACGACCTTCAACGCGATGCTCGACCAGATCGAGCGCATGTTCGATCGCCAGCGCCAGTTCCTGGCCGACGTGTCGCACGAGCTGCGCACGCCGCTGACGACCATCCGCGGCGAAGTCGAGCTGATGCAGCGCTCCGGCCAGTTGGATCCCGAGGGCCTGGAAGCCGTGCGCAGCGAGGCCGAGCGGATGAGCCGCCTGGTCGGCGACCTGATGCTCATCGCCCGCAGCAACGAGGAAGCGACGCGCGTGACCGGTCTGGTCGCGCTCGACGGCCTGGTCGCCGACGTCCAGCGCCAGGCGCTGGTGCTGGCGGGCGAGACCCACGTCGTCACGCTGGGCCGGCTCGATCCGCTCAAAGTCATCGGCGACGGCGACCAGCTCAAGCAGCTCGTGCTCAACCTGGTGACCAACGCCATCAAGCACACCCCGCCGGGCACGCGGGTGAGCCTGGACCTGCGCCGCGAAGGCGGCATGGCCTGCCTGATGGTGTCCGACAACGGGCCGGGCGTCCCCCCCGAGCACCTGCCCTACATCTTCGACCGCTTCTACCGCGTCGACAAGGCCCGCGCTCGCGCCAGCGGCGGCACCGGCCTCGGCCTGGCGATCGTCCACGCGATCGCGGCGGCCCACGGCGGCAGCGTCAGCGCCGACAGCACGCCCGGCCGAGGCACGACCTTTACCGTGCGCTTGCCGCTGGCTGGGAGCGGGCGCAACGGGGGGAAGAAGGGGTGATTGCGGGTGCGAACCAGCAGCCTGGCGAATGGAATTCGCTGCTACCTTTACGAAGCCCGCCTGCGCGGGCTGGAAGCCGAAATCTCACGTGAATAGCCGGCGCAGGCCGGCTTTGTAATGGTAGGCGCGAACTCTATTCGCCGGCTCATGCTGAGCAGTTACGTAGATTGTCAATGTCGTTGTTGAAAGGATCATGTTCACCATGAAACGCTTCCTCGGCTACCTCATCCTCGCCGCCGCCTGCCTCCTCGTCGCCGCCGGTGCCGGCGGGCTGGCCGGCGGGCTGGTGGCGGCCTGGCTGGTCCAGACGCAGGCGGTCACGCGGGCCGAGCCGCCGCCCGGCGCCACCGGCTCGGTGGCGGAGCTGGCGCGCGCGAACCTCGTGGGGCGGTCAGCCGGCGAGGAGACGGTGCTGGCCGCGGTCCGCGCCACGCGGCCGGCGGTGGTGACGGTGATGAACCTGCAGTACGTCCGCGCCAACCTCTTCGCGCCGGTCCAGCTTCAGCGCGCCGCCTCGGGCTCGGGAGTGATCTTCGACCAGCGCGGCTACATCGCCACCAACGCGCATGTGGTCGACGGCGCGGCGATGATCGAGATCGTGTTCATCGACGGCCGCCGCGCGCCGGCCGAGGTGGTGCGGGCCGAGCCGGCCTACGATATCGCCGTGCTCAAGCTGCCGCCCGACACGCCGCTGCCGGCGGCCGCGCCGCTGGCGGACTCCAGCACGCTCGAGCCCGGGATGCAGGTGCTGGCGATCGGCAGCCCGCTGGGGACGGATTATCAGAATACCGTGACGACGGGGATCATCGCGGGCCTCAGCCGACGGGTCAAGGACATGGGCTTCGACCCGCGCACCTTTGAGGTGCGCGAGTACGACGTGGTCGACGTGCCCCTGATCCAGACCGACGCCGCGATCAACACCGGCAACTCGGGCGGCCCCCTGATCAACACCCGCGGCGAGGTCGTCGGCCTGAACACCCTGATCGTGCGCCGCGACCAGGCCGGGCGCTCGCTGGTCGAGGGCCTGGGCTTCGCCGTGCCGAGCAACGTGGTGCACGGCCTGGCGGCGGAATGGATCGACGGCGTCCGCCGCGCCTACCTCGGCGCCGAGATCGACCCGATCGACCCGATGACCGCGCGCGAGAAGGGCCTGGCGCAAGGCACCGGCGCGATCGTCACCGCCGTCCACCCCGGCAGTCCGGCGGAGCAGGCCGGCCTGGCCGCCGGCGACATCATCGTCGCGGTCGACGACGCCCGGCTCGATCTCGACCGCGCCTTCGCCGACCTGCTGTGGCACTATCGGGCCGGCGACACGGCGCGGCTGGCGGTGGACCGCTACGGCAAGAGCCAGGTGATCACGGTGACCTTCGGGCAGACGCCGGACGGCGGCGGGTAGGCACCGCCCCATGACCCGCCGCCGCAAGCTCGTCCTGATCGCCTTCCTGGCGCTGTTCGTCCTCGCCGAGCTGGCCTACCTCTGGTTCGCCGCCTCCCAGGCGCCCGCACCCCCGCTGCCCGAGGCGCCGGGCGCGACCGCGCCGGCGGTGTCGGGCAACCCGGTGCCGGCGGTGCCCGGAGTCGCTGACCCGGCGCAGTCGGGCAACTCGGACGACGCTGTCGCGGAGCTCTTCCGGCGCCTGCGGACCGAGCCGCCGGCGCGCGACCTGGCGGAGTTGGCGCCGCGGATGGGGCGGGCGAGCGGGGCCGGCGCGACGGCGACGCCCGCGGCTCCGGCGGCGCGCCGGGTCGGCGACCGCGAGACCTTCTGGCTGCACGACATCAACAGCGAGCGCTACTTCACCGTCACCGCCCAGCTCGAAGCCATCGCGCCGAACGCCTACCTGTGGGTGCAATCGGACCTGCCCTTCGATCGCGCGGCGCTCGAACGCGGGGCCGCCGGCTTTTCGAGCGATGTGGTGCCTAAGGTGCGCGCCGTGTTCGGCCCGGAGTGGTCGCCCGGCCTCGACGGCGACCCGCGCCTGCACATCCTGCACCACGAGCCGATCGCCGGCATCGCCGGCTACTTCTACAGCGCGGACGAATATTCGGCCGCGGTCGAGCCGCACTCCAACCAGCGCGAGATGTTCTACATCAACCTGGATTCGACCACGCCGGGATCCTACGACTTCCAGGCGCTGCTGGCGCACGAGTTCCAGCACATGATCCACTGGAACCACGACCGCGACGAGGCGGTGTGGGTCAACGAAGGGCTGTCCGAGCTCGCCGCGCGCGTCGCCGGCTATCCCGCCCAAAGCGGCAGCACCTTCCTGAACGCGCCGGACACCGCGCTCCTGGAGTGGGAGCACGACGCCGGCGCGAACGCGGCGCATTACGCCGCTGCCTACACCTTCTTCGCCTACCTGCGCCAGCGCTACGGCGACGCCGTGATCCGCGCCATCGTCGACGCCCCGGGCAACGGCGCCGCGGGCATCGAGGCGGCGCTGGCGCAGGTAGGCGATCCCCAGCCTTTCGAGCAGATCTTCCAGGACTGGGAGATCGCGAACCTGGTCCACGCGCCGGGCTCGGGCGCGACCGGCCGGCGCTTTGGCTACGGTGATCTCCAGGTCGGGCAGATCGTGCCCGAAGCACTGCCCGCGGGCGAGCTGCGCTCGACGGTCAGCCAGTACGGCGGCGACTACTACGACGTGACCCCGCGCGTCCGGGGCGGCCGCCTGCAAATGGACTTCGAGGGGGACGACCGGGTGGGGCTGCTCGATCCGGTCGAGCCGCGCGAGGGCGCGATCTGGTGGTCGGGCCGCGGCGACAACATGGACGGGCGGCTGACGCGGACCTTTGACCTTAGCGGCGTGGAGCAGGCTCAGCTTGAATTCCGGATGTGGTACGACCTTGAGGAGAATTGGGACTACGCCTACTTCCTGGTCTCAACCGACGGGGGCGAGACCTGGGAGCGCATCGCCACGCCGCGCACGACCGACGCCAACCCCAACGGCAACAACTTCGGCGCCGGGATCACCGGATCGAGCGGCACCTGGGTCGGCGAGACGCTCGATCTGACGCCTTACGCCGGGGGGCCGGTCATGCTGCGCTTCGAGGTGGTGACCGATGACGCGGTGAACCAGAGCGGCCTGGCGATCGACGACATCCGCCTGGACGCGGTGGGCTTCGCCGACGATGCCGAGGCCGATGCCGGCTGGCAGGCCGAAGGCTGGCTGCGGGTGGACCCCGACCTCCCGCAGCGCTGGGGCCTGCTGGCGGTCGTCGACAGCCCGAGCGCGGGCCTGGCGGTGCACCCGATCGATGTGGCGGCGGACGGCAAGGCGGCGATCGACGTCGCCGCGATCCCGGCCGATGCCAAGGTGACCCTCATCGTCAGCGGCCTGACACCCGCGACGCGCAACGTCGCCGGCTATCGGATCGGCGGATAGGCCGGGCGAGCGATCTTCCCAGGGCGCCAGTCCTGTAATCTGGCGGCTCGGCATCGGTCACGGACGATTCTTGGCCACACCCCGGGGGGATCGCGGCGACAAGCCATGCGCACGCCCGGCCAGGTTCTGACTGATCTGATCCGCCGGCAAGCGCACACCCGGCACGCTCCCGCAAGCCCTCCACGTGCCAGGTGATCGGCAGCTTGCTCCATATCCCCCCAAAGCCGCGCCCCCTCGTCCGAGCCTGCGGACGAGGGGGCGCCAGAAAGGGGAGGAGGATGGTGTCCTTGCGAACGATCGCTGCCGCTGGGTCTCCTCTACCGCTGCTGCTGGGCTACCGGCAGCCAGACCTTCGCCACCGGCTCCCACAGCGCGGGCGCCAGGCGCGTGCCGGTCGCGGTGACCGTGTACGCGCCGCCCTGGTCGGTGACGACCTCGGCGCCGGTGACGTCGATCGGCGCGTCGCCGACCGCGGTCGCCCGCAGCTTCAGGCGCGCGAGCACCTGGCCGCCCGAGCCCTCCGCCCCGCGGCTCGCCCAGCCGCCGACGCGCACCGTCGTCGCGCCGCCGGCGGTGTCGACGTCGGGCCCGAGGACGTAGGCGCCCGGCACGCGAGCGCCGTTGGCCAGGCCGACGACCTCGAACATGCCCGCCGGCAGCTTCAACGTCGCCTCGTAGGCGCCGACCTTGCCGGCCGCGTCCAGCACCAGCTCGATCTCGAAGGTCTCGCCCAGCCGCACCGCGCCCGGGGCGCGCAGGCCGAGGGTCGCGCCGCCGGCTGAACCCGGCCGCGGCGGCACGTCGTCGCCGCACTGCTTGCCGGCGCGGCCCGCGGCGGTCGCGATGTCCGCCACGCTGACCGTGCCGTCGCCCGTGACGTCGCGGCCCTTGCCGCCCGCCCAGTCCGCCGCCACCAGCGAGGCGTCGAAGCTCGTCAGCCGGCAGTCGCGGTCGAAGTCGCCCGCCAGCACCGGACGCTGCGCGACGCGCTCGGCGTCGATCGCCACCTGGTCGCTGGCCGAGCGGCCCCAGACCTCGGGCCGATACATCGCGTAGGCCTCGGCCGGGCGCGCCGCGAAGGTGCCCGGCGTGATCGCCCGCGCGGCGTACTCGAAGACGTGCGTGCCCGCCGGCAGGTAGGAGGCGAAGAAGGTCACGTGGTCGTCGTGCACCTCCTTGCGCTCGTAACCCCACCAGCGCCAGGGCGGCATGCGCCCGGGCACGCCCGGCTCGGGATCGCTCGGCACCTTGGTGCTCTCGGTGCCCAGGCTCTCGTTCAGGCCTTCCAGACCCGCCGGCAGCCGGTCCTCGACGAGCGCGTAGTGCAGGTCCTCGCCGACATCCACGGTCAGTCGCACGTTGACCACGTCGCCGACGTGCCAGCCGCCGGCGTCGCTGCGGCCGCTGATCGGCGTGTACTCGCGCTTGATCTGGATGCCGACGCCCTCGGCCTCGGTGGCCGCGAAGCTGGGGTAGTAGAGCGCCATCTGGCCCAGCACGGTGTAGTACAGCGTGCCCGCACCCTGCTTCTCGAAGCTGATGACGTGCGGCCCCGGCGCCAGGCTCGGGCCGGTGAGGACCACCGGCGGGATGCGGCCGGTCACGTTGCCGCGGTCCACCCGCCCCTGGGCCACCTGCACGCCGTCGAGCCGCACGGTCCAGGCGTAGTCGCTCGTCAGCTCGCCCGAGGCGACGATGTGGTCGGTCAGTGCCAGGATCGCGAAAGCGGTCGCCTGGGTCGACGGCCAGGCCTTGCCCCAGCGGTGCTCGAGCAGCCAGGCGGCGGCCTTGGGTGCCAGCGGGTCGCGCGGGCGGAGCGTCGCGAGCGCTTCGAGCGCCATCGCGGTGTTCTTCTCGCTGGACGCCATCGAGCGCCAGTGGTAGTCGTCCCACTTGGTCCAGTCCGGCACGTCAGAGAGTGGCCACCAGGCCGAGGTCGGCGTGGTCTTGGCGCGCGCGACCAGGTCGTCCAGCGCCTGGTCGGCCTTGTGGATCTCGCCGAGCGTGGAGAGCGTCACCGCCAGCGCGGCCAGGCCGAAGGCGTCGAGCTTCCCGCGCTGGTCGAACAGCGCCTGCGCCAGCGCCACGTCCTCGCGATCGTTGACGGCCAGGACGTAGCCGGCGTAGGCCTGCAGGCGCGGGTCCTTCTCATTTTGAACCGCGGCGGCCAGCCAGTCGAGGCCACGCTGCTGCACGTTCGGCTCGACGGTAAAGCCGGCTTCCTTCACCATCGCGAGGCCGTAGAGCACGTAGGCGGTGGTGTAGATGTTGCCGGTCGCCTCGGCGCCGCCCCACCAGCCCCAGCTCCCGTCGGTGTTCTGGAAGCCGTAGAGCTTTTGCAGGCCGACGTCCATGTACTCGGGGAGCTTCGCGGTGATCTCCGGCGCGTCGAGGTGTACCGCCTGGATCAGGCGGGCGACGACGGCGTTGGGCAGCACCTTGCTCATCGTCTGCTCGACGCAGCCGTAGGGGTAGCCGACCAGATCCTCGATGCCGTCCAGGACGCCCAGCGCCATGCCCGGTGCCAGGCGGATCTCCACCGTCGAGCTGTCCGGCACGGCGTTGAAGGGCACGTCGAACTTCTCGTCGGTCGTCGCTGTGGTCGCGCCCGAGATCACGAAGCGGTCCGGCACGGTGAAGGGTTGGACCTCCAGCGGCAGCTCGATCGCGTCGGCGCCCTTCGGCGTCGTGAGCTGGGCCTTGACCGTGCCCACGCCGACCTGCGAGGCGACCACCGACCAGCGCGCCGAGCGGGTCTCGTTGAACGGCAGGCTCAGCGAGCGGTCGCCGGGATCGAGCTGGACCAGGCCGGGCGTCTCCAGCACGCAGGTGCCGTCCAGCGTCCCGCCGGCGTAGTTGCGGCCCAAAACGTCCAGCGTGAACTGATCGCCCTGCACCGCGAAGCGCGGCAGGGCCGGGTCGGCGATGATCGGCTGGGTGACGACCAGCTCGGCGCTGCCCTGGCCGACTTCGCTGGCCTTGGTGATCGCCCGCGCCAGCGCCTGCCACGTGGTCAGGTTGTCCGGCAGGGTCAGCGACACTTGCGCCTCGCCGTCGGGGCCGGTGGTGATCGTCGCGTTCCAGTAGGCGGTGTCGCGGAACTCGCGCCGCGGCGCGGGAGGCACGGCCTCGTTGCTCTTATCCTGGCCGGGAGCCGTCGCCCGACCGGGCGAGGGCGGCCGCCCGCCGCCCGGCCCGGCCGCGTCCTCCAGCCCGCCGCGGTAGGTCTGGCCGATCTCGGCCGAGCTCCAGGTGCGCACGGCGTTCTGCCACTCGCCCCAGAAGGCGTCGTAGATCGGGCCGCTGCGGTCCGGCGCCAGCGCCAGCACCGCCTTGTCGACCAGGGCCAGCGAGACCTGGGCGTCGACCGGCCGGCCGGCGGCGTCGCGCACGCGCAGTGTGAAGGTTGCCTCCTCGCCCGGCGCATGCGTCGCCGCGTCCGGCAGCACCTCGACCGAGAGGCGCTTGTCCGTCGCCGGCACCGACACCAGCTTGGTCGCGGTCAGGAGCTGGCCCTCGTGCCAGTCATACGGGTTGTCGCTGGGCTTCCAGAGCTGGACCTTCACCCAGACATTGGGCGCGTACTCGGGCTTGACCGGAACCTCGACCGTCGTGCCGCCCTTGACCGGCACCACCAGCTCCTCGTGCACGTCGTCGCGCTCGATGGTCACCAGCGCGGTCGTCGTCACCGGGCTCTTGACCAGCAGGCGCACGGTGTCGCCCGGCGCGTAGCTCGGCTTGTCGGTCTCCAGCTCCAGCCCGCCCCACCAGTACCAGGGATAGGCCTCGCTGTACAGCCAGGCGTAGGTCGTCGTCTGCACCTGGCGCCCGGCCGCGTCCGCCGCCGTGGCGACGACGTTGTACCAGCCCTCCCTCAGGCCGTCGAAGCGCACCGGCGCCGTGCCGTCCGCTCCCGTCGTCACCTGCGCCTTCTTCACCACGTCGTAGCCCTCGCGCTGCCACTGGCGCAGCTCGATGTCGACCTTGCGCCCGCCGGCGGGCTGGCCGTCGTGGCCCATCGTCCGCGCGGTGTAGATCACCGGCTGGCCGACCTCGACGCCGTAGCGGTCGCTCGTCAGCTCCAAGGTGAAGGCGGCGGGATGCACCGGCACGCTGGTCTCGCTGACCACCGGGCGGCGGCTGGCGTCGGTGACCTCGGCCTCGAAGCTGAAGGGCTCGGTATAGGATTCGTTGCCGGGGAGCTTGACCGTCCCGGTCCAGCCCCCGTCCGCGCCGAGGACGCCGGTCAGCGTCTCGATCGGCGTCAGCCCGCTGCCGCGCCAGTAGTATCCGCGGTACACACGCAAGGTGAGGTCCGCGCCCACCGCCGGCTGGCCGAAGTAGTAGTCCGCGCGCACGGCGACCAGGGCCGACTCGCCGCGGATGTAGAAGGGCCGGTCGGTGCCGATCGTGACCTCGTAGTCCGGCTTGACGTAATCCTCGACCTTGATGTAGTCGTAGAAGACCTGCCGGCCGACCTGCACCTCGAAGTGCCAGTCGCCCAGCGCGACCTCGTCGCCCAGCTTGACCTCGCCCGCCACGCTGCCGAAGGCATCCGCCCGCGGCTGGCTCTGGGCGATCAAGTTGCCGCGCGCGTCGCGCAGGGTCACCGTCACCGGCATCGCCGCGTCGACCACCGCCAGCCCCTCGCCGGTGAAGCGGCGCAAGCTGGCCTTGTAGTGGACCACGTGGCCCGGCCGGTAGATCGGCCGGTCGGTGTGCACGTGCCCGGCGAACTCCGGCGCCTCGACGCTCCAGCCGCCGCCCCACCAGCGCCAGTAGCCGTCGCTGGTGCGCCAATTCGCGTCCAGGCCCACCAGGGTGGGATGGCCGTCGACCGTCGCGACCGCGAAGGCCGCGCCGGCGGCGCTCCCGAAACGGGCGATGCCGTCGCCGTCCGAGGACTGATCCGCGACGGGCTGGCCCTTCGCGTCGACCAGCTTGACCTGCGCCCCGCCGGCCGGCTGGCCGTCGAGCAGGCCCGCGGCCCACAGGGTCAGGCCGGCCTTGCGGCCCTGCTTGGCGACCAGGGTGTGGTCGTTGTAGATCACCAGCGCCTGGGCGTCGCCGGAGCGGGCGTGGCGGGCGTCCAGCACGTACAGGCCGGGGGGGACGTCCTTGGGCAGCCGGATGCCGGTCGTGCCTTCGGAGTTGTCGATGTGGGCGGACCAGCGCTTGACCTCGGCCAGGCCGGCCACGTCGATCTTCTTCTGCTCGCCCCAGCCGGCGTTCGGGTCCAGCGCCGCGTAGCGCCTGGCGAAGCCCGGCACGTCCAGCGCGTACAGCGCGAAGTCCAGCGTGATGCGCGGGTAAGGCGGGTTCAGCCCCGCCCCGAACTTGCCGCCAGGGGCGATGAGCTGCACCGGCAGCCCCCAGCCGAAGCTCAGCGATTGGTTCCACGCGCTGCCGGTGAAGGACCAGGTGAACGGTGTCGTCAGCAACTGCCGGCCGCCGGCGTCGCGCGCGCCGGTGCCGAGGGTCACCTTGTAGCTGGTCTGCGGCGCCAGCGGCTCGCGCGGGCGCAGCTCCACGCGGTTCTCGCGCCAGACGAAAGTGCCCGGGGCGGCCGGCTCAACCGACAGCGCCGCCTCGACCGAGGCCTGGTCGACCGCGCGGTCGAAGGTGATCGCGATGCTCGTGCCCGGCCAGACGTCGCGCGAGCCGCCGCCGGGCTCGACGGCCATGATCGGCCCACGCTGGGCGTAGGCCGGCAGGCTGCCCGTCAGGCCGAGGTAAGCGCCGAGAGTGCCGGCCAGGCCCAAGATCGCCACGGCACACAGGGCGATCGTCCAACGAGGGTGAGTGAGATGGGACATGCAAGTTGCCTCCTCTAAATTCAGTTCCTGAAATTCATTGTAGGACCGATCCGTCAACGGCGGTAGTCGCGCGCGGCAGGCGCGACCGCTGCCCGGAGTAATACGAACGGGGATGGGCGGGTGTGACCGCGCGGTTGCGGGTCGGACGGTGGCGGGGGAGATCGGCCGATCATGGTTCGCCCGCTCACCCGGCACTATAATCCCGGAATGCGGCGGCGATACAGCCGCTCGCACCCGCCATCGGCGAAGGAGGTCCCCCCATGAACCGCACCCGCTCCCTGATCATTCCGCCAGCCGTTCTCGCGCTCGCCGGCGCCGCCGTGCTGGCCGCCGGCTGGTCGACCAGCGCGCATGGCGCGGGCACGCGCTATGCCGACCCGATCGTCATCGTGGGCGACGACCTGGTCGGGCTGGATGGCACGGCGCGCGACGACATCTCGGTGTGGCTGATGCACCACGGTGCCTGGCAGCGCGTGCCCGCCCAGGTCGACGAGCGCACGACCGGCGGCCTGTATGCCGAAAGCGAGGACAAGCTGCTCGACGAGAACGACGAGCTGGTGTTCACGCTCGGCGACCTCGGCGACAAGGCGCCGGACGACGCCTGGCCGCCCGGGATCAGTCTCGAGCAGGCACGCGCACGCGTCGAGGCCAAGGTCACCGATCCCCTGGATGACGAGCTCGTCTCCTACTATTACATCTTCGGCGCCCGCGGCGACGGCCCGATGCCCGAAGCGGTGGTGGCCTGGGACCCCGGCACGCGCGAGGTGCGCACCGGCGAGTACATCATCGGCCTGGCGGATCAAAACGCCGACGGCTACTTCGGCATCAAGCGCCTGAGCCTCTACGGCGACGGCGCGGACCTGATCGACCGCCTGAAGCTGCGCGGCAAGCTGTCGGCCCTGGGGCTCGAGCAGGCGGTCACCGAGGAGAACCTCGGCACCGTGCTGACGCTCTTGGGCATCGACCTGGGCTTCGACCCGGTGATCTTCGGCCCGGTGCGGGTGGTCCTCGGCGAGGGGGGCGGCTATGCCTATGCCAACCGCTTCGCCCTCTTCGGCGGCTTCGGCGCGCTGGAGGACCTGCCCGGGGGCGGCGCGGGCCTGGACATCAAGGACCTCCGCCTGTCGTTGGACTTCAGCCCGGAGGCCGCGCCCGCGACCTACGCCGACCCCAACGTGCCCTCGGGCGTGCCGATCGACGGCCAGCCCGATGTCGTCCCCGAAGCGCCGGTCGTCACCTGGCGCCAGATCGACTTCGTGGCGGGCCGCCTGGTCGTCCTGTCGAACCCGGTCGCCGCCGACTCCAAGGCGCGGGGCTACTACCGCGACGACACCCACACGGCGGACGGCGACACCGGCGACAAGCAGTCCTGGGGCGAGCACGGCGTCACCGCGCCGGACCTGGCGAGCCTGGTCGACACCGGCTTCGCCCGCGAGGCGGTGGTCCTGCCCGCCGGCCGCAGCTTCTCCTCGGATCAGCTCGCCAAGAACCTCGCCACGCCGCTGGAGATCGAGATCACCGGGCAGGGCGCGGTGCCGACCCCGGCCGTGACTACGCCGCCGCCTACCACTCCGGCCAGCACACCGACCCGCACGCGCACGCCGACCATCACCCCGACGCGGATCGGGCCGTCGCTCCTGCACAGCATCGTGCTGCCGTGGTTGGCGCGGGCGGTACCGGGGGGACGCCAGGCCGCAAGCTCCCCCTGGCGCCTGAGCGATGGATGAACCACCCTCACCGATCCAAGATCCGCGCGAACACATCGAGGTCGCCCGCATCGCCGACCTTGGCGAAGACGAGGATGCGGCCATCCGGCGATAGCCGCGGCGTGATCTCGATGAGGGGACCGGTCGGCACAAGCAGCCGGACATTACCGCCGTCGAGGTCCATCCGGTAGGCTCTCTGGTAACTCCGGCGGTCTGACTGGAACACGATCGACCGCCCGTCGGGGGCGAAGGTCGGGTAGCCGTCGAAGGCCGGGTCGTACGTCAGCCTGCGCGGCGCGCGCAGGCCGGGCGACTGGAGCGTGCCCGGCGGCAGGAGGTAGATCTCGCTGTTGCCGTCGCGCTCCGAGCGGAAGACGACCGAGCCGTCCGGGCCCGGCGACGCGAGCTTGTCGGGCGCCGGGTGGTCGGTCAGCCGGGTCTCGACGCCCGAGCGCTCGTCGTTGAGGTAGATGTCCTCCTGGCCCTCCCGGTCGGAGTCGAAAAGCAGGAAGTCCCCGGCGCGGCTCGGCCGCCGCTCGTTCGAGCCCGGGCGCCAGCGCGATGTGCCGCTCTCGCCGTCGAGGTTGATATCACAGATGTCCCATTGCTCCGCGCTGCCGCCCGACGCCGGGCTCAGGCAGGCGGCGGTCAACCGCAAGGGGCTGTCGCCGAAGGTCGGGGTCTCGATGTCGGCGTAGCCGCGGAAGTGCACGGGTTGGCCGATCGCCCCCGAGAGCGGCGCCACGTGGAGCACCCGACCCTGCTGGTCGGCGGTCTGCGCCACGTAGGCCACCATCCGCCCGTCAGGCGACACCGCCGGCTCGCTCTCGGCCAGTCCCGGCTGCTGGCTGATCGGCTGGTCGAGCGGGAGGCTGTGGGCGTGAACCGCCCAGGGCAGGTGGATCGTCGCGGTGTCCGGCACCGGCGGCAGGCAAGCTTGACCGGCCGGGCAGGGCAGCACGCGGATGATCCGCCCGATGCTCGGGATGCCGTTGGCCGAGACCGTGACCAGCGCCGGGCCGGCCGGCAAGCCCAGCGAGACCGGCACGCGCAGGCGCGTGTCGGACCATACGTCGACGTCCAAGTCCATGTGGAGAAGCGGGTAGAACACACTGTCGTTGCCCAGGCTGCGGATCTCGACGACGGGATGGTTCGTCGCGGAGCTGTGCCCGCCGTTACCGCCGCTCGCTTCGATCCCGCCGCCGAAACCATGCCCCTCGATCGTGAGCCTCCCGCCGACCTCGATCGGCGTGGTCGCCGCGGTGAGCACCGGGCGGCGGCCGGCCTCGACCCCCGCCAGCGGGTCGTACAGCTCCGCCGTCGCACCGCCCGCGACCAGCACCGCGCCGGAGGGAAGGATCGTCGCGGCGGGATCGCCGCGAGGCTCGGACAAGGCGACGGGTAGCTTCTGCCAGCGGGTGGTCAGCGGATCGAAGCGTTCGAGGCTGTCCACCTTCTGATCTGGCAACCCGGCGAGGGCGCGACGCACGCCGCCGGCGACGAGCACGGCGCCCGAATTCAGCAGGACCGCTGCGTGGCCCTCACGGGATTCGTCGAGGCCGGCGGTCAAGCGCCAACTGTCGCTCTGCGGATCGTAGATCTCGACCGCGTCGGTCTGGGCTTCGGTACGCTCACCACCGCCAAGCTCGCGGTATGAGGAACCCGCCACCACCAGCACTTGCCCGTACGCGAGCAAGGTGGCGCTGTGCCGGCTCCGCTGCTCGTTCATCGCGCCGGTGGGGCGCCACGCACCGGTGCGCGGATCGTAGCGCTCCGCCAAGCGTGTGATGGACCCGGCCTCGCCGCCCGCCACCAGCACCTCGCCGCTACGGAGCAGCGTCGCGCTGTGCCAGCGCCGGCCCAGCGCCAGGTCGCCGACGCGCTGCCACCGGCCACTGCCCGGATCGTAGAGCTCCGTCGCTTTCACCCTGGTCAGGTCCGATGGACCGGCCCCGCCCGCCACCAGAACCCGCCCGTCCGCGAGCAAGGTGGCGCTGTGGCCGGAGCGCGCGACCTGCATCGCGGACCCGGCCCGCCAGGCGCCGGTGGTGGGATCGAAGAGTTCGACCCTGCGCAGCTCCACGCCTCCGGCGTCCCGGCCGCCGGCGACGAGCACCTCGCCGCTGACCAGCACGGTCGCCGAGAAATCGCTCCGCGCGGTCGGCGGTGGCGCGGCCGCCTGCCAGGCGCCGGTCGCCGGATCGTAGATCTCCGCCCGGCCGCCGTCGATGGCCAGAACATGACCGTCGGCCATGAGGACGGTCACCGGGCGGTCGAGCGTCGCGTTCGGGCTGCCGGCCGACCGCACCTCGCCCGGCGGGGGCCGGTACAGCTCTGTCACCGTCGGTCCCGTCTCATCGCTGCTCCAGCCTCCTGCGACCAGCACATGCCCGCTCGGCAGCAGCGTCGCGGTGTGGAGGATACGCGCTTCGACAAGCGGCGGCAGCGCGATCCACATGCCGCGCGCCGGATCGAAGACTTCGGCGGCACCGGTCACCCACCAGTCCTCCTTCTGACCACCGACGAGCAGCACCTTGCCATCCGGCAGCAGGGTCGCCGCGTGGCTATAGCGGGGAACGACAAGGTTGCCCGCCGGGGTCCACTGGCCGGACGCGACGTCGAACAGCTCGGCGGCGGCGATGACCGTGACCAGAGGGCCATCACCGGTGCTCATCCCGCCGGCGACCAGCACCCGGCCGTCCGCCAGCAGTGTCGCGGTATGACCCACGCGCCCGGTGTGCAGGCGCCCGGCGGGCTGCCAGGCGCCCGTGCGCGGGTCGAAGAGCTCGGCGGAGTCCCCCGCCTCGGAGCTGATCCCACCGACCACCAGGACCCGCCCGTCGCGCAGCAAGGTGGCGGTGTGGTGGCTGCGCGGGACGCTGGGCGCACCGGTGGGCAGCCACGCGCCCGTAAGTGGATCGTAGACCTCGGCGCCGTCGGCGTAACCGTCACCATACTCGCCGCCCGCCGCCAGCACACGCCCGTCGAGGAGGCGCGTCAAGGTATGGCCGACGCGCGGGGCGCGGAGGGAGCCGGTGGGCACCCACCGCCCTTGCCCCGGCAAGTACCGTTCGGCGGAAGCGGTCAGCATGCCCTCCTTCACGATGCCGCTTGCCACCAGCACGCTGCCGTCGGCGAGCAGCGCCGCGGCGTGGGCGGATCGCGGGACGACCAGATCGGCCACCCGTCGCGTCGAAGCCGGCGTGGTGTGCGGGTCGTAGATCTCGACACCGGCCGGGACGGCCACGCGCGCCCCATGCTGGCCCCCGGCGATGAGCACGGTACCGTCCTGAAGCAAGGTGGCGGTATGGCCGGCGTGGCTCTCGGCCAGGAACGCGGACCCGTCCCAGGTTTGCCAGGTGGCGGTGATCGCCTCAGATGGCCCGAAGATCGGGTCCGCGGTTGGGGTGGTGGCCGGCGCAAGGGCAACACTGAAGACTGGCGCGGCGTGAGTGCTGCCGGCTGGCGCGGCGTGGGGACCGCCGGCCGGGATGACGGCCAGGAGTGCCAGCCCCAGGCCGAGCGAGATCAGATGGCGGTGGCGTCGGGAGGTGGTTCGGTCAATGGTGGCCATGGTCTCGTCACTCCTTGGCGGAATCGGGGCGGTTGGGTTGCCGGGTGCATCGCTTGAGTTGCCGTAGCCGCTTGGCACACGTGCGTGGGCCTCGCTTGCCCTTAGAAATCTTATCTGTACACGAACTTGTCCGCCCGACCCTTGCATTATCCTCCGCCCTGGATTAGCATGTCCGGCGCGGAGGCGAGAGTAAATGAAGGTCCAATTTTGGGGCGCGGCGCGTACAGTCACGGGCTCGATGCACCTGGTGGAAGCCGGCGGGCGGAGGGTGCTCTTGGACTGCGGATTGTATCAGGGCAAGCGCGAGGAGGCTTACCGGAGCAACAGCAAGCTTCCCTTCGATGCCGCCGGCCTGGACGCGGTGATCCTGTCGCATGCCCACATCGACCACAGCGGCAACCTGCCCTCGCTGATCCGTGCCGGCTTCCGGGGCCGGATCTTCGCGACGCCGGCGACGCGCGACCTGTGCGCCTATATGTTGCAGGACTCGGCGCGCATCCAGGCCGGCGACGTGGCGCACGTCAACCGGCGGCGCGAACGGGGTGGCGAGGCGCCCTTCCATCCGCTCTACGACGAGCAGGACGTCGTCGAGACCTTGCGCGCCTTCACGACGGTGGATTGCGATCGACCCTTCGAGCCGGTGCCGGGCGTCGCCGCTCGATTCGTCGACGCCGGGCACATCCTGGGCGCGGCGAGCGTGGCGCTGGATCTCGTGGAAGGCGGACGCGTGGTGCGGCTGGTCTTCAGCGGCGACATCGGCCGGCCGAACCAGCCGATCCTGCGCGAGCCGGAAGTCATCGCCGACGCGGACTACCTGATCATGGAGAGCACCTACGGCGACCGCGACCACGAGGGCAGCGGCGAGGCCAAGGCCACCCTGGCGCGCGTGATCCAGGAAACCTGCCTCGATCGTCACGGCACCCTGCTGATCCCGGCCTTCGCGGTGGGGCGCACGCAGGAGATCGCCTACCGCTTGAATCAGCTCTGGGAAGAGGGCGCGCTGCCGCCGATCCCGGTCTTCGTCGACAGCCCGCTGGCGGTCAGCGCCACCGAGGTCTTCCGGCTGCACCCCGAATGCTTCGACGCCGAGATGCGCGCCGCGCTGGCCAGCGACGACGATCACGACGCGCTGGGCTTCACCCACCTGCGCTACATCCGCGAGACCGAGCAATCCAAGGCGCTGAACACGCTGGACGGGCCGGCGGTGATCATCAGCGCCTCGGGCATGTGCGAGGGCGGGCGCATCCTGCACCACCTCAAGCACCGCATCGAGGATCCGCGCGCCACGGTGCTGTTCGTCGGCTTCCAGGCCGAGGAGACGCTCGGGCGCTACCTGCTGGAGGGCCGCAATCCGGTGAAGATCTTCGGCGAGCCGCACGTGGTGCGGGCGCGCGTGCAGAAGATCGACGGCTACAGCGCCCACGCCGACCGCCGCGAGCTGCTGGACTGGGCGGCGCGCACGCGCGACCTGGCACCCGGAGGCGTCATCCGGCGCGCTTTCCTGGTGCACGGCGAGCCGCCGGCGCAGCTCGCCCTGGCGGCGGCCTTGCGCGAGCAGGGCTACGCGCAGGTCGAGGTGCCGGAGCGGGGGCAGACCTTCGAGCTGTGATCGACCCGCCCCGGGCATGGCGGGATCATGTATGTCCGCGGGCCGGTCGTCGTCGAGTTTTCCTCACCCCGCCCCCCATGCGTTATGATTGTGTCTTCCGTTTGCCAGGGGGACGCTCATGCAACGCTACGACTTCACCGCCATCGAGAGCAAGTGGCGCGCCTATTGGGCGGCGCAGGGGACCTTCCGGACGCCGGATCCCGGCGAGCCGGGCTTCGACGCGGCCAGGCCCAAGTTTTACGTGCTGGACTTCTTCCCATACCCCTCGGGCAAGGGCCTGCACATCGGCCATCCGCTGGGCTATATCGCCACCGACATCCTGGCGCGCTACAAGCGGATGCGCGGCTACCACGTGCTGCACCCGATGGGTTTCGACGCCTTCGGCCTGCCGGCCGAGCAGTACGCCGTCGAGCACAACGTCCATCCCCGCATCACCACGCTCCGCAACATCGAGACGATGATCAGCCAGCTCCAACTGCTCGGCCTGAGCTACGACTGGGATCGCGAAATCCGCACCATGGAGCCGGGCTACTATCGCTGGACGCAGTGGATCTTCCTGCAACTGTACCAGAGCTGGGTGGACCCCCGGACAGGCCGAGCCCGTCCGATCGCGGCGCTCGAAGCGGAGCTGGAGTCCGGCGCGCTCGTTGTCGGCCCCGACTACGCGCTGGTCTCGACCGGCCTGCATGCCGACGCCGCATCGGCCGAGACGACCAAGCCGCCGACGTCGACGGGATCGCCGCCGACCGGCACCCCCCGCGCCTGGGCCGATCTCGACGCCGCCGGGCAGCGCGCCGTGCTGGACGCGCATCGCCTGGCCTACCTGGCCGAGGTGCCGGTCAACTGGTGCCCGGCGCTGGGCACGGTGCTGGCCAACGAAGAGGTGACCAACGAAGGCAGGAGCGAGCGCGGCAACTTCCCGGTGTTTCGGCGGCCCTTGCGGCAGTGGATGCTGCGCATCACCGCCTACGCCGAGCGGCTCATCGGCGATCTCGACGGGATCGACTGGCCCGATCCGGTCAAGCTGATGCAGCGCAACTGGATCGGCAAGAGCACGGGCGCCCGCATCCGGTTCCAGGTCGCGGAGCACGACGTTGTAGGTGTAGTCCTGATAGGCCTGGCTGGTC
>CAZCJG010000017.1:0-23609 GCA_964498575.1 uncultured Anaerolineales bacterium | reverse complement strand
CCGACGCGCCTGCCGTTGGCGCGTTGGGGTGCAGGGGTGGCCGAGCGGAGCGAGGCCGGGGAGGGGCGAAAGGCCGCGCGACAGTCGAGTGAACGACCTTGTGCGGAAATCAGTACCCACTCTCCACCCCCGCCAGCGCTCGATCCGCCTCGCGAACCGCCGCGACGAAGGCCTCCAGCCGCTTCGGGTCGATGCGGCCGGGCGACAGCTCGACCACGTCCCAGACGTCGACGCCCCAGGGCCGGACGGTCGCGATCGCGGTCTGTGCCGTGGCCGGGGAGAGGGCGCCGGAAGCCAACAGCAGCGGCGCGCGCGTGGCCGCCCCCGCCACGCAGCTCCAGGCCTCGCGCGCTGTGCGGCGCAGGTTGGCCAGCAAGGCCGGCGCCTCGGAGCGGGTCGGGCGCTGCCCGATGTGCGCGCGCACCAGCCGCTCGGCGTTGTCGGGATGGTCGATCGTCAACGCCTTGAAGGCATGCGGCCGCAGCGCCTCGACCTCGGCGCGCGGCTCGTTGCCGAAGAGCTGCGCGTGGTCCAGCGCGCAGTGGCTCACCACGTGTTGGACCAGGGGCAGCGGGGCGTCGACGAAGATCCCCACCATTTGGACGTGGGTCGACAGCGCGCGCCGGATCTCCCAGGCGGCGGGTAACGTGACATAACGTGGGCTGCGTGCGTAGAACACGCAGGCGACGAGGTCGATGCCCAGGTCCGCGGCCAGGCGCGCGTCGTCGGGTTGGGTGACGCCCGAGAGCTTGATGCGCGTGGCCGCGGACCGGTTCAGGGACATCCCGCTTTGTAGATCACCGGGTTGGATAGCGGATGATAGACCGTGCCGAGGTTTCGCATCGACAAGTGGGTCCTGAGCGGATTGCTCGGACCGGGCGGAAGGGCGCTGTTGTTGGGCTGCATCCAGCCCCAAATCTCCCACGGGTTGGCCAGCGCATGGCTGATCACCGCCGCCGGCACGCGCGACAGGATGTAGTCACAGGCATCGGCGATCGGACCGCTTGGGGTCGGGCTGGGCACTGCCGTGCGCGTCGGCGTCGGCATCGGCGTGGCGGTTGGCGAAGGGGGATGGCTGGTCGGTGTGATCGTCGGCGCGGGGCAGGTGACGTTGAGGTTGGTCGAGGCCGCAAACTGCTTCCCGCCGTCGAAGCTGGCCGACGCGTCGATGCTGAAGCTGCCGGTCAGCGGGATCGCCAGCCGGACCGACCATGCCGCCGATCCGGTCCCGCCGGGGGGGATTTCGGGTAGCGGCTTGGTGGCGGACTCGCCTGGCGCCAGGGTCAGGCCGGCAGGCAATCGGATCGTTGCCTGGCCGCCGGTCAGGGGTGCGGTGTCGAAGTTGTTGACGAAGATCGCCGCCGAGATCGTGTCGCCGCACTGGGCCTCCACCGGCGCCGAGACGAAAGCCGAGCCGCCGCGGTTGGTGGTCAACCCATAGGAGGTCGACACCGTGCGCCGCCCGCCGGGGGGCAGCGAGACGGGATCCCAGTACACCGCGACCGCGCTGTCCGCGGTCACCGGCTTGGTCGCGTCGATCGGGTAGTCCCACTTCTCGTACTGGATATAGCGCCAGCGGGCGATGATCAGGCGATCAGGGGTCGTCACCTCGCGCCCGCGCAGGACGCCCACGCTGCGCAGCAGGCTCGGGTCGTAGGTCGGCGACTCGAACGCCAGCCAGTAGGCCGGCACCTGGGCGCCGCCGAACTCCCGCTCGGTCGTGACGGTGCCGACGCCGGGGACGAAGTAGGGCGCGCCGTCGTTCTGGCCGAGCTTGATGTCCAGCAAGGCGCGCACGCCGATCGCCACCGGGATCGCGTCCAGATTGACCATGTCGTAGCGCATGCCGACCACGTCCGGCCGGCCGCTAAAGGGGTTTTGCTGGATCTCGACGGTCTGGGTCACTTGCACCTGATACGGGCTGGCCCAGGTCCACCGCGTGGCCACACGGTTGCCATTTTGGCTTTGCGGCGCGTTGTCCAAATGGACCTCGTTGACCGTGCCCTTGGGGCCGGCGATGCGAACCGTGGTGTAGCTCGACCCGACCGAGCTGGTGCTGCCGGGCTCGAAGCCGTAGAGCAGGTTCTTGTCGTCGTCGGCCGCCGTGTCCGGGTCGCCGCCGGTCGTGCCCAGCACCCAGGTGCCGTTGGGGCCGATGTCGGCGCGGACGAAGGTGTTGGCGATGCCCAGGCAGGGCGGGCACTTGTGGGTGCGCGGGCGGAACGACTGGGCGAAGAGCGGGCTGGCGGCCAGGCCGACGCACAGCGCGGCCAGTCCAACCGCCAGGACGGCGAACCATCGCGGATCTTGCCGGACCATGTCCCTTACCTCCGTTCAACGCCGCCGCCATCCCGGCGGGCAAGCGTGGCGCAAGGCATGTCGCTCAAGACCAGTCAGGGCGCCCAGACCGTCGGGCGCATGCGAGCAAGGCCGCCAGCCGGCAAATCCAGGTTCGTGGTTGGCTCGACTCGGCGCTTTGCTGCTGGTCGGGCACGACAGGCCGTCACACCACGGCCTTGGCCGGGTGGAAGGGGCGGCTCTGGTCGAGCTGGTAGTATGCGTGCGATCCCCGCGTCAGGCGCGACAGCAGCCCTTCGTTGATCGCGATCTTGATCATGTGCTGGATGTCGTTGTTCGACAGGTCGATGATCTCCTTGTTGCGCAAACCGCGCAGCGCGTCGTAGATCTGGATGAACAGCGCGGGCTGGTCGAGCTGGCGCATCGCTTCCTCGAACACCGCCCAGTCCTTGTCGGTGATCTGGGCCAGGCTCGCGTCGCCCTCGGGTTCCTCGATATCGTCCTCGACGGCGCTGGGGCTGGGGCCGGGGCTGGGGTTGGGGCCGCGGCTGGAGCCCGGGCTGGAACCACGGCTGGAACCGCGGCTGGCCGCGGTCTCGGCCTTCTTGGGCAGCTCCGGCGCGAACTGGCTGAGCTCGTAAGGGTTCTCGTTCGGCAGGAAGACCTCGGTGACCGAACCGCTGGTGAAGATCTGGACCAGCTTGCGCTGCTCGGCGTCGCGCACGAAGTCCTTGAACTTGGCGAAGGGCTTGCCGCCGCGCCCCTTGTACTTGCCCTCGTCGAAGTTGGGCTGGAGCTCGATCATCAGCAGCTTCAGCGTGGCGAGCGTGGTGACCGACTTGCGCTCGCGGGCCAGCTTGATCGCCTCGACCAGGGTCTCGAACGGATCCTTCGCCGCGTCGGCCTCAGCCTGGGCGATGTCCTCATCGACCTGGTTGTAGTACAGGAACTCGTCGGCGGCCTGGGCCAGGTGGCTGGCGGTGGCCTGCGCGACGCCGATCACCACGGTGTGCTTGCCGAGCTGGCGCACGGCGTTGATCAGCGGGATGAAGTCGCGGTCGCCGGTGATCAGGACGAAGGTCTCGATGGTCGGATATGCGTACAACGTCCGCATCAGGTCGATGCACAGGTGCATGTCGACGCTGTTCTTGATCGCCCGGCCGGTCCGGCCTTCCTCGCGATCGTAATGGTAGGTTGGCACGTAAACCGGCTCGATGGCGTTGGCGTACAGGGCGTTGGTCACCCGCGGATAGCGGTACCAGTCTGCGTAGGCGCGCGCAATCGTCACGCGCCCATAGCGCTGGCACAGATCCATGATCGATTCAAAGTTCGGGTTGGCTTCGTAGCGGTTGCGGACCGAGATGTAAATGTTCTCGAAGTCGATGAAGACAGCGACGTCGCCGCCGGGGTTTCCGTTTCTCTTGCTCACTCTCAATTTCACTCGTCTAGCGCTGGGGATGTCTGCTCGGGGTGGAGATGCCCGCGCGCCTCGTTGAGCCTCAACCAGGGGAATAGCGCTCCGATCCCCCGGCATCGCGCGCCGGCATATGCTGTGTTGGCCAAGCTGCGCAGATGATAGCACAAGAGGCACGGAATCTGGCGATTTGCCGGGCGTCGGCCCTACGGTTGGCCCGCTACCGCGGCCTGTCGCTGTGCCGCCCAGCGGGCCAGGTCCGCGCGGTACATGGCGGCGCGCCGCGCATGGGCCGCGGCGACATCGTCCTGCTCGCCGGGGTCGACCGCCAGATCGTACAGCCGGCCCGGCCCGGAGTCCACCGTCTCGATGTACTTCCAGCGGCCGTGACGCAAGCCCATCTGCCAGTCGGTGTGGTCGGTGTAGAAGCGCGCCACGCCCGGCTCGCCCGCGAGGCGCGACCGGCCGCGGTAGGCCGACGGGATCTCCAGACCGAGCAGATCCAGCAGTGTCGGCGCGATGTCGATCGCGCTGGTCACCTGCGGCACCCGCAGGGCGCCCGCGTCCGTGCTCGGCCGTGCGTCGTCTCCCGCCCGCGGGGCCATGCTCGGCCCCGCGATGATCAGCGGGATGTGCACGTTCTCCTCGTAAAGGTGCAGCGAGTGGGCGAAGTTCCCGGGGTGCTGGTAGAAGGCCTCGCCGTGGTCGCCCGAGACGACCCACAGCGTCCGCTCTCCCAGTCCCCGCGCCCGCAGGCCCGCGACCAGGGTGCCGATCGCATCGTCCCCGGCATACAGATCGCTCAAGTAGCGCCGGAAGTCGTCGGCTTCGCCGAAGGGGCGGGGACCCTCACCGGGCGATTCGTAGGGGTGGTGGCCGGCGATCGGCAGGTAGTGGATGAAGAAGGGCCGGCGTGGATCGCGCTGGTCGACATAATCGAGCAGCGCGGCGACGGTCGAGGCTTCGTCCACGCCGAAGCTCGACGCGAAGGCACCGCCGATGGCCCCCGCGTCCGCGGTCACATCGTAGCCGCGAGCCTCGACCACGTCGCCCATGCCCAGGTAGACGAACCGCCCGGAGTGGAACAGCGCGGTCTGGTAGCCCGCCGCCCGCAGCACGCCCGGCAGGTCCGGGCAGGGCAGGCGACTCGCGGCATAGCGCTCGGCGGCGGTGTAGGCGACCGGCTCGGCCGAGCAGATCAAGCTGTACAGACCCTTGATGCTCTCCGGGTACACCGAGTACGCCTGTTCGAAGACCAGGCCGCCGCGGGCCAGCGCACCGACGTTGGGCATCGGGTCGTCCGCCGCGCCGTAGGGTGCCAGGTAGCGCGCGCCGGTGGACTCCAACACGATCCAGACGACGTTGTACCCGGCCGCGGTCCCGGCGAGAGGGGTCAGATCCATCGCGGCGCCTTCCGGCGGAATCCCGGCGGCCCTGGCCGCGCCCGCCGCCGTCACTGCCCTGGTCGCGCCCCGCCACTGCCGCCAGGCGGTCTCGGCCAGCGCCAGCACTGCGTTGCGATGGCGCGCATCGATCCCAGCCGGCCGAACAGCCGCGGGACCGACGAGCGCGATCACCATCGCGGCCCCGCCCAGCCCGATGGCGACCCGCCGGCGTGCCAAGAGCGGCTCCGCCACCCAGCGCGGGATCAGCACCGCCCCCACCAGCACGGCGGCGACCGCGGCCACGTTGGCCGGCGTCACGTAGACCCCAACCGAATCCGCCAGCGCCCCGCCGGCACCCGCGAGCATCGGGTAGGTCAACGGGGAGCCGAGGAGGGCGGTGATGGGGACGTTGAGGGCGATGTAGAGGACCAGGGCGGCGTCCACACAACGGATTGCCAAGCGGATACTCGGATTGAGCGGATTGGACAGATTGGAGAAGGGGGGGAGAAGCGTGAGGGCGGTGCTTAGGGCGATCCAGGCGGCGGCGACCCACAGATCCTGGTACGCGGCCGCGAATGTCGGCCATGGGGCGCCGGCGCTGCATGCCCCAAATGCGGCATCCGGCGCCACGCACAATACCACGACCGCGACGCGTGCCAGCAGGAGGGCCCCGACCAGGCTGAACCCGCGACGTGCCGCTGTCCCCAGTCTGTCCAATCCGCTCAATCCGAACATCCACACGGCAATCCGTTGTGCAGCACATTCAGCCGCTTCAGCAACCCCCACGACACCACCACACTCGTCTCCCCGCGACGTCGCCACAGCCAATCGTGGACCAGCACGATCGGCGCGGGCGGGTACTTGTACAACGCCTCGCGGTCGCCCCGGTACCCCAGCGGGACGACAAGGACGTCGAAAGCCGCGCTGGACTCCGGGTCAGGCGGAGGCTGGGCGGGATCGAAGGTAGCCTGGACGAACCGGATTGCGCGGGTGGCGTTGCCCTCGATGCTCGGGCCCTGCGCCGCCAGGTAGGCTCGCGCCCGCTCGATGTGACTCGGGTCGGACTCGATGACCACGATCTCGCTGGCCGGCCAGCGCCGCCCAAGCAGGATCGCCGTCCGCGGGAACAGTCCGCCGCCGACGATGGCGACCCGCGCGGGAGCTGGCGTGCCGAGCTGCGGCCAGAGCGTGGCCAGCGCGCGATCGTGCCGCTCCAGCATTAAGCGCGCGATCGCCGGCGACCACAGCGCCAGCCGCTCGAGGCATCCGAGACCGGCGCAGGCCGCGCGGTTGAGCCGCATTCCCACAGGTTCCAGCCAGCGCAGCACCGGCGGCCAGGCGCTGCTGCGCGCGGGTGCCAGGCGCTGCTCGGGCAGCTCGGACCAATGCCGGCCGGGCCAGCGGTGGTGCTCGGCGTGGTAGCCGTCGTTGAGCCAGAGCCGGTTGTAGAGCGCGTTGTAGCAGCTCACCCCGGCATCCGAGGCGACCGGCGCGCCGGCATGCTCGTAGTGGCCGTGCAGTTGGCACAGGCCAAGGCCTAGGAGGTAGCCCGGCACCCAGGCCCAGACGAAAGCCGGCGGCGCGACGATCGCGATGAGCACGGCGACCACGGCCACCAGCGCGAGCTCGGCGGCCAGCGGCCACGCCGGGATGCGGGGCGGCCTGTCCGCCGGCTCACCCGCGTGATGCCAGAGGTGTCGGGCGCGCCACAGCGACTGCGGCACACCGGTCAGGGCGGTGAGGTAGAGCGCGAACAGCCGGTTGTGCCGCCGGGACCGAAACAGCGGCGTGTGCATGTGGATGTGCGAGATCGTGTTCGAGCACCACCACAACCCGATGGCAAAGATCGGCGCAGCCAGCAGGGGGGGGATGATCCCCCCGCGCACGCCGGCGACGATCGCGAGCGCGGCAAGTCCCTGCCCCAGGGCCGCGGCGACCACCGGGACATCCTCACCCCCGCGCCGAAGGCCGGGCGCCGGCCCCAGCCGCGGGCGGGCCAGCAGCTTCGCGGCCATGCTCCAAGTCCAGGCTGTGGTGATGTCGAACCGGGATCGGCGTTGACGGACCGGGAAAGGATCCCGGCTCAAGCGCGCCGGCGCGACCAGGCGGCGGCTGTCACGACCCCCATCGCACCGATTCCGAGCAGCAGCAGCACGGCCAGCGGCGTCAGGCTCGCCGGGCCGGTCCCACCGCCTTCGGACGCTGCGGCCGCACCGGGTTGTACCGGATTGACCGAGCCGGACGCCGCCTTGGCACTGCTGGCCGCTGTCGCCGCGGCGCCTTCCGGTGCCTTGGCGGCGAGGCTGGGGAGGTAGGAACCGTCGGCCTCGGCGCCGGCCGCCGTCGGGACCGCGCCCGCCGCCGCCAGCTCGCGGATTGCATCGCAGGTGGACTGCGAGCCTTGCCGGGTCATGACGACGCCCTGGCCGATCGGATAGGTATCGGGCGCGTCGGGCGGCTCGTCCGCGGGGCGCAGGCGGCCGTTGGGCTTGGGATCGGTGAGGTAGCGGTCGCCGTAAGCCGCGCAGCGCTCGTCGCCGATCGCCTTTTGCAGGTCGGCCCACTCCATGCGGCAGACCTCGGCCCTGCCCTCGGGGCAGGTGAAGTAGAGGTAGCCCGACGCCGGGTCCGAGTAGACGCCGCCCTGGAAGCGACCGCCCTCCGCCGGCGGCCGGTAGGCCAGGGCGCTGATGCCGTAGACCCGGACGCGCTCCGGCTCGCCCGGCTTGGTCGCCTCGATCACGACGTCCTCGACCAGGGTGTAGATGCCCATCGGATCGCTGGCGCGAGCCGGCCTGGATGGATGGGCCAGCAGGCTCAGGCCGATTCCGGCGATTCCGGCGATCGCCAGGCCGAGCACCAGGCGGGTCGAGGACCGGTGTGGATGGTGGACTGCCAGCATGTGAGTCTCCTTTCGGTGGTTGGAGTTACTACAACCGGCTGGGTCGAAGGGTTCCCGGGTCCTACCGATGGACGAGCAGTGGCTTCGGCTTGGTGCACAGGGTGAGCGACACGTCGTCGACAAAGTGCCAGGTGGCGAGGGTTTCCCCGTTCTCGCTGCGCATGATCAGCCGCGCGCGGTCCCACTGGCGGCGTTGGGTAAGCTGGGCGGTGACATCGAAGCGATAGGCGCGCCACGTGCCCTGCTCGACCGACTCCTCGGACAGCGGCGACTGCAGCACCTCGCTGCGGGCGGACTTGTCGCCGTTGATGAAGGCGACGGTGAAGCGGTCGTTGGGCACGAAGTTGCGCGGCTCCTGGGTCTCCACCGCGTAGTAGAACGCCAACGTTGCCGACACGATGTCCTGCGCCGCCGGCAGGGTCCAGTCGCGCGCCGTCGCCGGATCCGGGTTGGTCAGCTCGTCGACCCAGCCGTCGCCGGGGCCGGTCCCGCCGCCGAACTCCGCGACCCAATGACCTCCGTGCGGCTTGGTGATGCGGTTGTCGGCCGGTTGGTTGATCACGCGCGCCAGCCGATCGTAGCGCGCGCCGGCATTGGTGTAGAGGTCCCAACCGGTGACGCCTTGCTCGAAGCTGCCGTTGACCACCAGCTCGCGGCACTCAGACGCCGGTGTCGGCTTGGGCGGCTCGGTCGGCGTGGCTTCGATGGTGTGGGTGGGCTCCGGCGTCGGCGAGCTCGGCTCCTCGGTCGGTGTGGACGTGAGGGTGGGGGCGTCGGTGGCCTCGGGCGTGTTCGTCGCCGTCGGTGGCCGGGGGGTCGGAGTGGTGGTCGGTGGGATGCTCGTGGCGGTGACCTGGACGACGATCGGTGTCGGCAGGTCGGCCAGGTTCGCGCTCTTCATCAGCATCGGCAACGCGATCCAGTTGTCCCCCGCCGCGTGGACCTGCTCTCCGGCGGGACCCGCCGCGCCGGGCGCATGCCGCCCCGACCCGATCGCGTAGCCCGTGCCGGCCAGCAGCACTGCCGCCATCCCCGTGGCGATGACCCGCCTGACGCGCATCCGTCCGTTTCGCATGGTGCTCCTCCGATGCCCCCTCTCGATCCCCTCGGCGCGTGGTCCCCTCGGACCCGCGCGACGCTGGCTAGCATAGCGCGGCTGGATCGATCCTGCAAGTGCCGATTCGGCCGGGTGCCGAGGCGTTCACCGGCTGCCGGTCGGCGCCTTGGCCCGCCACCCGTTGGCTGCCGTGCCCGGACCTGTCGCGTGCTGGCGCCATCTCCCATTGCTTGGTAACATATGCTCCGGGGTTGCCGGCGGCCTCGTCCCGTGGTTTGCCCGAGGCTGACCCGAGGCGTCTTCGCCGGTGGCGTGCGCATAGGATGACGAGGAGGGATGACCATGATTGTTGACTCACCGTTCACCGATCCTGGCGTGACCACGCCGCCGATTGCGCCGCCGGTCGCGCGCGATCGGGCGCCCGAGATCAACGGCCGGCTGCCGTCAGAGACGTCCCGCCAGGTTCGGTCGGGCTTCGCGTCGTCTGATGTCCCGGAGACGGCCGAGCCGACGCCGCCGCATGTCGTGTTGTCGCGCTACCGCCCGCCGCTGCTGTTCGAGGTGGCCTGGGAGGTGTGCAATCAGATCGGGGGCATCTACACCGTCCTCTCCACCAAGGCGCCGGCGATGAGCCAGCGCTGGGGCGACCGCTACTTCCTGGTCGGGCCGGACAACGATCGCTCGGCCCAGGTGGAGTTCGAGCAGCACACGCCCGGCCCGGCGCTCGCCGGCACCTTCAAGGCGCTGGAGGCCGCCGGCCTGCGCGCGCGCTACGGCCGCTGGACGGTGGACGGCAAGCCGCGGGTGATCCTGCTGGACCACCGCGTGCCGGCGGACCAGCTCAACCGGATGAAGTACTTCCTGTGGGCGGACCACGGCCTGGATCTGCCGGGCGGCGATCCCATGCTCGACGACGCCGTCAGCTTCGCCTTCGCCGTCCGGCAACTCTTCACGGCCCTGGCCGCGCACCACCCGGCGCAGGACATCGTCGGGCACTTCCACGAATGGATGGGCGGGCTGGCGATCCCGCTCGTGCGCCGGGCCGAGCTGCCGGTCGCCACGGTCTTCACCACCCACGCGACGATCCTCGGCCGCTACCTGGCGCCGCATCTCGACCGCTTCTACGACGTCCTGCCGGGTCTGGACCCCGCGGCCGAAGCCGCGCGCTACCAGGTCGCGCCGATCCACGAGATCGAGCGCGCCTGCGCGCACGGGGCGCATGTCTTCACCACCGTCAGCGAGGTCACCGGCGAGGAATGCCGCCACCTCCTCGGGCGGGCGCCGGACGTCATCCTGCCCAACGGCCTGAGCATCCAGCGCTACGACGCCAAGCACCGCCTGCAAGAGATGCACGCCGAGGGCAAGGAGCAGATCGAGCGCTTCGTGCGCAGCCACTTCTTCCCCTACTACACCTTCGATCTGGACAAGACGATCTACCTCTTCACCTCCGGCCGCTACGAGCCGCGCAACAAGGGCTTCGACCTGTGCCTGGAGTGCATGGCCCGGCTCAACGCCGAGCTCAAGGCGGGCGGGCCGCACGACATCACGGTCGTCTTCTTCGTCGTCACCCAGCGCGGCGGGGTGAGCATCAACGCGGAATGCCTGAGGAACCGCGGGGTGATCCGCGAGCTGTCCGACACCTGCAAGGAGATCGAGCGCCAGGTCGGCGAGCGCTTCTTCGACTCGGTGACCACCGGCAAGACGCCGCTGCTCGACGACCTGGTCGACGACTACTGGAAGATGCGCCTGCGCCGCACGCTCCAGGCCTGGCGCCGCGACGGGCTGCCGCCGGTCGTCACCCACGACATCCAGGGCGCCGAGCACGATCCGGTGCTGGCGCAGATCCACAGCCTGTGGCTGGACAACGCGCCCGAGCACCCGGTCAAGGTGGTCTACCATCCGGAGTTTATCACTCCGGCCAACCCGATCTGGAAGATGGACTACGACGACTTCGTCCGCGGCGCCCATCTCGGCGTCTTTCCCTCTGCCTACGAGCCTTGGGGCTATACGCCGCTGGAGTGCATCGCCTACGGCGTGCCGGCGGTATCCAGCGACCTGGCCGGCTTCGGGCGCTATGTGCAGACCCATTTCCCGGACCACGACCGCTGGGGCGCCCACGTGATCCAGCGCAGTGGTCGATCGTTCCACGAGAGCGCGGCCGAGCTGACCGAACGCCTGCTCGCCTTCTGCCGCGCCACCCGACACGAGCGCATCGTGCTGCGCAACGCCGTCGCCGACCACATCGAAGCCTTCGATTGGTCCAAGCTGGCGGATGCCTACGACCAGGCCCACATTCGGGCGCGGGTGCTGCTGCGGGGCGTGGTGTAGAGGGGGGCGACTCGGTTTTGCAAGAGAAGATTGACCACGGAGACACTGAGGCACGGAGAAAGCCTTTCTCTGTGCCTCTTGTGAAAACGATTTCCGATGGGATACGCCCCGCCCAATCGTTTTCATTCGTTGTGGTGAGCGATAGCTCATGGGGAACTCTGTGTCTCTGTGGTGAGGTCTCCGAATCGGCAACGGAGACCACGATGCCTTACGAGCGTATCACCCGCGCCGCCGGCTCGACGTGCACCAGCACCTCGGCGACGCCGGCGAAGTGCGCGCGGAGCCGGGACTCCACGGTGTGCCCGATCGCATGGGCGTCGGCGATGCTGAGCGCGGGGTCGACTTGGACGTGCAGGTCGATCGAGACCGTGTCGGCCGGGCCGCGGCTGCGGATCTTGTGGGTGCTGACGACGCCGGGCACGGACCGGGCTACCTCGGCGACCGCGTCGGGATCCAGCACGGCCGCGTCGGCCAGGACCTGCGAGGTGTCGCGGATGATCGCGATGCCTGTGCGGGCGATCACGCCGGCGATGACCAGCGCCAGCAGCGGATCGACCAGCGGGTAGCCCGCCCACACCGCGGCCAGCCCGACGATCAGGCCCAGCGAGACCGCGGCGTCGGCGCGGGTGTGGCTGGCGTCGGCGATCAACAGCTCGCTGCCGAGCCGCCGGCCCCAGCGCGCCTCGTAACGCGCGGTGAGCGCGTTGAAGCCGAAGGCCAGCGCCGGCGACAAGAGCGTCAGCAGGGTGATCGTCGGTCCCGGGGCGCCCGCCAGAATTGGGCGGATGTCGCCCAGCGCGGCCATCGCCAGGCGGCCGCAGGTGACGAAGAGGAGCACCGCGATCACGGCCGCGGTCAGGGTCTCGAACTTGCGGTGCCCGTAGGGATGGCCCGCGTCCGGCGGCTGGGCCGCCGCGCGCATCGCCACCAGGCCGAAGACGTTGGCCCCCCCGTCGAACACCGAATCCACACCGCCGGCGACCAGCGCCAAGCTGCCGCTGGCCAGCCCGGCCAGCAGCTTGACCGCCGCCGCCCCCAGGTTAAGGCCCAGCGTGAGCAGCAGCACGCGCTGGATGCCGCGGGTCCGTTCGGCAAGGCTGTAGGCCTGCGGCCCGGCGGCGCCCGGTGCCGGGGCGGCGAGCTGCGGCCCGGCGATCTCGTTGCGGGGGTCTGGCGGGTCCACGCGCGCAATGATACCCCACCAGGTGCTCGGCGGCGGGTGGGGGCGGATCATCGATCGGCGCGAGTCAGTCGATGCCGCTGACCGCCTTTGTGTTGCTCCTGGCTTCGCGATTGGGCCGCCTGCGTACATCTGTGCTAGAATCCGCCAGCCCACCGATTCCCGGGCGCCAAGGCGAGGCCTGCCGCCGGCCCGACTCCGGCAGATGGAGATCCCATGATGGCGCGATTGACGCCAGCATTGCAGCCATCCTTGATTGAGCAAGCGAGGATCTTCTCGGAGGATCCGGTACCGCCGCCGGTGGCCTTCGGCAGTGACAACACCCGCGAGGGCGTGCAGGCACTCCTCGCGGCCAACCTACGCTATCGCGCCATCCCCTGGCCGCCGCCCTACGATTCCACAGTGCATACCCTGAGGTTGGGAGATGCCCGCTTCCTATCATGGTTGGACGACCACTCCGTACACTTGGTCGTCACCTCTCCACCTTACTGGACGCTCAAGCAGTACAAGGCTGGCCGAAGTGGCCAGATGGGGGATATCGCGGATTACGAGGCCTTCCTGCGCGAGCTTGACCGGGTTTGGGAAGCTTGCGCTCGAGTCCTGGTGCCGGGAGGCCGCATCTGTTGCGTCGTCGGCGATGTATGCATCCCCCGGAAGGCGGGCGGCAGGCATCACGTCATACCCTTGCATGCCGACATCCAAGTCAGCGCCAGGCGGGTTGGTTTGGATTGCCTGACGCCGATCTTATGGCACAAGATCGCCAACGGGGCGACCGAGGTGGAAGGGAATGGCAGTGGTTTCTACGGCAAGCCCTTCCAGCCGGGCGCCATCGTCAAGAACGACGTGGAGTACATCCTGTTCATGCGCAAGGCCGGCGGCTATCGATCCGTCAGCCCGCTGCAAAAGGCCCTATCGATGCTGACGAAGGAGGAGATGCAAGCATGGCTCCGTTCGATCTGGACCGATATCAAGGGTGCGTCGACCCGTGAAGGCCACCCCGCACCCTTTCCGGCGGAGCTGGCCGAGCGCCTCATCCGCCTATTCTCCTTCGCCGGCGATACCGTGCTGGACCCGTTCGCGGGCACCGGCTCAACCGCCGTTGCCGCCCTTTCGACGGGGCGCAACTCCATCAGCAACGAGATCGAGCCGGCATATCTCGAACAGGCGTATCGACGACTCATACATGTCAGTGAAGCTAGGCGGGAGTACGGCGCGGTGAGGAGCTCAGTGTGTCCTATCGGCTTGTAACGGAGTTCCAAGGTCTGTTTGACGGGCAGGCGTACAAGCATCGCGACTCGAGTCGCGGTGACTTCGTGGCGATACATTTGTACGAGGATCTGCTGGGCTTGGACAAGTCCGAGAAGCTGCGCCAACGAGTCCTGTCGCAGGACTGGGTGCTGAACACTGCCAACACCCGACAAGGCATCAAGGCACGACGCGGGGACGCAACCTTCGGCGAGAAGGTCCCAGGAGAGCGCAGCTTGGTTGTCCCTGAATTTGCAGTTGCGCGTGGACGCGTGGCGACGGTCGAGATCGGGACCGAAGTCAAGATCCTGGCCAAGGCAATGATCAAGCAAATCGACCGGGTCATCGGGGACCTTCAGAAGCAAGTGGTCGAGTTCCGTCGTGGCTCTGGAGAACCGATTTGCGTTGGTATCGTTGGGATCAACCACGCGGAGCACTACACGAGCTTCGAGGGCGACCGATCATTTCGGACGGATGGATCCAGCAGCTACCGCCACCCGATCCAGGAAGCCGAAAGCGCCGCTCGCAGACTGCTCGAAGCGGCAGCTCCGAGCTACGATGAGTTCATCATCCTGCACTTCGCCGCAACCAACACCCCACCATTTCCGTTTGCGTGGGTCAACCCCACCCTGACATCGCAGAACTACGGTTCGTCCCTGCTGCGCATCAGCCGCCTCTACGATCGCCGGTTCTGATGGGGCGCCCGCGCAGCGTGCGCTTGGCGGCCGGGCGTGCGGTGTGCTGACAAGCCGGGAATGGGCGCGATTGACCCCGCCCTCGCTTTGCCCTAAACTGGCGGGGATGCGTCCCCCGAACCCTGGTCAGGAGAGAGGCTTGTGTCACACCGAACCACGCCGGATCGCCGGCGGTACCCCCTTGCCGCCCGGCTCGCGCCGGGCTTGATCACCCTCGGCTGGGTGCTGCTCCCGGCCGTCGTGTCGCAGGTTCCGGCCGCGGTGTCGGACGTCGCTGCTCACCCTCCGCTCGCCGCCGCGGCTTCGGCCAGTGGCCGGCTCGATCTCGTCGGGCAGGTCGGCGGCATCACGCTGGACGTGGTGGCGCTGGGCAGCCATGCTTATGCCGGCCTCGGACCGCGGGTGGCGGTGTACGACGTCGCGCGGCCGACCGCGCCGCGCCGGCTGGGAGAGAGCGGGATTCTGTCGGGCGTCGTGCTGGATCTCGACGCCGCGGGCAAGCTGGCGGCGGCGGCGACCGGGCCGGGCGGCCTGGAGCTGCTGAGCCTGGAGAGTCCGGCGGCGCCCCGGCGCGCCGGCCACGTCGAGACCAGCGGCGAGATCAGCAGCGTGGCGGTCGCCGGGAATGTGATCTGCGCCGCGGCCGCGGAAGAGGAGCCGGCGCTGTGGGTGATCGACGCGGTGGACCCCGGCCGGCCGCGCCTGACGGCGCGAATCGAGCTGCCGGCCGAGGCCTACGGTCTGACGATGTGGCAGGGCCATGTCTTCTTCATGGTCGAAGAGGAGGGGCTGCGCGTGGTCGACGTGTCGCGCCCTGACCGGCCGCGCGAGGTCAGCCGGCTGACGCTTGCCGCCAGCCTGGGCGGGTCGAACGGCGAGATCTCGATCGACAGCGGCTTCGCCTTCGTCGCCGATGGCCCGAACGGTCTGTTCGTAATCGACGTCATCGATCCGGCCGCGCCGCGCCTGGTCGGGCAGCTCGAAGACACCGACAATGCGCGCGGCGTGTTCGCGACCGGCGGATACGCCTTCGTCGCCGACGGCGGCGCCGGCTTGGCCGTGGTCGACGTCAGCACGCCCGCCCGGCCGAGGCTGGCCGGGCGCCTCGCCACGGACGGCCCGGCGGTCCGCGCCACGGTCACCGGCGATATCGCGCTGGTCGCCCAGGAGCGCGAGCTCGGCATCGTGGACGTCGCGGCGCCGGAGGCGATCCGGTCGATCGCCAGCATCGAGGTGCCGGCCTATCTCACAGGGGTGGCGACGGCCGGCACGGCGGCCTTCGCCTTCGACAGCGTCGGCAGCCGGCTGTGGTCGATCGGCATCAGCCCGCCGGAATCCGCACGGGTGCTGGAAATGGCGGATGCGCCCGCCGCCGGCCACGAGGGATTGGCGGTCAGCGTGGCGGATGGCCATGCCTACGTCGCCAACGGCCAGCAAGGGCTGTTGATCTTCGACGTCCGCGACCCGACCGACATCGACGACGTCGGCGTCTTCGATCGCGTGCCCGCGCTGGACGTCGACGTGGTCTCCGGCCATGCCGACGTCGCGGCGGGGGTCGCCGGCCTGCAACTGGTCGACGTCACCGACCCGTCGCGACCCGCGGTCAGCGGCGCCTATGCCAGCGACGAGGCGGCGACGGCGCTGTTCGCCCAGGCCGAGCGCGCCTTCGTCATGACCGGCCCGACCCTGCACATCGTCGACACCCGCGATCCCAAGGCGCCGCGCCTGCTTGCCCGCTATCCCACCGGCGACGACGTCAACGACGGCGTGGTCGCCGCCGACCGCGACCATGCCTACCTGGCGACCGACCGCTTGCACGTGCTCGATCTCGCCGACCTCACCCATCCCGCCCGGCTCGGTACCTGGGAGCCACCGGAGTACGGGCTCGTCGCCCCGCGCATCGCGACGGACGGCGCGCAGGTCTTCGTGTCGGACTACGTGAACAGCGAGATCTGGACTGTTGACATAACGCAGCCAAGCGATCCGCACACTCTGGCGCAGGCCCGCTTGCCGATCGGGGGCCTGGCCTTGGATGTCGCGGTCCAGCGGGCGCCCGGGGGCGGAGCGGCCCACGTCCTGGTCGGAGCCGGGGATGCCGGGCTGTGCATCTTCCGCTACTTGCCGCTGGGCGGGGGGCAGGCCGGCACGGTCTACCTGCCTGTCACGCGGAATCGGTGACGTCTCGGGCGCTGCTCCGGGCGGGCCCATCGAGCGCGGCACGTGCACTTTCGGCCACGACGTCCGGCTCGGCGGAGGCATCCACGCGAATCCACCGCGGGTCGGGGCGTGCGGCTGCACGCTGCTGCTGGAGCACGTCGATCGTGGCATCCGAGGCATCATCACGCCGCGCGGCGATGCGCGCGACCAGCGCCGGCGCCGGTGCTTCGAGCCACAGCCCGGTGAAGCGGCAGCCGGCGCGCCCGGCGGCGCGCTCGATCAGCGTGCGCGGCTCGGCGTGGCCGAAGACCGCGTCGGCGATCACGCTGCGGCCGGCCCGCAGTAGGCGCTCGGCCTGTTCGGCCATGCGCGCGAACACCAGCCGCGACACCTCGGCCGAGTAGGCGTCGTCGGGCAAGCGGGTCGTCGCCGCGACGCCGAAGAGCGCCTTGCGCATCAGGTCGCTGCGCAACACGACCGCACCTGGCGGCGCGCCCAGGCCCGGCGCGAGCAGCCGGGCGATGGTGCTCTTGCCGCTGCCTGAGAGGCCGCCGATGGCGACGAGCCGCGGCGGGGGTGGATCGGCCAGCGTGCACGCCAGGTCGAGGTAGCCGCGTGCGCGCTCGGCCTGGCTCTGGCGCAGGCCCGGCTTGGTCGCGCCGGCGGCGGCCAGGCCGGCGACCTTGGCGCGGACGGCGGCGCGGACCGACAGGAACAAGGGCAAGAGCGCAAGCCCCTCGGCCTCCCCGGTCTCGTCGAGATAGGCGTCGAGCAGGCGCTGGGCCCCGGGGGCCAGATTGCGGGCGACGAGGTCCATGACCAGAAAGGCCAGGTCGTACAAGGTGTCGATCGACGCCAGGCTCGGGTCGAACTCCAGGCAGTCGAAGGCCACCGGCCGTCCGTCCAGGAGCACAAGGTTCCCGAGATGCAGGTCGCCGTGGCACCAGCGGACGCAGCCGGTCCGGCGCCGCCGTTCGAGCAACTCGCGGTGCTCGGCCAGGAGCGCCCGGCTGCGCGCGTTGAGCGTATCGACGGCGGCCGCGTCGAGCAGGCCGCTGTCCGCAGACAGGCGCGCGAGATCTCCGGCGTTGCCTTCGATGACGTCGCGCAGGCCCGCGAAGCCCCCGTGCTCCGGCCGCGGCTCGGCGGCGCGGTGGAAGCGCGCGATCTCGCGGGCGAGCTGGTCGATCAACGCGCCGCCGAGCTCGCCGCGCTCGGCGATGTTCGAAAGCAAGTCCGCCTGGTTGAAGCGGCGCATCTCGAGCAGCCACTCGACGGCGCGGCCGGTACCGTCGAGCGCCAGCCGGCCGTCCGGCTCGCGCGTCACACGCGTCAAGCCGACGTACAGCGCCGGCGCCGTGCGGCGGTTGAGCCCCAACTCTTGTTCGAGCGTTCGATGCCGCAGCGCCGGCGTGGAGAAGTCGAGGAAGCTGTAGCGCACCGCGCGCTTCATCTTGTAGGCCCGGTCGCCGACGAGGAACACCATCGCCGCGTGGGTCTCGATGCGCTCGACCGGCAGATCGGGCCGGCCGTAGGCCCCGCCGTGGCTGAGGAAGGATACGATCTCGCGCTGGTCGACGGTTGACACGAGCTGCAATGGTAGCCGCGAATCCCCGCAGTGTCCGAGCCGTGACCGTCAGGGAGGGGTTCCACGGGGATACGATGTGCGATGGAGCGAACCGCTCCCTGACGGTCCTGGCTCGGACACTGCCATGGTTTGCCGACGCACGGCTCTCTCGCAGGGGATGGTGCGCTCTCGACCTTGCACTCCGGCGCGGACTGGTGTATTGTCCCAATCAACATCCAGGCGCGCATCTGCGGCCGCATCTTCGGCAACGATCCCCCATCCCAGGAGACGAGTCAGCGATGTCCAACCTCATGCTTGAGACCAAGGTCCGCGAGGTGATGTCCGGGAACCCGATCACCGTCGGCCAGGACGTCAAGGTCCACGTGGCAATCGAGCTCATGCAGCAGCATAACGTGCGGCGCCTGCCGGTGCTCGGCCGGGCCGATCAGCTCGTCGGGATCATCACCATGGAGGATGCCCGCGAAGCCATGCCGCGCGGCGTGCCGTTCCACGGCGGGGACGAGGCGGCCGAAGCCACGGTGCCCGACGTGCGCCGGGCGATGAGCCATCACATCGTCACCGTCGGCGCCGACGCACCGGTGGCGCAGGCCGCGCAACTGATGCTAGAGCACAAGATCGGCTCGCTGCCGGTCCTCGAGCTCGGCGCCATGATCGGGATCATCACCGAGAGCGACATATTCAAGTTCGTGGCGCGCGGCCTTCCTCCGCTCCAGTCGGAGTCCGAGTTCCAGTAAGGGTGAATCAGGGAGGTGGGACTGCGCCTACCTCCGCCGGCTTACGGCGCAACCGAGTCGACCATCAGCGGGAACTCCTGCCCCTGGAGCCGGAAGTTGGTGGTTCGCACGCCGTACAGGTCGAACTCGCCGGAGCGGTTGTCCGAGAACACGACGATGCTCTTCGATCGGTCGCCGTCGGTCCCGGTGCCGCCGTCCGGCCAGCTTTGATCGGCCGTCGGGACCAGGATGCCTACGCTCGGGCCGCGCGCGATGTTGTTGGCGTAGATCTGCGCACCGCGGATGTCCGCGCCCGATCCCGGGTCGAAGACGTTCCATACCAAGCCCGTGCCACCATAGCGCGGGGCGAAGTCATCCTCGAACTCGTCGCCGGCCAGCCGATACGGCCGCCCGTCCGGCTTGCCGTTCTTCAACCTCAGTGCCCAAATGTCGGTCTGGCCGGCTCGGTCGTCGACCCAGGCTACGGCGCTGCCGCTGGTGGTGGGATCGCTGGCGTTGGAGGTCTGGCTGGTCACCAGCACCACGGGCTTGCTTTTGGGGATGCCGTTGGAGCGCAAGCGCACCAGGTGCACCTCGTCGACGTCGCGGGTGTTGTCGTCGAAGACCACGAGGTAGTCGCGATCCTCGGTGCCGGTCTCGTCCGCGATCAGCTCGACGTCCGGATGCTGTTGATCCCCCTCGCCACCTGCGATCAGCTTGGGCGGCGAGACCGCGAAGCCGGCGGTGTTGACCCGTGTGGCGAACACATCCCAGCCACTCGCCGTGCCGGTATCCTCGCTGAAGACCAGGAGAAACTCTTCCTGCTGCGGGTTGTACACCAGGCTAGGATCGGCGCGCGGGCCGGCCCGCTCCGGGCGCCGCCCGTCGTCGCGGACCACCTGGCTACCGAGCTTGGCCGGCCCGCCCTGCGGCAATCCGTTGTTGAACAAGCGCTTGCCGTAGATGTCGGGGCCGCTGCCGCGATCCTCCACCCAAACCAGCAGGAAGTCCTGCACCTCCGTATGGCTGTTGAAGGCCAGCGCCGGCATCCGCTGCTCGCGCGGGGTCCGCGGCGCGGCTCCTGCCAGGCGGGGTTGGGTCGCCCCGCTCGCGCCCAGCCCGACCAGCGCCGCCAGCCAGAAAACAACCCATCGGCTCTTCATCGTCGTCGCCCCCTGTCGATCTCCTGAATTCGGTGCGCCGATCCGCCTGCGCACCCGCAAGCTCGCGCACACTGTAGCCCAAAACACCGAGCGCGCCAAACCCCGCCTGCAAAGCAAGGCCGTGCCGGAACAGCGCATGCTATACTATTATGACAATGTAAGGACAGAGTGTCACCTTCCGTCCAAGCTGGGTGTCTATAAAGCATGAACCCAGCGCGCCGGTAAAACGTTCTGTACATCAATGCCACCCGTCCGGTCCCCACACCAGACGATCGGACGCCCATATAGGACAGACAAAGGAGCAGGACCAAATGAAGACCCTCTTTGGCCAGCCGAGATCCCGCATGCTGGCGATCGTCCTCGTCGGGGCGTTCGTCGGCGGGATCGCCATTGCCCCGCCGCGCGAGGCGGCCGCGCAGCGCGGTGCGCCGGTTGTGCCGTCCGGCACGCAGTGGTGCGGCATCACCGACGCGGGCGGGTCGGTGCGGATGACGCTGTCGAGCGATTTGCGTTTCGTCGAATCGATCGTGATCCAGGAAGACACCGGCACCATCTCGACCCAGGAAGGCCCGTTCACCGGCGTCGGCCGCGCCCAGATCGCCGACTCGAAGTTCATCTTCCGCCAGCAGCACCCCGAAGAGGAGTGCGATCGCCGCAACGAGCCGCCCAATCGAGGCGCGCCGACCCCGCGCTGCACCCAGGCGCCTTGCCGGCCCGGGGCCAGCGGTGGCAGCCGGCCGACCGAGCCGCGGCCGGGGGCCGGGCAGCAGTGCCGCACGGTGGAGATCGAAGACCTCAATATCCGCGGCACCTTCGCCAACCCCGACAGCGTGCGCGGCGCGTTCATGGCGCAGCAGGTGATCGACACCAGCCGCCAGAGCGGTAACGCTGGCCGGCCGATCGTGCGCCAGCGCTTGCTCAACGGCACCTACGTCGCCTGGCCGGTGGGCACGGCGCCCTGCCCGTAGCAGACGAGCATCACACTCCTTTTGGTGACTGGCCGGGACTCCCGACGACGGGGGTCCCGGCTCCTTGTTGGTCCGGATCTTCGCCGACCCCCCTGCAACGTGCCGCCGCTAGGGCGCTTGCGCGTGCATCGCCGCCGGGGGCGGCGCCGCGCGGATCATCTGACCGGGCAGATGAACGCCGAGCAAGCGCTCGGTGCCCTGCGCTACCTGGATCAGGCGCGCCAGATCCACGCCGGTAGTCACCCCCATCTCGTGCAACATGGCGACCATGTCTTCGGTGGCCACGTTTCCCGTAGCTCCCGGCGCGTAGGGGCAGCCGCCCAGCCCGCCGATCGAGGCGTCGAAGATCGTCACGCCGGCCTGCAGCGCGGCCATCAGGTTGGCGGCGCCGGTGCCGCGCGTGTTGTGCAGGTGAACCGCCAGCTCCACGTCGCCAGGGAGGACCTGCCGGACGGCGCGGAACAGGTGGTAGACTTGGCGCGGGTTGGCCATGCCGGTGGTGTCGCCGAGGCAGATCTCGCCGCAACCGAGCGCCACGCCACGGCCGGCGATGTCGATCACGCGCGCGGCATCGACCTCGCCCTCGTAGGGGCAGCCGAAGGCGGTGGAGATCGTCAGCCGCATGGGGACGCCGGCCGCGCGCGCCGGTTCGATAGACTCGGCCAGCGCGGCCAGCGACGCGGCGATCGATTGGTTGAGGTTGGCCTGGTTGAACGATTCGCTCGCCGAGGTGACGAAGTTGAGCATGTCGACCTCGCAGGCCAGCGCCCGCAGCACCCCGCGCCGGTTGGGGACCAGCGCCATGAACTGGACTGGATGTCGCCGCACCGCGTGCATCACCGCCTCGGCGTCGCGCATCTGGGGCACCGCCCGTGGATGCACGAAGGCCACCGCTTCGATCCGCTCGAAGCCCAGGCCGACGAGCTGGTTGATCAGCGCGACCTTGGTTTCGGTGGGCACCATCGCGTCGAGGTTTTGCAGTCCGTCGCGCGGACCGACCTCGACCACACGCGCCCGATCCGGCAGCAGCGCGTCCCAGCGCAGGTCGGTGTCGTCGGGATCGTAAGGGATGAACGGTCGCTCATGCGCCATCGCGGTCGTCCTCTCGTTAAGCCCGCTCGGCACCTGTCAGCGGGAACACGTCATGTCGGCACGACGCCGAGCTGGCGCATCAGGCCCATCTGATCGAACATCGCCCGAAGCAGCGTCACCTTCCCGTCGACGATGGTCAGGAACACGAACGCCGACGCGCTGATGGGGCGGTGGGTCGCCGGGATGCCGAGGAAGGTCCCGGTATGCGTGCCGTTGGCGGTGAAACGCACCGCGATCCCCGTATCGGTCGGTCGGGCCTCGTCAATCGTATGCGCGATGTCCGGGAACGCCGCGTACCACGCGCTGCCGAACTGCCCGTGCCCCGCCGCGTCCATCGGCGGGAAGCCGACGATCTCTGCCCGATAGGAGTCCGCGCACAGCTCCGCGGGTAGCGGACCCTTGAGCTGATCCTGCCCATGAAAGAACCGACTCGCGAATGCCATGGCTTCGCTCGCCTGCATCATCTCTGGCTCCTCTCCGAGTATTGCCATCCGGATGGTTCATGGTTCGGTCACCGGTTGGCTCAGCGGTCCAAGTTGCTGGATCCAACCACTGATCGGATCGACCGATCAAACCGCTGGACCTACTCGCCTGATTCGGTCAAGCGATCTCTATCAGCGCGACCCCGGGCTGCACCGCTTCGCCCACCGCGCAAAAAATAGCACGAACCGTCCCCGCCTGTGTAGCCTGGATGGGCAGGACCATTTTCATCGACTCGAGCAGGATCAGCTTCTGGCCGGCGCCGACCTCGTCGCCCTCAGCGACCAGGATGTCCACCACCACCGCCGGGATGTTGACGCTCAGCCCGCCGCCGCCGGCTTCCCGCCCGCCGGAACCCCCGAGCTGTACCCGCGTGTAGCCCAGCGTCCGCCCGTTGATCCACACCTGGCGCTCGCCTGGCCCCGTGACCGCGCCGGCACCGTGGACGCGGGCATGATCCAACTCGAGCTCGAACACCCCCGCGCCGGAGGACAGGAGCCGTGCCTCGATCGTCCGCCCGTCCTCGAAGGTCACGGCAAGCTGGCCCCCCCGGCGCAGCACGCGGACCTCGCGCTGCTCGTCCCCGACGCGCAGGCTGAGCTTCATGTGCTGCCGCCCCTCACGGCACGTTCCTCCACGCCTCGGTGGCGCTCCACGGGTCCGACGTCCACCGACCGCTTCCGTCGGCTATTTCGTCGCCGCCATGCGCCCCGCCCGGACCCGCCGCACCGCCCGCCAGCGACTCGAAAGCCGCGATGGCCAGCCAGTCCTCGTCGGTGAGCGCGCCATCCGGCCGCCAGTCCGGCAGGTATTCCTCCAAGAACTTGGTGGTGGTGTCGCCAGCCAGGTAGGCCGGATGGGCCAGGATCGCCTGGAGGTAGGGCACGTTGGTCGTGACGCCCAGCACGACGGTCGAGGCCAGGGCCGACTTCATGCGCTGGATC
>CAZCJG010000016.1:0-24756 GCA_964498575.1 uncultured Anaerolineales bacterium | reverse complement strand
CCGCTCGTGTTCCTTCAGGACGTGCCGGGCGTGATGACCGGCCCCGCCGCCGAGGCGAGCTGGCGCGACCACGCCGATCGCCCGCTCGACTTCTACGACGCCAAGGGCGCGGTCGAGCGGCTGCTGGCGGCGCTGGGGGTCGAGGCGACCTGGCAGGTCGGATCTCACCCCTCGCTACATCCCGGCCGGACCGCGGAGCTTCGGTCCGGGGACCTCAGCCTGGGCCACGTCGGCGAGCTGCACCCGCTGGTTCGCGCCCAGTGGGACCTGGGCGAGCGGCCGGTGGCGGTGGCGGATGTGGACCTGGACGCGATCCAGGCCGCCGCGGGCCACGCGCGGCCTTTCGCGCTGTTCTCGCAATACCCGGCGGTGCACCGCGACCTGGCGGTGGCGGTCGACGCGAGTGTCCGCGCGGCCGACGTCGCCGCCGTGATTCGCCGGGTGGGCGGGCCGCTCTTGGTCGATCTGCGGCTCTTCGACGTCTACCGCGGCGAGCAGGTCGGCGCCGGCCGCGTCAGCCTGGCCTGGTCGCTGGTTTTCCAGGCGCCGGACAAGACGCTCGAAGGCAAAGTGGTCGACGGCCTGCGCGAGCGCATCGTCGCCGCCCTGGCGCGCGAGCTGGGGGCGGAGCGGCGGTGAGGTAGTTGGAACGCCGGTTGGGACAGTCCGTCTCACGAGACAGTACAATAATGGCCTGCGGTCTACCACGGTCCTACAATTCGCCCCCGTCAGGAGGAAAGCTTGAAGAGCGTTCACGGGCTCCATCATGTCACCGCCATCTCGGGTCCCGCCCAGGAGAACCTTGACTTCTATGCCGGCGTGCTCGGCATGCGCCTGGTCAAGCGGAGCGTGAACCAGGACGATCCCGGCACCTACCACCTCTTCTACGCCGACGCCGAGGGGCGGCCGGGCACGGACCTGACCTTCTTCCCTTGGCCCGAGCTGGCGCCGCCGAGGCCCGGCCACGGCACCGCGCCCGAGGTCTCGCTGGCCGTAGCCCCGGGGGCGCTGGACTACTGGGTCCCGCGGCTCGAACGCTACGGCGTCCCGCTCGGCGCGATCGCCCTGCGCTTCGGCGAGCGGACGCTGCCGCTGCGGGACCCACACGGCATGTCGGTCGCCCTCGTCGAGAGCGCGGACGCGCTCCACCGGCCGTTCAGCCCCTGGGAGCGGAGCGCGGTGCCGCCTGAGCGCCAGATCCGCGGCCTGCACGGCGCTCGCCTGCGCGAGCGCGAGCTGCGCGGCACGACGGACTTCCTCGCGGCGGCGCTCGGCTTCCGGCACCACGGCACCGAGGACGGCTGGCAGCGCTGGGGGGTCGCCGAGGGCGGCTCGGGCGCCTGGCTGGACCTGGCCGAGGCGCCGGCGGACCGGCGCGGGGCCTGGGGCGTCGGGGCCATCCACCACCTCGCCTTCCGCGTCGCCGACGACGCCGAGCAGATCGAGGTCCGCGCCCAGGTCGCCCAGCACGCCCAGCCGACGCCGGTGATCGATCGCTTCTGGTTCCACTCGGTCTACTTTCGCGAGCCGGGCGGCGTGCTCTTCGAGCTGGCGACCGACGGACCCGGCTTCACCGCCGATGAGGAGGCCGCGCACCTCGGAGAGACGCTCGTGCTGCCGCCCTGGCTGGAGTCGATCCGCCCGCAAATCGAAGCGGCCCTGCCGCCCCTCTCCCCGCCGGCGCCGCGGGAGGTCGCGGCGTGAGCGTCGTCGGCGAGATCCACCGCTTCGTCCCCGGAGCATCGCCGGCGGCCCCCACGCTCCTGGTGCTGCACGGCACGGGCGGCGACGAAAACGACCTGCTACCGCTCGCCCGCGCGCTGTCGCCGTCCGCCGCGCTCCTCGCGCCGCGCGGCCCCGTGCTGGAGAACGGCATGCCGCGCTTCTTCCGGCGCCTGGGCGTCGGCGTGTTCGACCTGGACGATCTCGCGCGACGAACCCGCGAGCTCGCCGACTTCGTGCGCAGCGCCGCCGAACGCTACGGCTTCGACCCGGCGCGGCTCGTCGCGCTGGGCTACTCGAACGGCGCGAACATCGCCGCGTCGCTCTTGCTGACGGACGGCGCGGTGCTCGCCGGCGCCGCGCTCTTCCGGCCGATGCTACCCTTCGAGCCGGCCGCGCTCCCCGACCTGGCCGGCAAGCCGGTCTTCGTCGCCGCCGGCAGGGCGGATCCGTACGTGTCGCCGCGGCAGGTCGAGGACCTGGCGGATCTGCTGCGGCGCGCGGGCGGCCGGGTGGAGCTCTCGTGGAGCCCGGGCGGCCACGGGCTGGCGCCCGACGAGATCGCCGCGGCGCAGCGCTGGTTCGAGCGCGAGGCCGGCTCGATCGCAGCACCGCCGGACCTGGCAACCACGACGTGAGCGAGGCTTGTGCACCCGCCGTCTCGCTCGAATACCGCCTGAAAGACAAGGAGACCGACCCATGCAACCCGCCGATACCCTCACGACCCTCTTCAGCCACCACCTCTGGGCCAACCTCCGCCTGCTCGACCAGTGCACTCTGTTGAACGACGAGCAGCTCGATGCCAGCGTCGTGGGCACTTACGGCTCGATCCGCTCCACTTTGGAGCACATGGTTCTCGCCGAACAGTCCTACTTCTCGCGCATCAGCACGGGGCAGCGGCTCCGTCGCGCGGAGGATGCGCCGCCCTTGACGCTGGCCGAGATGGCGGAGTCGCTGCGCACGACCGGCTCCGGCCTGATCGCCTGGGCAGCCAAGGTGCAGGCGGGCGACGCGGTGGAGATCGATTGGGACGGCACGTCGCGCGCCGTGCCCAAGGCCGTCCTGCTCACGCAGGCGATCAACCACGCCACCGAGCACCGCTCGCAGATCATGACGATCTTGACCCAGTTGGGAATCGAGCCGCCGGAGCTGGACGGTTGGACGTATTTCGACGAACAAGGCAGATGACGCGGATTGCCGCTCGCGGGCATGATGGTGGAGCGTACGTCGATGAAGAAGATCGCCTATGTTCTTGTCCCGCTGGCCGCGGTGGTGCTCATCGGGTTGCTGGCAGTTCAGGTCCTGACCCGATCGGTGCTGTGGCAGCTCACGAACGGACGGCTTGAAGGAGCGGACTACTGGCGCGATGAACCCGCCATCCTCTCGGCGGGGATGGGATTCGACAACATCATCGGGCTTCCCGAGCTGACGGAAGAGTCCGTTCGGCAGGCGGGCGGTGCGTGGTATGGCAGCCTGAAGTGCGGCAACGGCGAATCGCCGCCGACGAGCGTCTTGACCAGCGCGGCGATCGCCGGCACGATCGATCAGGCCTACAAGGGTTACGCCGATTACGACGATGGGCTGCCGGTCGTGTTCAGTTGGCCGGTCGCGACTGAAACGGTCGATCCGACCGACTTTCAGTTCACCTTGAACACCGGCGAAGTCGTCTTCGGCCATGCGGCGGGCATGAACCCCAATTGGGAGAACGACGAACGCAACACCGTGGTCTTGTTCGGCGACTTCGGCAATCGCAAGAAGAGCAGCGAGGCCGATGCGCTCTTCCCGGTCAAGCTGGAGATCGTCGCCGACGCCACGCCGCTCCTGCTCGTCGGCCCGGGCGGCCGGGAGGTCAGCGCGGTAGGCCTCACGTGGGAAACGGACACATCGCCCTACGACAAGGGACCCGTGCTGGTGGGCGCGAAGCTGAACGCCATCGGCGAACAACCCGTGGGCGAGGGCGGGGTGTTCATGATGGATCGCTCCGCGTACATGCCCAACGATGAGTTCAGCCTCTACGACGAAGGCGACTTCCGCCTCCGCGTCCTGACCACCGGGGGATTTTCTCCTGACGGCGTCACGGGGTTGCGCCCACATATGTTCGAGGACTTCTTCCGCCTGCATGCCAGGGGTGTGGATGGCAGCACCGTCATCATGGACGAAGTAGGGGTCGACTACCACGTCGCCGGCGGCACGCTGCGTATCGTCGGACTGTCCGATCTGGGGCGGGTAGAGGATCACGATGCCGGGATCTACTACGACGACTGCTACGAGGAGGACGGCGACAACTACATCGACATTATACTTGTCGGCGACGACGCGGCTGCGCGGAACGTCGCCTTTGTGGAGATTCCCGGGCTCGAGGGCGGCTATCGGGCGTTTTACAATCCGGGCGGTCCCGGCCCGGAGCCGTTTGAGGGCACCCGTTATACCGCGCCCGGTCCGCCCGATCTCGAGCCCGTGGTCATCGCGCTGGACAACCCGATGCGCGTCGACCGCCCATGACCGGAGGTCACCGTGTCGCGGCGAGAAAGTTCTTGCTCTGCTGCGGTATGCTGGCTCCATCGCTCTTCGTCATGAATGAGGTACCCACATGAATGATTCAGTGATCGATACCCGGTCCGGTAAGCTGCGCGGCAGCCAGGCAGACGGCGTGCACGCGTTCAAGGGCATACCCTACGCGGCGGCGCCCGCCGGAACCCGGCGCTTCCAGCCGCCCCAACCCGTCGAGCCGTGGACCGGCGTGCGGGATGCCCTGGCCTTCGGGGCCAAGGCACCCCAGCCGGCCTATCCCCCGCACATCGCCCATCTGCTCCCCCCGGAACTCGTCGGTGCAGGCGAGGATTGCCTGACCCTCAACGTCTGGACGCCAGAGCTCGGCCCGGCCGGCCTGCCGGTGATGGTCTGGATTCCCGGCGGAGTGTATGCGTATCACGGCACGGGCGCCTCGCCCTGGTACGACGGCAGCCGCTTCGCCCGCGACGGCGTCGTCTGCGTGACCATCACCTACCGGGTCGGCGCTCTCGGCTTCCTCTACTTCGGCGAGGGGGACGCCAACCGCGGCTTGCTGGACCAGATCGCCGCGCTCGAGTGGGTGCGCGAGAACATCGCGGCCTTCGGCGGCGATCCCGCGAACGTCACCATCTTCGGCGAGTCGGCCGGCGCGATGAGCGTCGGCACGCTGCTCGGGATGCCGCGCGCGGCGGGCTTGTTCCGGCGCGCGATCGCCCAGAGCGGCGCGGCACATCACGTGATTCCGGCGGCGACCGCGCGGCGGGTGGCGCAAGGCTTCGCGGAGAAGCTCGGGGTCGAGCCCACGCCTGAGGCGATCGCGGCGGTCCCGCTCGATCGCCTCGTCGCGGCTCAGGCGGCAGTGGACGCCGAGGTCGCCACGAACCCCGATCCCCAGCGCTGGGGACCCGAGGTGGTGATTTGCTTCATGCCCTGGCAGCCGGCGGTCGACGGCGACGTCATCCCCGCCCCGCCGCTCGATCGCGTCGCCGCCGGGTCCGCCGCGGGCGTGGACCTCATGGTCGGCACGAACGCCGACGAGCACCGGCTGTTCCTGGTGCCCGGCGGCGTGATCGACCAGATCCCCGAGCCGGCGCTGGCCGGGGCGGCGATGGGTTACGGGCTGCCAGTCGAAGCGGCACTCGCCGCCTATCACGCGGCCCATCCGGGCGCCAGCCCGGGCGACCTGCTCGCGGCCCTCCAGGGCGACTGGTTCTGGCGCATCCCCGCCATCCGCCTGGCCGACGCGCACGCGCCGGGTCCCGCGGCCACCTACATGTACGAGTTCGCCTGGCGCTCGCCCCAGTTCGACGGCCGCCTCGGCGCCTGCCATGCGATCGAGATCCCCTTCGTTTTCGACACGCTGGGTAACGGGACCGATCTGCTCTGGGGAACGGACCCGCCGCAGCCGCTCGCGGACACCGTGCACGCTGCCTGGGTGGCCTTCGCGACCCACGGCGATCCCGGCTGGCCGAAGTACGACCGGAGCCGACGGGCGACCATGCGCTTCGACATCACGCCCGTGGTCGTGGACGATCCACGCGCCGCCGAGCTGGCGCTGTGGGCAGGCGTGCGTTAGCGCGCCGGTTACGCGCACGACGCGCACGCGGCGCGCGGGATGACCGCGCCTGCGGCGGTCGAGCGTGCTGATTCAGGTGGAGGTAGACGAGACATGACCGACTTGAGCGCGACTTCGCTCGCGCCGTTCGTCCCCAGCGGGGCCGACTACGACGGTAGCCGGCGCCTGTTCGCCGAGCTCGGTTTCCAGGAGCTCTGGGAGAACGACGGCTACGCCGGCTTCCGCAGCGGCGACGCGCGGTTTATTCTGCAGCGCTTCGACGACGAGCGGTTCGCCTCCAACTTCATGCTGCGCCTCGACGTCCCCGATCTCGACGCCTGGTGGCGGGCGGTCTCGGAGAAGCGGTTGGAGGAACGCTACCCGGGGCTGCGCATCAAGCCACCCACCGACTTCCCCTGGGGCCGCGAGGTCCACTTCATCGACCTGGCGGGCGTTTGCTGGCACGTCGGGGAGCCCGAGCGGTGATCAGGGCGACGAGTCCGGGCGCGGAGCCTCCTCACATCACCACCGCCCCCACCACCGCCGCCTCCGCGCCCGCGAGGTCGGCCAGCGGCTTGCCGCGGTTGTAGCGGTTGTCGGCCGGCACCTGGCCGCCGGCGATGCGCTGGCGGCGGCCGTTGGCGAAGAGGATGTCCAGCCCGCCGTCGGCCGGGCCGAAGGCGATCGCCGCCACCCGGCCGGTCACCGGCGTCGCGTTGAGCGCCAGGACGCCCTGCGACCCGCGGCCCTTGGCCGGGAACTCCGCCAGCGGCACGCGCTTGACGAAGCCCTTCTCGGTGACAACGTAGACCCAGGTGATGTCCACCTGCTCCGCCGGGACCACGGCGCCGGCGACCAGCCGGTCGTCCGCCTTGACCTCGATGCCCGCCACGCCGCGCGCCGAGCCGCTGGCCTGGGGGTTGACCTGGCCGGCGGCCGTGCGCAGCACCAGCCCGCCCTGGGTGGCGAAGACGACCTGGGCGCTGTCGCCCGCCAGCGTCGCGAAGAGCACCGCGTCGCCCGCCTCGGGCAGGCCGACGGCGGCGGACCAGTAGCCGGGCGTCAGCGCCAGGTCCGCCAGCCGCGTGCGCTTGATCCGGCCGGCGCGGGTGCCGGCGACCAGGCCGATCGTCTCGTCCGCCTCGCCCGCGTTCGGCCAGACCGCCGCGCCGACGATCGCCTCGCCCTTATCCAGCCCGAGCTGGCGCAGCTCGGCCTTCTCGGGCACGAAGCCGATCGCGTTGCGCCAGGCGCGGCCCTGGCTGGAGACCAGAAGGATGTCGTCGGTCGGCGCGGCGCGGAGCTGGAGGAGCTGGCTGGTCGTCGCGCGGCTGGTCAGGCCCTCGGCCGGGGCGTAGCGGAAGCCGGCCGCGTCGCGCCGCTCGAGGCCGGCGGTCGTCACCAGCAGCACCTGGCGTCCCTCGGGCATGCGCAGGTGACTCTCGGTGACGACCTGCTGGCCGGCGACGGTGTCTTCGGAGTCCAGGATGACCGTCCGCCGCGGCGTCGCGAACTGGCTCTTGAGCGCCTGCGTCTCCTCGACCACCACGTCCAGGCGCTTGGCCTCGCTGGCAAGCAGACCCTTGAGGTAGGTGATCCGCGCTTTGAGATCGCGCTCCTCGTCCTTCAGCTTGTTGATCTCCAGCGAGGTCAGGCGCCGCAGCGGCATGTCCAGGATCGCCGTCGCCTGCGCCTGGCTGAGCTTCAGTCGCTCGCGCAGGTTCTCGCGCGCGGTGTCGGGCGTGCGGCTCTTGCGGATGATCGCGACCACCTCGTCGATGTTCGCCAGGGCGATGAGCAGGCCCGCGACGATGTGCAGGCGCTCCTCGCGCCGCGCCAGCTCGTGGCGGGTGCGGCGCTCGATCACCTCCAGGCGGAAGGCGATGAAGTGGACGAGCAGGTCGCGCAGGCTCAGCCGCCTCGGCCGCACGCCGCCGCGGGCGGGGTCCGGCACCAGGGCCAGGGTGTTGCAGCCGAAGGTCTCCTGGAGCTGGGAATGCCGTAGCAGCTCGGCCACCGCCTTGTCCGGCTTGACGGTGCGCGAGACCTCGGCGACCACGCGGGTGCCGGTGTCGAAGTCGCTCTCGTCGCGCAGGTCGACCAGGCCGGTGATCCGGCCCTCCTTGACCTCGCGCGCGATGCGCTCCAGCAGGGTGGTCTTTTGGACGTTGTAGGGCAGCTCGGTGACGATGATGTTGGTCCGCCCGCCCGCCGCCGGCTCGACATGCATGCGCGCCTGGACCACGATGCTGCCGCGGCCCTGGTCGTAGGCGTGGTAGATCGTGTCGACCACCTCGCCGCCGGTGTCGCGGTAGCGGTAGACGATGCCCCCGGTCGGGAAGTCCGGCCCCGGGATGAAGCGCATCAGCTCGTCGGTGGTGAGCTTGTCGCGGTCCTTCCAGCTCTTGACGACGTGGACGATGGCGTCGGCGACCTCGCCGAGGTTGTGCGGCGGAATGTTGGTCGCCATGCCGACGGCGATGCCCGAGGCGCCGTTGACCAAGAGGTTGGGGAAGGCCGTCGGCAGCACCAGGGGCTCGACCAGCGAGCCGTCGAAGTTGTCCTGGAAATCCACCGTCCCCGCCTCGATGTCCCGCAGGAGCTGCTCGCCCAGCGGGCTCAGGCGCGCCTCGGTGTAGCGCATCGCGGCGGCGTTGTCGCCGTCGACCGAGCCGAAGTTGCCCTGGCCGTCGATCAGCACCTCGCGCAGGCTGAAGGGCTGGCCGAGGCGGACGAGCGCGCCGTAGACGCTCTGATCGCCATGCGGGTGGTACTTGCCGAGCACCTCGCCGACGATGCGCGCGCACTTCTTGTGCGGCCGGTCCGCCGCCAGGCCCATGTCGTGCATCGCGTAGAGGATGCGCCGCTGCACCGGCTTGCAGCCGTCGCGCACGTCCGGCAGGGCGCGGTCCTCGATGGTCTTGGCCGCGTACAGGCGGTAGGCCCGGTCGAGCTCCGGGGTGAAGGCCAGCGTCTGGATGGGGATGTCGAGCAGCATGAGGCGGTCCTTGGAGAGGGGGTGGATGGTGGCAGCCGAATTATAGAACGGATGTGCTGATCCGGGCAAGCCCGAAGCGAGCCATTCTAACACGGCCGTGGGCCCTTGTCGCCCTGCGCGGTGGCCGCGCCGGGGCTTGACATCCCGTCCCGCTCGATCTATCATGCCGAACAAATGGGCTAGGGCCGCACCACGCTCCACCATCCATGCGGCCCCGCGGTTCCACAAGGAGGAAACACCATGTTGCGTAGTCTCGGCGCCATCGTCCTGGGCTTCGTCACCGCCTTCGTGCTGATCACGCTGTTCGAGTTCCTGTCGCTCGCGACGATGCCGGCGGGCATCGACCCGATGGACGACCCCGCCTCGCTCGAGCGGGCGATGCAAGCCGGGCAGGTTCCGTTCATCGCCATGCTCCTGGTCGTCCTGGGCTACGCCGCCGGCGCCTTCGCGGGCGGCTGGGTGGCCGAGAAGGTCGCGCGCCGGTGGCCGATGCGCCACGCGCTCATCCTCGGCGTGCTCCTCACGCTCGCGGGCATCTCAAACCTGGCCTCGTTCCAGCATCCGCTGTGGATGGCCATCGCGACCCTCCTGGTCTTCCTGCCGCTGGCCTACCTCGGCGGCCGGCTGGCGCTCCGCGCGGCCGCTGCCGTCCCGCCGCCCGAGCCGGAGGCCGAGGCGCCCGCGACGTAGCCGGCACGACGGGTCGGGGGCGATCTCGGCCGCGCGGAAGCGGCTCTGTCCAGCACCGTTCACACGATGCTCTCCCGTTCCCGCCCTTCTCACCACCCTCTTCCTTTCGTCGCTCAAGCTCCCGCGCTCGCGGTTGGCCTTGCGTCCTCCCGTTATCTATACTTGATTCCGTCTCCAGCCTCGCCTGTTACCACCGTGGCATGCGCCGCCCCAGGTCGGAGCGAACGGGTGTGAGTTTTGATCAGGCCAGGGCATCTCCCGGCGCAGTATGTCGCCTGGGCGGCGGGCTGCCTGGTCAGGGTGGAGGGTAGCCTCGGATGCAGCAGCTTCAGGACCTGTCGATCTACATCATGGCGATCAGCGCCACCGATGTGGTCGATATCCTGCTGGTCGCTTCCCTGGTCTACGCCCTGCTCTACGTCGTCCGCGGCACCCGCGCGATCCAGCTCCTGCGCGGCATCTTGATCCTGGTGCTGGTCGTCTTCCTGATCACCCAGCTCTTGCGGTTGACCGCCTTCGAGCAGGTGATCGGCGCGCTCTTGCCGGCGATCTGGATCAGCATCCCGATCATCTTCCAGCCGGAGCTGCGGCGGGCCTTCGAGCGCCTCGGCCGGGCGGGCATGTTCGTCGGCCGCACCGCCGATGCCTCGGCGGTGCAGGGCGTGGTCGACGCGATCTCCCGCGCGGCGCGCGGCCTGTCCGAGGCGCGCTACGGCGCGCTGGTCGTCGTCGAGCGCAAGACCGACCTGGAGGACTGGGTGGAGCGCGGCTTGCGCCTGGACGCCGCGGTGACGGCGGACCTGCTGGTGCAGATCTTCCAGCCCAACACCCCCTTGCACGACGGCGCCGCCATCATCCGCGGCGAGCGCGTGGCGGCGGCGCGGGTGGTGCTGCCGCTGAGCGAGAGCCCGCTGGATGATCCCACCCTCGGCACCCGCCACCTCGCGGCGCTGACGATCACCGAGCTCACCGACGCGCTGGTGGTGGTGGTATCCGAGGAGTCCGGCATCATCTCGCTGGCGCGCGACGGCCAGCTCGCGCGCTGCCTGGACGAGCTCGAGCTGGCCCAGATGCTCTACCAGCACCTGGTCGAGCCGCCACACGCCGTTCCCCGCTGGCGGCCGGGCCGGTCGGGGCTGGGCCGCTGGTGGGAGGGTCTGCGCGAGCCGCTGCCCGGAGGCCGCGTCGAGGTCGACGGGCGGCGGCCCGATGCGCGCGTGGTGGCGGATGGAGAGCGCCGGTGACCGGGCGCTTCTGGCTGGACTCGCTCAGCTCGGTGCTCCTGGCCCTGGTGCTGGCGCTGGTGATCTGGATCGCCTCGACCGAGAAGGCCGAGCCGATCATCACCGCCGATCTCCCCGCCACCTCCGACGGCACGATCCCGATCGTGTTCGCCGGCGCGCCGCCGGGGCGGGCCTGGTACGCGCCGGACCGGCGCCGGGTGGCCGTCAAGCTGCGCGGGGTCGGGCCCGGCCTGGCCGGCCTCGGCGCCACGGACGTCGAAGCGCGGGTCGACCTGTCGGCGCTGGACCCGGCCGCCACCCGTTTCAGCGGCCCGGTGCAGGTCCGCTGCCGCGACGCCTGGCGCTGCCTGCGGGCCGGCGTGCGGATCGCGTCCTTCCAGCCGGTGGAGGTGGCGCTCTCCATCGGGCGCGCCGTGACCGAGACGCGGTCCGTCGAGCTGGTGCCGGATGCCGATCCACCGCCGGAATACGCCTTGATCGGCAAGACGGCCGATCCGGCCGAGGTCCGGATCACCGGCGCCGCCGAGCAGGTGGCACGGGTCCGCAAGGTCTCGGGCGACCTCACCGGCATCGCCGACTCGCGCTTCCGGCGCCGGCTCGACGCGGTTCCCCTGGAGCCGCGCGACGAGTACGACCGGCCGGTGGAGGACGTGACGGTCATCCCGCCGACGGTCGACGCCGTGCTGCACATCGTGCGCCGCGGCGTGCCGAAGTATGTCACGCCGGAGTACGTCGGCCGGGTGGCGGATGGCTACATCCTGGACGCCTTCCTGGTCGAGCCGCAGGTCGTCCAGCTCGACGGGCCCGACGAGCTGATCAACCCGCTCGACCTGTCGCCGATCATCGACATCTCGGGGCTGGACCAGGACACGGTCCAGGTGCTGCCGCTGCGGCTGCCGCGCGGCGTCACGGCGATCAACGCACCGGACGGCGTCACGGTCACGGTCAAGGTCGCCCCGCTGCCCGATGCGCGCTCGGTCGACGTGCCGCTGGCGATCCGGGGGCTGCGCGACGGGCTCGAGGCCAGCGTCAAGCCCGAGGTCGTGCGCGTGCTGCTCAACGGCCCCGGCCCGGTGCTGGACGCGCTCGATCTCGGTGCGATCAGCGCCGTGGTCGACCTGTCCGACTATGCCGCCGGCACCTATTCGCTGGCCCCGGAGATCACCCCGCCGCGCGATCTGCGCGCCCGCAGCGTCCAGCCCGAGAAGGTCGAGGTGGTGGTCCGGGCACGCCCGGGGACCCCGCGCGCGACGAGCGCGCCGGGCCGATGAGCAAGCCCGCGGTTCCGGCCGCCGCGCTGTCCACGCTGGTCCTGGGTCTCGGCCTGGGATTGAGCTTGGGGTGGCGGGCCGCCGGGGAGCGCGCGATCGGCGCGCATGACGGCCCGCCCGCCCCGGTCGATGGGGCCGTGGCGGTGGCGGCGGACGTCGTGCCGCAATGGAGCTTCCCGGCGACCGTCGGCGACGACCCATCCGGCGCCGAGCAGACCGATCCCGCGCTGGCGGCCGATCCCCTGGGGGGGCTGCACGCGGCCTGGGTCGATCACCGCCTGGGTGACACGGCGGGCGCGATCTACTACGCCTATCGCGCCCCGGGCGCCGGTGGGTGGGGGCAAAGCCGGCGCGCGATCGGCGCGGCGGCGGCCAGCCGGGCGGAACCGGCGCTGGTGGTGGACGCGTTCGGGAACGTCCACCTGGTGTGGACCGAGATCCGGTCCGGCGACCCGGACATCTACCACAGCGTGCTCGCCGTCGGCACCGCGCTGTGGGCCACGCCGGTGCGCGTCAACGACGATCAGGGCCAGGCCGTGCAGTGGGCGCCGGCGCTCGCGGCCGACCCTTACGGCAACGTGCACGCGGTCTGGGTGGACTACCGCTCCGGCGCGGCCGACATCTACCATGCCCGCCGCCTCCCCGACGGCGCCTGGTCGGCCAGCGGCCGGGTGAACAACCCGGCCGACGGCGACCAGCGCGCCCCGGCGCTGGTCGCCACCAAGACCGGCGACCTCGTCGCGGTCTGGGAGGATACCCGCACGGGCAGCGCCGAGATCTTCGCGAGCCGCCTGCCGCCGGGGGGGATGGTGTGGTGGCCGAACGGGCGGCTGAGCCAGAGCGCCAACCACGGCCTGGCGCGCAGCCCAAGGGTCAGCAGCGACAGCACCGGCCAGGTGCACGCCCTGTGGGTGGACGAAGGCGAGGGCGGCGGGGGTGGGTTGCGGGCGGCGACTCTGGTCGATCCCGGCAGCTTCTGGCAGCCGGATCGCCTGGTCTACCGTGCCGCGCGTGGATCCCTGCTCCGCACGGCGATCGCCGGCGGACCGGGCGGGCGCGTGCTGGCGGTGTGGGGCGAGACGCGGCCGGACGAGACCCGGCTCTACAGCGGGCTGCTCGGGCCGGACGGTTCGCTCAGCCCGACGCGGGTCGATGCCAGCCCGCTGGTCGGCGGCAGCGACGACCCGGTGCTGGTGATCGATGCGCTGTCGCGCGCTCACCTGGTCTGGCGGGCGGATGACCGCGACGGGCAGCTCGACGTGCTCTACAGCCAGGCCGAGCTCGGCGCGCCGGCCTACCCGCCGGCGACGGCCAGTGGCTGGCTGCAGTACCGGGCGCGGCAGTTCAACTGCGGCACCGACGGCTACGTCACGATCCTGTGCGACGGGGAGCCGGACCGGCTGATCTTCCCGCGCGGCGTCGACCTGGCGCCCTTCCTCGGCGCCTTCGTCACGGTCACCGGCTACACCGTCGCGGACAGCGCGTGCACCCACATGGTCGCGACCGCCGTCAACTTCCAGACCCCGCCCTGCCCGCGCCAGGCGAGCAGCGTCACCGCCGTCCTGACCGACCGCGGCCGGCCGGTCGAGGGCGCGCGGGTGCGTCTGGCGGACATGGAGGTGTCGACCGGGCCCTCGGGCCGCTTCTTCTTCGACGGCCTGGTACCCGGCGCGACCTACACCGTGACGGCCACGCTGCCGTGCGCGCTGACCGTGCAGATCGGACCCTTGCGGGCGGCGGGCGGCCTGAACATGCTGCCCACGGGCGCCTTCACCCGTGGCGACGTCAACGGCGACTGCGTGATCGACGTGTTCGACCTCGCCGCCGTGGCCGGGCAGTACCAAGCGCCGGGCCCGTTCTTCCCCGCTTGCAGCGACGTCGACGGCGACGGCACGATCGGCATGACCGATCTCTCGATCATCGCCGCGAGCTACGACATGGCTTGCCCGGCCCCGTGGCAGGGGGGGCGGTAGGCGTGACCCGGCGGATCACGCCTACTGTCCGTCAGCTCACGCGCTCACCGCCATCTCCACCGCATCCTCCACCTCCGGCACGTAGCGGTAGCCGCGGCCGCGGACGGTGCGGATGAGCTGTGGGCGCCCCGGCCGCGACTCGATCTTGGCGCGCAGGCGGCTGATCAGCTTCTCCACCCGCGTCACGTCGATGCCGCCGGCGGTCTCCTCGCCCCAGAGCTGGCGCAGGATGTCGCGCTTGCCGCAGACCTGGCCGGGCCGGCGATAGAACAGCGCCAGCAGGTTGTACTCGAGCGCCGTCAGGCCGCCCACCCGGTGGCCGTGGACGTAGACCTCGCTGGCCTGCTCGTCGAGCCACAGGCCGGCGCGCGCGGCGGGGACGTAGATGAGCCGCTCGCCCGTGCTCGGCAGCAGGGTGACCGTGGCGCTCGGCGCGTGCGCCGCGACCGGCCGCAGGTCGAGCAAGCGCTCGGCGGCGGCCGCCTCGGCCATGCCGCGCGCGGCATGGCGCTCCAGCCCCTGAGCTCGGCTGAGATCGAGGCTCCTCACCGCCGCCTCCAGCGCCGCCGGCCGGCCGCCCGAGGCGGCGTAGATCCCATGCCGGTCCACCTCGGACAGCGTCCAGGACGGTGATCCCTCCGCCACGAAGACGTCGATCAGCCGATCGGCCGCCTCGCGCGCCAAGGGCTTGAGCTGGACGGCGGTGAACAGCGTCGGAAACGGCGAGCCGCGCCAGCCCGGCACGACCGCGATTGCTTCGGCGAGCGGCCGCTCGGTGGCGATGATCAGCGCCAGGGTGCGCGGCGTGCGGCGGGCGAGCGAGGCGAGCTGGGCCAGGAAGTTGCGGCTGGCCGCCTCCTCGGCGTCGCTGCCGGCCTGCATGGCCCATTCGAACTCGTCGAGGAGCAGCGTCAGGATGATGCCCGCCGCGGCCAGGCGGTCCAGGAAGATCTCGACGTCGACGATGTCGACCGCGTCGCGGGCCAGGAGCTCGCGCGCGGCATCTTCGGCGGCCGGCCCGCCGGCGCGCAGGGTGAGGTGGGCGATGCGCTGCCAGAAGCGGTCGGCGCTGAACGGCGCCACCGCCTGGACGTCGACGTGCATGAGGATGTGCGCGGGTGAGGCGGCGCCGTGGGCGGCGGCGACGGCGGGATCGGCGATGTGATGGAGGAGGCGGGTCTTCCCCATGCCCAGCGGCCCCGAGATTGCGACGTTGCCGCGCTGGCGGGCGGTCAGGTGGCCGAAGATCAAGTCCACCTCACGCTCGCGGTTGATGAAGGCCTGGGCAGGGACCGGCGCGACCGGCGCCGGCAAGTGATCGGGCATGGCTTACGCTCCTTGCGTTCAGTCGATACAGAGCATCGCGCGTTACAACATACAACACCAAGCTTGCGTCGCGCGATAGACGGTGGGCGGGGCGGTGCTCGGGCGATGCGGCGGCGCGGGCGAGCATTGCAAAAGCCCGCGGCGCTCAACAAACATACGATCCTGCGCTGGAATTGGTTCACCTGCCGGCGCGATGGTGAGTCGACTGGCCGGGCCGGTCCCTACAGCCGGTGGGCAACCGGCCGCGCCAGCGGGCCATCCATCGTGCCGCCAAGTGTGAACCCCGGTACGGGTTGCCCCGGGCGAGTCGCACACTTCTTACATGTTAAGACACCGTAGCGCACCAGAGGTTACGCCCACCGCGCTAAAAGAGAGCGTGGATTTCATTAAGGGTTGATGAGAGCCAGGTCAACGCTGGTTCGGATCACGCCCCCGCGCCCGCCCGTCGCCGTCAGCGTCACCGTCCCGCCGCCCGGCGCGTTCACCAGCCAGCCGGCCTTGGCGCGGTTGTCGGTGGAGCTGCTGCCGAAGGCGACGCCGAGCTTGCTGCTGCGGCCTTCGAGGTGTCCGAGATCCTCGGCCGGCACCCCGCTCTTGAGCTCCGCGCCCTCGGGCAAGCTGATCTCGATCCGCACCGGCCGCGCCGCCTTGGCCTGCCGGGCGCGCTTCGAGCCGCTGGTCGACAGGAAGCCGAGGTTCTCGACGACCGCGCGGACATACCAGGTGTCGCCGCCGACCGCGCTGACCTCGACCGCGCGCCAGGCCAGGCGCGGCGCGAGGGCGGCGAAGCTGATCACGAAGTCCGCCTGCTTCTCGATCTCGGCCTCCAGCAGGGCATGCGGCGGGTTGCGCCAGGTGTACATGCCGTTCAGGCCGCCGATCTCGACCGCGCCGAGCTCCGGGTGGTCGTAGGCATGCCACGGGACGAGGCTCTCCGGCGCGTGCTCCAGCACGAAGTCCAGGATCTTGTGGTCGTCCTCCACCGGGTGCTTGCGCAGCCATTCGATGAACTTCTTGTCCTTGTTCTTCTCCTCGATGCCGGCCGCGCTGGGCAGGTCCCACAGCTCGACGGTGAAGGCGAAGATGCCCTCGTGGCTGTACATCCAGTCGTCGAAGACGCCGCTGATCACCTCCTTGGGGTGGTAGCGGAAGTGGTGGTAGACCGAGACGTTGGGGTAGCCGGTCAGCTCGGTGCCGTGCTCGCCGATCGCCTCGTAAACCCACAAGTCGTCGGCGTCCATGTCGCTGTCGGCCTTGTCGCTGTAGGGGCGCAGGATCGCGCGGCTGTAGGTATGGAAGGTCAGCGCGCCGAAGATGTTGGGATGACCGGCCACGAACTCCAGCACGGCACGGATCTCCGGCTCCGATCCCGGGAAGTCACCCGCGCCGTACTGCTCGCCCTCGGGGCGCCAGCCGTGGGGGAAGTTGCGGTTGAAGTCCAGCCCGTGGAAGGGCGGCGCCATCCGGATGATGTGCCCGTCGAAGTTCTGGAGGCGGCCCTCGGGCAGCACCCGGTAGTAGGCGCCGCCCTCCTCGTGCGGTAGGCGCTTGATCATCAACCGCGGGTCGCGGTCCGAGACCTTCCACTCGCCGGCCGGATCGGGGATGCGCATTTGCAGGATGCGCCCGTCGCCGTCGATATCCTCGGCGTGCAGCCCGTCCTGGCGGTCCTCATACGGATAAGGCCGCGTCCCGGACCGGACGTACTGCGGCTGGCTGGCGAGCGCGCGCTCGGCGCCGTCCGGGTTCAGCCGCGGCACGATGTAGACCGCCTGCTCGTCGAGGATGCGCGTCACCTGCGCGTCCTGCCCGTAGCGCGTGACCAGCGCGTTGAGCACGTACACCGCGGCCATGCACGCGGTGACCTCGGTGGCGTGGATGTTGGCGTCGATCCAGAAGGCCGGCTTCTCGAGGTCCGGCCCGGTCGCCTGGTTGGTCACGACGACCAGCGGGATCGCCCGGCCCTCGTGCGACTGGCCGAGCGTCTCCAGGCGAACCAGGCCGGGGTGGGCCGCGGCGAGCGACGCCAGGGCCGCGTCGAGCTCGGCGTTGGTGTAGTAGGTGTCGAATCGGATGTCCATGGATTTGCTTCCTTGCATGGGGTCGTGGTGCGGATGTGGGCAATGGTCGCTGCCTGGAATGTCCACCGGGAACCGAGCCAGCGGCCCTCGGTCAGGCATCGGGCGTGGTGGCGGGAGTATAGACGATGCGAAGGCTTGAAACGGGACCGCGGGGGATAATGGATGCTTGGGCGGACCTACCCCACCGATTGGAGGCGAGACCGGATTCCATGTGGCTTGACCCCCAACCTCGCCAAGCCTAGAATGCCCCACATGCGCGGCGCCGAGGTGCCGCGATCAGAGACCGCATGACCCTGCCACGCCAAGCCCACGCTCCTCTCGCGCTGCTTTCCCTCCTCGCCCTTCTGGCCACCGGCTGCGCGGCGCGCCCCCTGCTCTCCGAGGTGACGGTGGCGCCGGCGGCGATCTCGCCCAACGCGGATGGGGCTGCCGACGTCGCCCAGATCGCCTACACCGTCGGCCGGCCGGCGCTGCTGACGATCGAGCTCGTCGGTCCGGACGGCACCACGCATCGGCTGCGCGATCGGAACCCGCGCTCGGCGGGCAGCTTCACCGCGGACTTCGGCGGCGTGATCGACGGGCACATGCTGCCCGACGGCGACTACAGCGTGCGGGTGATCGCCGAGCCGCGCGCGGCGGAGGGTGGCGACGAGCAGGGCACCGGCGCGGCGCAGGCCGTCACGGCCACGCTGGCGATCAGCCAGGCCGACACCGAAGGACCCAAGCTCGCCGGCCTGACGGTGCAGCCGGGCGAGTTCTCGCCCAACCAGGACGGTATCGGGGATCGGGTGGCGATCAGCTATCGCCTGGATGAGCCGGCGGACGTGCGGCTGACCCTGGTCGATGCCAATGGCCACGCCGTGTCGGACATCCTCCAGGACCTCGAGTTCGCCGAGCCGCCGGGCCAGCCGGGGCCCAAGCAGTACGACTTCGACGCCGGGGTGGATGCCGACGCCCCGCCGCCGCCGGACGGAGCGTACACGATCGTCGCCGAGGCGCGCGACGGCGTGGGCAACGTGACGCGCGAGGAGCTGCCGCTGGTGATTCAGGACGGTGGCCAGCCGCGCGCGGCGATCGTCGGCGACGTCGAGTGGAGCAGCACGATCCTGCCGCTGGGCGAGACCCTGGTCTTCACCGCCACGGTCGAGAACATCGGCGACACCCCGATCCGCACCCGCGGCCCCGCGCCCGGCTTCGTCTACGACAACAACCAGACCTTCAACCAGCAGCTCCCCGCCGGCTTCCTGCTCCTCGCCCGCACCGGTGGCAAGCCCGGTGAGCCGGGCTACCGGGCGGCCTCGCGCCAAGTGCTGGCACAGGGCCGCGGCCGAATCGACGGCGTGGATCTGGACCTGGCGGCGGGGGATGCGAGCGCCGCGGCGGCCGGCTCGCCGGAGGCCGGCGGGACGTCCGAGGAGGACCGGCCGGCCGTGGATCCGGCGGCCTCAGCGTCCTCAACGGCCGCACCGCCGCCCACGGCCGGCGCCGCCTCGCCCGCGGAGCGTGTGACGCCCGGCGTGATCGCGCCTACCGAGCGCGTCAGCCTGTGCGGAACCGTCACCGATGGCGGCCGCCCGGTGCCCGGCGCGGAGGTCTTCGCCTTCGAGATCGACGGCGACCGCGGCGTGCTGGCGGTGGCGGATGCCCAGGGGCGATACTGCTTCGACAGCCTCGCCGTCGCGCCGCCGTCCCAGCGCACCTACGCCCGCAGCTCCGGCGCGATCCGCCTCGGCCTGCAGTACGACGACTCGCCGATCGACCTGGAGTACCCCTTCCGCTGGCAGCTCGGCCCGACCACGGCGCTGGACGTCTGCGAGGCCGGCGACCAGCGCTACCTCTGCCTGCCGCCGGCCGGGCAGCCCGGCTCGCGCGTGCAGGTCACCGGCGGCCTGCGCTTCGCCGAGCCACCCCTGCGCCGCGACACCAACGTCTACCTCTCGCTGATGCACGAGGACGTCCGCCGGATGCACGGGCCGTACGGGCAGCAGCGGATCACGGTGGAGTATTGAGCCAACGCGCTTGGAAAAGCACATGACCGGCTCCCTCGGCGTCGTCATCGTCAGCTTCAACACGCGCGACCTGCTCGATGCCTGCCTGAGCGCGCTCGCGGCGGACCTTCGCGTGGCCGGTTTCGACGCGGCGGAGCTCGGCGCGGCCGGGCCAGGCGTAGAGGTCTGGGTGGTTGACAACGCTTCGACCGACGGCAGCGCGGCGATGGTTGCCGAGCGGCATCCCTGGGTCCAGCTCGACGGGCTGGACGAGAACGCCGGCTTCACCGCGGCCAACAACCGCGTGCTGGAGCGCTGGGCGGCGGCGCCGGACCGGTGTCCCGACTGGGTGCTCCTGCTCAACCCCGACACCGAGCTGCGCCCCGGCGCCCTCGCCGCGCTGGTCAGCGCCCTGGCGGCCGCGCCTGACGTCGCGGTGGCCGGGCCGCGGCTGGTCTACCCGGATGGGCGCTTCCAGCACGGCGCGTTCCGCTTCCCGGGCATTGTCCAAACCTGGCTGGACCTGTTTCCGGTGAACCGCTTGGTCGATTCGACCTTGAACGGGCGCTACCCGCGGCGCGTCTACGCGCGCGGGCGGCCGTTCGCGGTGGACTTCGTGCTCGGCGCCTGTATGTTGGTCCGCGGCGCGGCGCTGCGTGCGGTGGGGCCGCTGGACCCCGGCTACTTCATGTACTGCGAGGAGATCGACTGGTGCCGGCGTTTCCGGGCGGCGGGCTGGCGGATCCTGTGCGTGCCGGCCGCCGAGCTCATCCACCACGCCGGCGCCAGCACAAGCCAGCGCCGCGGACTCGCGAATGCCGAGCTGTGGCGCAGCCGGCGGCGCTATTTCCGCATCCACGGATCGCCCGCCCAGCGCCTGCTGACCGGCGCGATCATCCGCCTCGGCCTGGCGCGGCGGGGCGACCCGGCATGAGCACGTTGACCGCCGCCGTCCTTACTCTGAACGAAGCCGAACACCTGCCGGACTGCCTGGCCAGCCTGACCTGGGCGGATGTGGTGCTGGTGCTGGACTCCGGTAGCACCGATCCCACGGTCGACATCGCGCGGGCCGCCGGGGTGCAGGTGATCACACACCCCTTCGAGAACTACGCGCGCCAGCGGCAGCGGGCGCTCGATCTGGTGAGCACACCCTGGGTGTTGTTCGTCGACGCCGACGAGCGTGTGCCGCCTGAGCTGGCCGAGGAGGTGCGTGCCGTGATCTCCCAGGCCGATCCCTGGCCGGCAACCACCTCGCCGTCCGGACCTTCGCCCGCCGGCTACTGGATCCCGCGGCGGAACATCTTCTGGGGCCGTGCCATGCGCGGGGGGGGATGGTGGCCGGACCACCAGCTCCGCTTGCTGCGGGTGGATCGGGCGCGCTTCGACCCCGAGCAAGCCGTCCACGAGGTCGCGCGGGTCGATGGTCCCACCGGGCGCTTGACCCAACCCTTGAGCCATCTGAACTACGCCGACCTGGCCGAGTTCCGTACCAAGCAAGCCGCCTACGCCCGTTTCGAGGCCGAGCGTCGGCGGACCACGGGCCAGGTGGTCCGACCGCACAACCTGGTCCTGCAGCCGTGGCGGGAGTTCCGCCGCCGCTACGTCGCGCTGGAAGGTTGGCGCGATGGCCTCAATGGGCTGGTCGTGTGCGCGCTGATGGCGTGGTACGAGCTGCGGGTGCTCGTCGCGCTGCGGAGGGGTGGCTGACGGAGCGGCGGATCAGCCACAGGGAACCGCCCCTTCATCTACATCGGCGTAGGGTCCTCGGGACCGGCTCCCACGATCACGTCCCAGCCCGCGTCGATCAGTCGCGCCAGCTCGCGCGCGGTCGCCTCGTACTCCTCCAGCGGCCCGCCGACCGGGTCCGCGATGTCCCACTTGCCACCCGCCAGGGCGCTGAAGAGCATGAGCCGCGGGCGGGCGGCGGGGAACTCGGTCGAGATCGCCTGATCGTGGCCTTCGGTCATCACCAGGATCAGGTCGGCGCCGCCGACCACCGCTTCGGAGATCTCGCGCGAGCGATGCCCACCGATGTCGACGCCCCGCGTCTGCATCACCCGGACGGCATGCGGCGTCGCGGGGACCCCGTCGCGGGCCCAGGTGCCCGCGGAGCCGACCTGGACGCGATCGGCCAGTCCGCCGGCCTCGAGCCGCGCGCGGATCAGGCCCTCGGCCATCGGCGAGCGGCACTGGTTGGCGGTGCAGACCACCAGCACCCGGCGCGGCTCGATCGGCGGCGCGGCCCGGGTCATGCCAGCGTCGGTTGGATCATGCGCGGCCCGCCCGGGTCACGCCAGCTCCGGTTGGATCAGGCCGTAGTTGCCGTCCTTGCGGTGGTAGATGACGTTGACCTGACCCGTCTCGGCATTCATGAACACGAAGAAGTCGTGGCCGAGCAAGTCGAGCTGCTCGATGGCTTCCGCCTCGTCCATCGCCAACATGCCGAAGCGCTTGCGGCGGACGATGTGGCCGGCCGCCTCGCTCTCCTCGGCCAGCGCCACCTCGGGCGGCTCGTCCGGGACCAGGCGCGTGTGCTCGTGCCAGCGGTCCAGGCGCTTGCCCTTGAAGCGCTGGATCTGCCGGTCCAGCTTGTCGGAAGCCTTGTCGATGGCGGCGAACAGGTCCTGATCCATCTCTTCGGCGCGCAGGATCGTGCCGTCCACCCAGGTGGTGATCTGCGCCGTGTAGATCTTGCCGCGGCTGCGCCGCACGCCGTGATCGAGATCGACGCGGATCGCCTTGATGTCCTGCAGATGATGGTCCAGGCCGCCGACCTTGCGGTTGACGTAGTCGCGTACCGATTCGCTGAGCTCCATGTGCCGGGCCTGCAACTCGACGTCCATTCCAACTCCTTGAGATTCGGGATCTGCCCACCCGCGAGCGGGGCACGGAGCACGCGCGTGGGGCTGCGGATTATAGCCAGCCCGCCGGACCTTGGCCAGTTGCGTCCACCGTGGCGATCGCGCGCGCCACGGCGCAGACGACCACTCGGCGCGCCCCGCCGGCCGCGAGCGCCGCGGCGCAGGCGCGGGTGGTCGCGCCGGTGGTCATCACGTCGTCCACCAGGATCACGCACCGCGCCGACCCGAGCGTGGCGACTTCGAACGCGGCGACCGCGAACGCCCCCTCGACGTTCCGCCGACGCTCGCCGGGTGCCAGGCCGACCTGTGGCCGGGTGTCGCGCACCCGCAGCAGCACGCCCGGCGCCAGCGGGAGGTCGAGCGCTCGCGCGACCGCCGCCGCCAGACAATGCGTGTGGTCCACCCCGCGCGCGGCGGTACGGCGCGGGTGCGAGGGGACGGGCACGACGACGCCGGCCGCGCGATCCGGCACGGCGCCAATGCCGGAACCCTGGCCGAAGCCGCCACCCTGGCCGCTCGCACCCGCGCCCTCGACCAGCGCCGCCGCGGCCAGCACGCCGAGCAGGGGGGCGACCTGCGCCTGGCCGTGGAATTTCAGAGCATGAATCGCATCGCGCAGGGGAGACGTGTATACCCCGGCCGCCACCACGCGGTCGAAGCGCGGGGGATCGCGGCGGCAACCCGGGCAAGGCCCCGGCCCGGCCGTGGCATCGCCACAGCGCGGGCAGCGGACGGGCGGCAGTGGCGCGATGCCGGCCAGGCAGCCCGCGCACAGCCAGCCGCCCCGCACGCCACAGCCGGCCACCACGCAGCGCGGGGGGAAGAGGACATCGAGAAACGCCGGCCAGAGCGTGTTGAGCCGCATGTTCAACCTCCGTGCACGGCCGGCGCAGGGGGAAGCCAACGGTAGCAGGTGGCGGGGCGGGGGGCAAGTGGCAGGGCGTTGTCCGCTGGGGTGTCAGGGCGAACGCATTCTCGCGCGGGAGCCAGGCGGTTGAAACCGCGGCTAGGGGCCTTCGGCCGAGCGTCGGCCTTCGCCGACTTGGTTCCTCTGAAGGTCAGGGTTGTTTTGTCGCCGAAGGGCGACATTCGGCGGCGCCGTTTGCCGCCCCTAGCCGCGGTTTCCAACCGCCTGGCTCCCGCGCGAGAATGCGTTCGCCCACCCGATAGATCGAAAAACCGCAAACATCATGCTAAGGTTAACGTCGGCATGATCGGCAGGCTTCGGGCAGGGCTGAGGTGGCTGGCCAACGCGTTCCTCGCGCGTTTCGGCGCGTTGCTCCTGTGCTTCGGCCTGGGGCTCTTCCTCCTCGGCGCCGGCGTCCAGACACTGCGGGTGTGGCAGCTCTCCGCCGCGGAGCGGACCAACGTCGAACCCGACTTCGCCGCGTCGCTGGCCGTGGAGCCGGGCGCCGGGCTTGGCGCCGGCGGCCTGTGGGTGGCGCCGAACCGGATTCCGCCGGCGGAGCTGGGCTCGCTCGTCCCGTCCGATCCGGATGCCACCTTCCCGGTCGAGGCGCAGCCGGCCCCGACGGCCGCGCCTGTGCTGCCCGACCGCATCGTCATCCCGGCGATCGACGTGGACTCGCCGGTGGTCGAGGTCGGCTGGGAGGCGCGGATCGTCAGCGGCGGTGCGGAGGACAGCGTGTGGCAGACGGCGGACTTCGCCGCGGGCTATCACCAGGGGTCCGCGCCGCTCGGCCAGGCCGGCAACACGGTGATCTCGGGCCACAACAACATTCAGGGCTCGGTGTTCCAGGATCTCCATACCCTCGAGCCCGGCGCCGTGATCTACCTCTACGCCGGCGACCGGCGCTGGGCCTACGCCGTCGAGCACAGCTTCATCGTGTGGGAGGAAGGCGCGAGCGCGGCCCGCCGGCGCGCCAACGCGCACTGGATCGAGCCGACGCCGGACGAGCGGCTGACCCTGGTCTCGTGCTACCCGCCCTGGGGCAACTCGCACCGCGTGATCATCGTCGCCCGCCCGGCGGCAGACCCGGTCGCGGAGGTATCGGAGTCCGTAGTCACTACCGGATTCGCCGCCCCGTGACCGCGCTGCGCCGCCTGCCCGCGGTCCACAGGTTGATCTCGGACCCCCGTCTGACCACCGCGGCGGAGCGCTACGGACATGGAATGCTCGTCGAAGCCGCGCGCGAAGCGCTGGACGCGGCGCGGGCGGAGCTGAGGGATGGGCACGGACCTGTCGCCGATGGGCACGCGTCGGGCAGCGAACGACGTCTCGCGGACGGCGGCGATCTGACCGAGCGGCTGGTCGAGGACACCCTGGGCCGCCTGGCGGACTGGCTGGATCCCCGCCCGCGCCCCGTGATCAACGCGACCGGCGTGATCATCCACACCAACCTCGGCCGGGCGCCGGTCAGCACCGCGGCGGCCGAGGCGATGCGGCGGGCGGTGGCGGGCTATTCGGACCTGGAGTACCGGCTCGCCGAGGGTCGCCGCGGCTCGCGCCATGCCTTGCTCGAACCGCTCTTATGCCGTCTGACCGGCGCGGAGGCGGCGCTGGTGGTCAACAACA
>CAZCJG010000015.1:0-26521 GCA_964498575.1 uncultured Anaerolineales bacterium | reverse complement strand
CGGTGCTGATCTTCGACGAGGTGATGACCGGCTTCCGCGTCGCCTGGGGCGGGGCGAGCGCGGCCTACGGGGTGGCGCCGGACCTGGTGACCCTGGGCAAGGTGATCGGCGGCGGCCTGCCGGTCGGCGCCTACGGTGGGCGGGCCGAGCTCATGGACCTGGTCGCGCCGGCCGGCCCGGTCTACCAGGCCGGCACGCTCTCCGGCAATCCCCTGGCGATGGCGGCCGGCATCGCCCAGCTCGATCGCCTGCGCGATCCCGCGATCTACGCCCGCCTGGCGCAAACCACCGCCTGGTTGGTCGAGGGCCTCGCCGCGGCGGCCGCGGCGGCCGACATTCCCTTGGCGACGGCCGTCGCCGGCTCGATGTTCGGCATCTTCTTCCAGCCCGGGCCGGTGCGGGACTACGCGGATGCGCGGCGCTCGGACACGGCGCGCTTCGCCCGGTGGTTCTGGTGCATGGTACGCCACGGCGTCTACCTCGCGCCGAGCCAGTTCGAGGCCGGCTTTGTCTCCGTGGCGCACGGGGAAGCGGAGATCGAGGCGACGCTGGCGGCGGCGCGGGAGGTCATGCCGGATCTGGCGGGGGAGGGGTGACCTTCGGCGGGGCGTGAACCGCTCCCTGACGGTCCCGGCTCGAACGGGATTGGGCGGCAACCCGAGCACAGGTCGCCGGCTCCACGTGCCCCGCCGCCGTTTTTTGGTTGACGCTCCGCGCGGTGGTAAAATGGTCGCGAACTCTGCGAGAAGGAACCCTAGACCATGCGTGTGATTCTGACCGAAAACGTGACCAAGCTGGGCAATGTCGGCGATGTCTGCACCGTCGCCGCGGGCTATGGCCGCAACTACCTCTTGCCGCGCAAGATGGCGATCCTCGCCACCCCCGGCGCGCTCAAGCAAATCGACGACCTCAGGCGCACCGAGCGGCGCCGGCAGGACCGGCTGCGGGCCGAGATGACGGACATGGCCGCCCGCATCGGTCGCCAGCGCCTCGAGTTCAGCGCCCGCGTCGGCGAGCAGGGCCGGCTTTACGGCTCGATCACGACCGCCCAGATCGCCCACGCGCTCGAGGAGAAGCTCGGCGAGCCGGTCGATCGCCACAAGATCCGGCTCGACGAGTCGATTCGCACCCTCGGCCAGCACGAAGTGCCGCTGCACCTCATGCCGGGCGTCGACGCGACCATCCACATCACCGTGGTCGGCCTGGAGTCGGAGCATCCGCCGGCGACCATCGCCCAGGCCGAGTCGGCGAGCGAGCCCGCGCAATCCGCCGAATCGCCCGCGGATGCCGCCGCGATCGGCACGCCGCCCGCGGATGCCGCAGCGACCATCGTTACCGACCTGGCGACGGAGGACATCGCCGAATGATCGACCGCGCGCCGACTGGCGCGCGGTCTTTTGGTATCGGCTGGATGACGGAAGGAACCGTGATGAACAGCACCGCCGAACGGATCATCCGCGTGCTTCTGGAGGAGGCCCACTGCACCGAGTGCGGCCACGGCTACCACGTCGAAGACGTCCACGTCCTGCGCGAGCTCGACGAACGCATCTGGGACCTGGCCGCGGTCTGCAACCATTGCTACACCCTCAGCCTGATCCGCGCGGTGGTGCGGCCGAACGACGACGAGGAAGCGCGCGGCGGCGGCCGGTCCGAGCCCCGCATCCGCCTCACCAGCGAGCTGACCTCCGCCGAGCGGCGCTATTTCTCGGACGTCCCGCCGGTGGACGTCGACGACGTGCTGGACGTCTCGGCCTTCCTGACCTCCTTCGACGGCGACTTCCGCAGCCTCTTCGGGCAAGACATCGCCGAATCATGACCCGGGTGCAGCCCCGAGCCACCCCCTCGCAAGTCCACACGCCAGCACGCCGCCGCCCGCGAGGCGGGATCCGGGCGGGCTGGTGGGTCGGCATCGCCGTGATGCTCGCGGCCGGCTTGGCTGAGAGGAACGCGGTCGTCCACCCTGCCGCCGTCGCCGCCGCCCTCCCGCAGGAAGCGGCGGCCGTTCCCACGGCGGAGCTTTCCGGCACCATCACCGACCTGGCCAGCGGGCACCCACTGGCCGGCGCCCGGGCGCGGGCCGGCGGGCGGGTGGTGCTGACCGGTCCCGACGGTCGTTTCAGCCTGACCCTCCCGGTCGCCATCTACCAGGTCCAGATCGATGCCGAGGGCTACGGCGGCGCGACCGCCATCGACCAACGCGTCGGTGACGGAGGTCTATTCCTGGACCTCGGCCTGCCGCCCTATGATCCGGACCCCCTGGCGTCGCGGGCGATCGTCCTGCACCTGCAAGCGGCGGACGGCGCCGCGGCCGACGGTCTCGCCGCCCCGACGCGCGCCCTGGATGTCGCCCCGCTCTCCCCGGCCGAGCAGGAACGCGGCGCGAGCGAGGCGCCGGGGAGCGAGACTGCTTCCGGGTCGACGCCCGCCCCGGAAGCCGGGCCGGTGGTCTCGCAGGCGCTGTCCGCGGCCACCCTCGCCGACCGCCCGCTGGCCGCCGTCCCGTCGATGATCCGCGTGTGGATGCCGGACGGCCAGATCGTGGCCATGGACACCGACACTTACCTCAAGGGCGTGGTGCCGGCCGAGATGGGCTACGTCTTCCGCCGCGGCTTCGAGGCGCTCAAGGCGCAGGCCGTGGCGTCGCGGAGCTACGCGGCGACGAGCTGCCTGCCCGAGTCGGCCGGCGATCCCGAGCGCTGCGAGCCGGGCCTGGACGCCAACGTCGACACCACCACCCGCACCCAGGTCTGGCGGCCGGTGCACTACGACATCGCGGATGCCGCGGTCGACGCGACCAGCGATCAGGTCGCGACCTCGGCCGGCGTGATCGTCCCCACCTTGTACTTCGCGCGCGCCGTGGGTCGCACCACCGACAGCGAGGCCAGCCCGTGCTGCGGCGGGCGCGCCTGGCCGCAGCTGCGCTCCGTCGCCTCGCCCGATCCCTTCGCCCAGGCGCGCGGCCACGGCGCGGGCATGAGCCAGGAAGGCGCGGCGGTTCTCGCCGACTGGGGCACGACCTTCGACGAGATCATCGGCTACTACTACCGCGGCACTGAGGTCGCGCCGATGCCGGCGTCCCCGCTGGACGGCCCCGTGCCCGCGCCGCGGAATGCCTCCCTGCCCGCGCCGCCGCCCGACGGTCCGCTCCCATCCACGGACCAGGCCGGTGACGCTTCCCCGGAGGTGCCCGCGGCGGCTCCCGCTGTGGCCGCTCCCGCCCCGGCCGCGCCGCCGGTTCGCTCCGGCGAGGCCACGCTGGACCCCAGCGAGTGGCCGGCGGTCAGCGTCAACGCCGTGGCGCTGGCGGAGATGCTGCCGGAGGACCGGATCGATCGCGGGCCGCCCTTCGCCCGACCGGACCTGATCCCACCCGATGACCAACCGACCACCCCGCCCACCGTGATCGAAGGCGACGTGGTGCGGGCGGACTTCCCGTTCATGGCCCTGGGCGCGCGCTGGACCGGCGCCGTGCCGCCCGGCGGCGAGGTCCACCTCGCCGTGCGGACCAGCCGGGACGGGCTGAGCTGGTCGGACTGGACGCCGCTCCTGGACGCCGAGTCCGATGCCAGGCAGGACGGCGCCGGCAGTGCGTCCATGGCCTACAGCGCGACCGGCGAGACTGCGACCGGCGGGACCGCGGCTGGCGAGGTCGCGGACGGCGGGGCAATCGGGCGCGAGGCCGGCGATGCGCCGGCGAGCGGCGAGGCTGCCGGCGATGACGTGCAGGACCGCTGGTCCCGGCTGCTGATCGCGCGCGGGCGCTACGTCCAGCCGCGCCTAATCCTCGAGTCCGCCGGCCCGACCGAGCTGCCCGACATCGAGCGGCTCGACCTGCACTACTTCAATAGCGATGCCGGGCCGACCGCGCCCAACGGCACGCTGTCGATCCAGAGCACCGCCGACGCCGCCGGACCGCCGATCGTCAGCCGCGCCGCCTGGGGCGCCGACGAGCGCAAGCGCTTCGACACCGGCGGCCGCGAGATCTGGCCTCCCGTGTACACCGAGCCGCGCGCGCAGATCATCCACCACACCGTCACCACCAACGACCCGGCCGATCCCGCCGCGGTCGTCCGCGCGATCTACCAATACCACGCGGTCACGCAGGGCTGGGGCGATATCGGCTACAACTTCCTGGTCGACCACCGCGGCAACATCTACGAAGGCCGCTTCGGGGGCGAGCGCAGCGGGCGGATCGTCCAGGGCGGCCATGCCCTGCAGTACAACGCCAACACCATCGGGGCGGCCCTGCTCGGCACCTTCACCGGCGCCGGGGACCGCCCGTCCGCCGCCGCCGAAACCGCCCTGGTCGAGCTGCTGGCCTCGCGCGGCGTGCGCTACGCCATCGACCCGGTGGCGCCCGTGACGCTGGCCGGGACGCGCTTCTCGCATCGGGTGATGGGGCATCGCGACGCCCTGCCCGGCCACACCGTCTGCCCGGGCGACGGCGGCTACAGCCGGGTGCCGGCCATCCGCAACGCCGTGGCGGTGCGAATGGGCGAGCTCGGCGCAGCGCCGACGCCGACCCGCACCGCCCTCCCACCGACACCGACGCCGGTGTCGCCGACCGCGACGCGGGTCCCCCCGACGCCGACACCCTGGCCGCCCGCCCCGAGCGCCACCCCCCTCCCCGGCACCTGCGCCAACCTGGTGGCCGACGGCGATTTCGAGCGCGAGAACGCGCTGTGGCGGCGCAACCGGGCTTACTATACCCGTTGGGACGCTTACCGCGGGCAGGTCGCGCTGTTCGTCGGGCTGCGCGGGGATGATCCCGACCAGGGGCAGACCTTCGCCTCGGCCGCGCAAACGATCCGCCTGCCGGCCGCGCCGGGCCGGCTGCGCCTCGCCTTCGCCGCGCGCACCCAAGGCGACGGCGCCGACGCGCGCGTAGTGCGCGTGCTGGACGCGGCCGGCGCGCCGATCGCGATCGGCCGGATCGACCTGCCCGCCACGAGCGGCTGGCAGACCTACAGCTACGACCTGACCACGGCCCTGGCCGGCCGCGCCGGGCAGGACATCCAACTGTACTTCGGGGTGATCAACAACGGCGACGGCCAGCGCAGCTACGTGCGGCTGGACGATGTGGTGCTGGAGCACTGCCCGCCCGGCGCGCCCACGTCGACGCCCTCCCCCGTGCCGCCGGTGGCGCTGACGCCGGACTGCCGCGACGTGCTGGCGGGAGGGGATTTCGAGGCCGAGGCGATCCCCGGCTGGAGCCTGTCCGGCGACCACCCGGCCGTCCGCATCGCCGACCCGGTCCACGCCGGCGCCGGCGCACTGCGGCTCGGGCTGGTCGATCCCGCCTCGGACGGCTTCGGCTACGCGGCGGCGAGCCGGCCCTTCACGCTGCCGGTCGACGCGGTGACGGCCACCTTGTCGCTCTGGCTTCGGGCGCCGGCGCATTCGCCGGAGGATGCCTTCGTGGTCGAGCTGCGCCGGCCGGTGGACGGCACGCGCCAGATCCTCGTCGGCCCGGCCATCGATGCCCAGACCGAAACCTGGCTGCGGCGTGAGGTCCGCCTGCCGGCCTGGGCCGCCGGATCCGAGCTGGAGCTCTACCTCGCGGTCCTCAACCGCGGCCAGGCCGGCGCGGGAGGCGGCGTCACCGCGGTGGCGGTCGACGACGTGGCGCTGGAGATCTGCCGCTACCCGGGTCGCGCCGTCCTGCCTTGGGCGGGGGCGCTCAGGCCGGCAACGGCGGCTTATCCCTGACGACCGTGGCGGCCGACCGGCCGGCCGGGGTCCCGGCGCAGTTGTATAGCGCGGCGTTGCTGGAGACCTTCGCGGCCGGTGAGCATGCGGCCTTCCTCGCCGCCGGCGGGCGGCCGCTGCGCCCGCGGCTGGCGCGGTCCTTGGCGCTGGCGGACCTGCGGCCGGGCCTGGTGGTGGTCGACGTCGGCTGCGGCCGGGGCGAGGCGGCGGTGCACGCCGCGCGCCGGGGAGCCGAGGTCGTCGCGGTGGACTACAGCCCGGGCAGCCTGGCCCTGACCCGCGCGACTCGCGCCGTGCTCGCGTCCGACAACGCGCGCCGCCGGCTCGACCTCGTCGCCGCCGCCGCGACGGCGCTGCCGGTGGCGGACCGGGTGGCCGATCGGGTGTTGTTGCTCGACGTGGTCGAGCACCTCTACCCGGGGCAGCTCGCGGCGGCGCTGGCCGAGGTCCGGCGTATCCTGGCCCCGAGCGGCTACGTCATCATCCACACACTGCCCAACCGCTGGGCACTCGCGGGTGCCTACCCGGCCTTGCGCCTCCTGGCACCCGGCTTACCAAGCGACGCGCGCTCGGCTTACGAGCGCGCCGTCCATGTCAACGAGCAGGATCCCGTGCGCCTGCGGCGCGCGCTCCACGTCGCCGGCTTCGAGGCTCGCGTGTGGGTTGAGGAGTGGACGACCCGCCACGCCGTGCGGGGGCGCGGTCGGTCCTACCCCGACGCCCAGCGTGCGCGCGGCTATCCGCTGCTCGCCCGGCCGCTGGCACGGCGGCTGGCGCGGCGGTTGATGGCCACGCCGGCCCGCTGGTGGCTCGGCAACGACCTGTTCGCCTTGGCCTGGGTCGACGCCGGCGCCGAACCGGCGCGGGGCGGGCGCTTCCGGCGCCTGCGCTAGGCGGCATTGACAAAACTGGCCGCGATCGGTTATATTAAGCCGCGTTAAGCAGGTACGGCGGGTCTCTCCGGAAAAATTAATTCGGACCGGCCGTATCTTTCGCCCAATCCTCCCGTTATAACAGTGTGAAGGAACCGCCCGTGCACGAAGAGCACGACTTGGTCCGCCGAGCGCAGGACTTCGACCCTGTCGCTTTCGGTGAGATTTACGAGCGGTACTACATCGGACTATACAAATACATCTATTACCGGGTCGGTGATCAGACGGCCGCGGAGGATCTCGCTATGGAGGTCTTCGTCAAGGCGATGGAGGCGCTGGATGCCTTCACCTTCCGCGGGATTCCGTTCTCCGCCTGGTTGTATCGCATCGCGAGCAACCTGGTGATCGACTACTTCCGCCGCCAGCCGTCGCAGCCGTCGCTGTCGCTGGAAGAGAAGTTGGTGGCGGCCGCCGAGCATCCGACCCCGTTGATGGATCAGGAATTCTCGCACCACGCCTTGCGCGCGGCGCTGGCGGACCTGACGGATGACCAACAACAGGTGATCATCCTGAAGTTCGTCGACGGCCTGAGCAACATCGAGGTCGCTCAAATCCTCGGCAAGACCGAGGGGGCCGTCAAGTCGTTGCAGCATCGGGCGCTGGCGTCACTGGGGCGAGTGTTGGGGGAGCAAGGTGAACTACCTGCCTGAGCATCTGATCGATGCTTGTCTCGCTCAACTGAATAGCGGGATCGATCTCGAGGCGGTGCTGGCCGAACATCCGAACGAGGCCGACGCGCTGCGGCCCATCCTGGCGGCGGCGGCCTGGGTGCGGATGGACATTCCCCCGCCCGTGCGGCGTTTGGAGGGCAAGGACGCTCTGATGGCGGCCTGCGCCCAGCGCCGGCGTGAGGTCGAGACCACCCAAGGCTATATCAACGAGATCAAGGCCGGCGTCCCGCTCGACGAGCTCCTGGCTGGCGCTCGGCCCGAGGTGCGCCCCATGCTCGTCGCGGCCTGGCGGATGCATACGACCAACCCGCCCGCCCCCGATCCCGAGAAGCTTGCCGCCGGCAAGCTGGCCTTGATGGCGATGGTCGAAGCCCGGCGTGCCCAAGCGCAAGCTGCCCAGCCGGCGACCGTGCGCCTCCGCGCGGGGCTGGCCGGCCTGTGGCAGGGGCTCGCGCCCCGCCCCAGCCTGGTCCGGCGCGCCTGGGCGGGCTCGCTGGCGGCGCTGACCACCTTGCTCGTGATCGGTCTTGGGACGGCGGGGGTGTCGACGGCCGCGGCGGCCAGCCTGCCGGGCGATACCTTCTATCCGCTCAAGCGCCTCGGCGAGCACGCGCGGCTGTGGCTGGCGGTCGATCCCGCCCAGCGCGCCGAGCTGGACGCGCAGATCAGTGCCGAGCGCCTGGCGGAGATCAACCATTTGATCGACGAGGGCCGGGAGATCTCGGCGTCGATGCTCGCCGACTGGCTGCGCGGGCAGCCCGACGCCCTCGATCGGATCCAGCGCCTGCCGGAAGCGACGCAAGCCCGGCTGGGGGCGCAAGTGCAGGATCTGGTGGCGCAGGGGACGGCGCTGGGCGACCTCGCCGGCGATCCGACCCTGGCGGGTGACCTGCGGCAGTGGTTGAACGAGTTGGATCGCGCGTCCGAAAGCGCGCGGTCCGGCACCGCGACGGGATCGCCGGCGGCCGAGCCGTCGGGGCAAGGCGTACAGCGCCCGATGCCGGTCGAGGACGGCACGCCGCTCGGCGCCGCCAAGCCCGAGCCGAAGCAGGCGGATGCGCCTCCGGCAGAGGCAGTGGATGTCGCCGCGCCGCCGGTAGCGCCCAACCAGCCTCCACCCGCGGCTCCCGAACCGCAGGTCTCGACGACCATTCAGCAGTCGGGCGGCGGTTACGGGCCCGACGACGACTCGGACAAGCCGCGAGATCCCGACGCCCGGACCGGGGCCAATTCCCCGACCGCTCTGCCCGCGCCTTCGGCCACGCCGACCTCGCAGCAGATCATCCAGGTGCCGATGGATCCGGATCCCACGCAGACGCCGACACCGGGTGGTGCCGGCGGCGCGGAGCCGACCGTCCCCGCGCCGAACGATCCCGGGGTCGAGCCGATGCCCTCGGCCACGCCACTGCTCAACCCTTGAGGACCGCAGCGGCGGCGACTTGACTGCCGCGTGGTGATTTCAGAGAGACAACGAAGAAGCTGGCCCCGGCATTTACGCCGGGGCCAGCTTCGTCGTCGGTGAGCGCCGGTCGGGCACCAGCTTGCGCGGGCGGCAAGACGGTGGGTCGTTCAAGTCAGGATCAAGATCGGCGGTAGGACTGCAATATACCGTGGACCATGTCATCCTGCCGGGCACGACCGCCCAGGGGCTAAAAAGCCCTGGGCTGTCGTGCCCGGCAGGACTCAGACAGTGCACAAGAGTGGCCCCCGGTTCAGTGGGGTCCTACCCGATCAGTGCAATCGCCAAAAAAACACGAAATCTCTTGCGCAGGCCGTATCTTTAGGCGCCGCGCCACGTTATATAATGTGACTAGGGTGAGGGCCGCGCCGATTTATTTGGGGAGGCGCGGCACCAGCAGGCGGTGCGGTGCGCAGCCGCACCAGCCTGTCAGACGGGTCAGAGAGCCGGGCCTGCCCTTGGGACAGGGGGGAACGGGCGTCAGCACGGCTCTCTGACCCGTCTTGTTGTATTCCCATTATACGGGAACTCCCCCCGCGTTGTCAAGGACGAGGGTTGCGTGACTTGCGCCAAGGGATGCGGGCGCCGTCAGGGCGTGGCCGTCGCCGCCGCGCTCTCCTCGACCGCATCCGCTGCATCGGCCTCCGCTTCGCCCGACACGGGTTCCGCGGCTTCCTCTCCCGCCGTGCTCCCCTCCGCGGACTCTTCGCTGGCGGACGCTTCGCCGGCCGACTCCGCTGCCGCTGGGTTCGCGTAAGCCGCGATCGTCGCGTCGAGCAGCGCCTGGGCTTCCTCCGCCCCGCCATAGCCGCCGAACTGGAAGACGCCGGGCCCCTTGTAGTTGAGGAACCATGTGGCGATGATGTTGGTCACACCGGGGAAGCGCGCCTGGAGATCGGGCAGGTCGCTGAGCTCGTAGAACGGCGTGCCCTCGCGGACGACGATCAGCTTGTCGTCGCGCTCGCCGGAGTCCGTGAACTTGACGACGCCGATGATCTTGACCGGCACTACCGTCCCGCGCGGCAGGGCATCGCCGAGCAGCAGCATGTCCAGCGGATCGCCGTCGCCGCCCAGCGACTCGGCGAGCTGGGTCTGCGGCACCATGCCGTAGTTGACCGGATAGCCGAGATACTCGACCAGCCGCGGCTTGCCGTCCTTGATGTCCCAGTGCAGGTTGCCGTCGTCGCTGTGGACCTCCCACTTGGCCACGGCGCCGGCCGGGATCTCGACCACCGCGTTGATCGTGCCGTCGGCGTTCTTCGGCTCGTAGCCGTCGATGAAGCTCGCGGTGCCGACCATCGTCATGTCGTCCAGCATCATCACACCCGCGGCGACGTTGGTCGCCTGCGGAGCGGCCGCGGTGTCGGGAGCGGCGGCCGCGCCGGAGGGAACGGTCGCGCCGGAGGGAACGGTCGCGCCGGAGGGAACGGTCGCGCCGGTCGCCGCCGCGGCGGTCACGCCTGCCGCGGCGGGCGTGGTATCATTCGCCTGCGCCGCGGCGGGCTGCCCGGCGCCGGTCTGCGCCGCCGGTTGGGTCGGCTGGCAGGCCGCCAGGGCCAGCGCCAGGCCGGCGAGCGTGGTCAGCAGTCGGAGGGTGGATATGGGGTTGCGCTTGGGTGTCATCGAAAGCTTCTCCTCTGATCGAAATGCGATTCCATCATGCAAGGGACGTTGCGCCCGCCTGTCGAGATATGCAACAACGGGTTGAATCAGCGTAAAGTTCTGTTAATGCGTCCGCCACCCCGCGCAAGCGAGCCAGGAGCCAGCATGTCCACCCTCTTCAGCAAGATCATCCGCCGCGAGGTCCCCGCCGACATCGTCTACCAGGACGAGCTGGTGACGGCCTTCCGCGACATCAACCCGGTGGCGCCGGTCCACATCCTCGTCGTGCCAAACGAGGAGCTGGCGACGATGGACGCGCTGACCCGCGCCGACGAGGCGGTCGCCGGCCGGATGCTGGTCGTCGCCGCGGAGCTGGCGCGGCGCGAAGGCATCGCCGAGAGCGGCTACCGGCTGATCATCAACACCAACCGCGACGGCGGCCAGGAGGTCTACCACGTGCATCTGCACTTGGTCGGCGGCCGGCCGCTCGGGCCGATGATCCAGCGGCGGTAGGCGCGACACCCTCCCGCCAGGTCGATCACCTGTCCGATCCATCGAGCCGTGCAGACCATGACCCGCTGACGTCCATCCCCCATGACCCGCCCCAAGCCCCACACCGTCGTGCGCGACCCCGTCCACGGCGACATCCACCTGACCGCCGAGGAGCTGCGCATCCTCGACACGCCCGAGATGCAGCGCCTGCGGGGCGTGCGCCAGCTCGGCACGGCCTACCTGGTCTACCCCGGCGCCCAGCACACGCGCTTCGAGCATTCGCTGGGGACGATGCACCTCACCGAGCGGATGGTCGACGCGATCAACCGCAACCGCGGCCTGGCCCCGCGCGAGCTGATCGGCGTGGCCGACGACGAGGCGCGCATCCTGCGCGCGGCCGCCCTGGTTCACGACATCACCCACATCCCCTACGGCCACAGCATCGAGGACCAGAGCGGCCTGCTCGAACGCCACGACAGCCCCGAGCGCTACCTCGCCCTGCTCGGCCCCGACACCGAGGTCGGGCGGGCGCTCGACGACATGGCTATCCGGCTGGAGGTGCTGGCGACCCTGATCCCGGAGATCAAGGATCATCCGCCGGATGTCGACCCGGGCGTGCGAGCTCCCCGACAGCTTGGCCTGGCTGACCCCGCCCGCCCCGGCGGTCCGCTCGGCACTCCGCCGCCGCCCGCGCTCCCGCGCATCCCTCCCTACTGGCGCGAGATCTTGTCGGACACAATCTGCGCGGACATCCTGGACTACCTGGCGCGCGACGCGTACTTCACCGGGCTGAACCTGCGTTACGACGAGCGGGTGGTCGACTACTTCAAGGTCGATCGCGCCAGCGGCCATCTCTTCGTCGACGTCGCCAAGCGCGGCCTGGTGCGCGAGGACATCCTGAGCGAGCTGGTGCGGGTGCTGGACGCGCGCTACTTCTTCAGCGAGCGGGTCTACTACCACCACGCCAAGGTCGCCGCCGGCGCGATGGTCGAGCAGGCGGTCGCCAGCGCGCTGGCCCAGGGCGGGCTGGACCCCCGCGCGCTGTACACCCAGACCGACGAGTCGCTGTGGCCGCTCTTGGCGGCGCACGAGCCGGCCTATCCCGAGGCCGCCGCGCGCTACCGCGACCTGATCCGCCGCTACCGCTCGCGCCGACTGCTCAAGCGCGCCTGCGTGTTCCCGCTCTACGCCAACCGGGACGTGCAGGACCTGCTGATCGAGCGCTTCTTCGCCCCGGGCCGCCTGCCCGAGCGCGCCGCCTTCGAGGCCGCGGTCCGCCAGGGCCTGCGCGACGCGGGCATCGACCCGCCGCCGGTCGTCCTCTACTGCCCGGCGCGCAAGATGCAGCTCAAGGAAGCCGCCACCCACGTCCGCTTCCCCGGCGACGAGGCGATCCACCCGATGTCGCGCTACCGCGATCAGATCCCGCGCCTGGCGGACCTCGAGCGCGGCTATCGCGACCTTTGGAAGCTGTACGTGCTGGCCGGGACCGGCGATCCCGCCGTGCTCGGGCGGATCGGCGCGATCGTCGGGGAGCTGCTGCCCGAGGCGACCAATGTCTACCGGGCGCGGGAGTGATGCCGATGGCCCCGCGGCTAGCGCGGCAGATCGCGCAGCCGCGTCTCCGAGTCCGCGCGCGCCTGTTGGATCTCGGGCGTCTGGACGTCTCGGGTCAGCGTCAGGAACTCGCCGAAGGCCGCGCGGGCGTCCGCCGACCGGCCCATCTCCGCCGCCAGCAGGCCGAGGCGGTAGAAGATCAGGCGCGACTCCGGCAGCGTCTCCGCCCGCGCCTGCTCGCGCATGGCGCCGAGCTGGTCGAGCGCTTCCTGCTTCTGGCCGCCGAGGTAGAGGATCACCGCCAGCTTCTCGGTCAGGGCGGCGGCGTACTGCGGCAAGCGCTTGCGCGCCTCGACGATGGTGTTAGCGGCATCGTTGAGCTTCTGCTGCCGGGTGAGGGCGACGCCCAGCGCCTCGTAGGCCTGGTACAGGGTGTAGGGGCTCACCGCCTCGGTCGACTTGGAGCTCACCGCGCGCAGGTCGCGCTCCGCCGCGGCGAAGTTGCGCCGGTCGATCTCGGTGGTGCCGCGGGCTAGGTAGGCGTTGGCCTGCGGGTTGATCTCGATCGAGCGGTCGAGCGCGGCGATCGCCTCGTCCAGGCGCTTCGCCTCGTGCAGCACCACGCCGTACTGCTGCTGGTTGAAGGCCGAGCCGGGGTCCGACCGCACGCCCCACTCCCACAGCGCCAGGTCCGACAGCCAGGCGCGGTTGTAGCGGACGGTTTGCAGGATCAGGGGCAGGCACAGCGCCGCCGCCACGCCGTAGACCGGCCAGGGCTCGCGCGCCCGCGCCCCGCCCAGCGCGCGGTCGAGCAGCGCGGCCAGCGGCGGGACGACCAGGATCAGGAAGCCGAGGAGCGGCAGGTAGAGGTAGCGGTCGTGGATGAGCTGCTCGGGGTGGAAGGCCGCGATGTTCATCGCCGGGACCAGCGGGACGAGGAAGAGCGCCAGCCCGATGCGGGCGATCCGCGACCGCAGCGCCATCCACACCATCCACGCGACGGCCACGCTGGCGATGGCCAGCGGCAGGAGAACGTTGACCAGCCCGATGCTCCCCGGCGTGACCGCGCGCAAGGGATAGGACGGGCCGATCCAGTAGGGGAAGACGAGCTGGCGCAGGTAGAGCGCGAAGACCGCCGGCGCGGTGAGGAGCGTGCCGAGATAGCCCGCGCTGCCTTCCGGCCACTGCGCCACGCCGCCGAGGACGGCCTGGCGCAGGACGAAGTAGACCGCCGCCGCCGCCGCGAAGGGCGCGGCGATCGTCGCCGCAGTCGCCAGGGGCAGGCCCCCCGGTTCGACATCGCGCTTACGCCGCCACAGCAGGGCGACGACGATCAGTGGGTAGAGGACCGCCACCTCCTTCGCGCCCAGGGCGATCAGGTAGAGGCCGAGCGCCAGCGCCCAGCGGAGCGGCGTCGCCCGCTCGCCCAGCGACAGCACGAACCACGTCGAGCCGAGCAGCGCCAGCGCCAGCAGCAGGTCCGGCGAGCCCGAGATCCAGGCGACCGACTCGGTGTGCGCCGGGTGCACGGCGAAGATCAGCGCGATCGCGCCGGCGACGGGCCCGGAGAGATCCAGCCGCCGTAGGAGCGCGAACAGCAGCGCGATCACCGCGGCGTGCAGCAGGATGTTCGTCAGGTGCCAGCCCAGGCTGTCGAGCCCGAAAAGCCGGTAGTTGAGGATCAGCCAGGCCACGAACGCGGGCCGCCAGTAGTTGCTGGACGCTTGCTCGCCCCCCTTGAACGCCCAGACGTCCGAGGTCAATGCCTGTCCGATCAGGGTGCTGTCCTGGATCAAGGTGTTGCGCACGATCTGCCGCTGGTCGTCGTACACGAACTCGCCGCGCAGCGTGTTGGCGTAGACCAGGATGCCCAGCAGCACGGCCGGCAACAGCCAGATCAGCTCACGGCGCCCACGACGGCTTCTGGCCGAGGCGGCGCGCCGCGGCTTGCCGGCGGGCTTCGGCGCCGCGGCCACGGGCGCCGGCGTCGCGGCGGTGGGCGGCGGGGCCTGGCCGGATCCTGGCGGCGGCGTGGGGGATGCGGGTGGGGGCGGACCGCTCGGCGGTCGCTGCCCCGCGCCGCTCTTTGCACCCCGGGTGGGGGGGGCTGGTCGGGACCTTTTGGACTTGGTCATGGTGGTTCGATCGCGGTTGCCTGCTGTCCGGCCATAGTATATTCGCCGGGCGGGAAGCCGTAAAGCCGGCACAATGGGGACGAATCCGGGGCACCCACCCCCAGCGCGGGTCGAGCGTTGGTCGCGCGACGGGCGGGATCGCGAAATATGCGCTACAATGCGTTGCGCGTGCGAACGCGGGTTGCCGTGCTTGGCCCCGTATTGCGGGCGCGATTTGTGCACGCATCCATATTTTCAGAGATGAGGAGCTTGCTTTGGATCGCCCCACGCGATTGTCCTGGCCCACCGTGTCGATCCGTCGCTCGTCGCAGAACCGGCGCACATCGTTCAGCCTCGCCGGCCTCGGCCTCGCGCTGATCGCCTTCACCGCCGCCGGCGCCCATGCCCAGAATCCCGCGCCGGCGCGGCCGATCCTCTTTGCCGCGCAGGTGCCGGTGGGCGGCTTCGGGTCGCTGACCAGCACCTTTGGCAACCACCTGGCGGGCATGGAGCAGGCGCCGCGCGGGGGGGACCTGGTGATCCGCTATCCCGACGGCAGCCTGCGCTTCCTGACGCGCGAGGCCGGATACGGCAACGACGGCATGCAGCTCGCCGGCGCGATCGCCGTCCGCGAGCCGACCGTCCACTGGAGCGGCGACAAGGCGCTCTTCTCGATGATCGTCGGCGCGCCGACGCAGCGTTATCAGTGGAAGGCCTTTTACTGGCAGATCTACGAGGTCAGTGGCCTGGCGCAGGGGCAGGCGGCGACGATCCGCAAGATCGCGGGCCAACCGGCGAGCTTCAACAACGTCTCGCCGATCTACGCGACCGACGGGCGCATCCTGTTCACCTCGGACCGCCCGCCGAGCGGCGCGGCGCACCACTACCCGCAGCTCGACGAGTATGAGTCCGCCCCGACGGTGGCCGGGATCTACGCGCTGGACGAGGCGACGGGCGGGCTGACCTTGCTCGAGCACGCGCCGAGCGGCGCCTTCTCTCTGTCGGTGGACAGCTTCGGGCGGGTGATCTTCACCAAGTGGGACCACTTGCAGCGCGATCAGCAGGGCGACGCGCCGGGCGTCGTGGCGGCCTATGGCAGCTTCACCTATGCCAGCGAAGCGGCGGACGCGGCGAAGACGACCGTTCTCGCGGGCGCCGAGGTCTTCCCCGAGCCGCGCAGCCAGGGCGACCCGGCCTATTCGACGGTGCTCTCGCTGCACACCTTCAACCACTTCTTCCCCTGGGAGATGAACGAGGACGGCACCGCCGAGGAGACGCTGAACCATATCGGGCGCCAGGAAATCGGCGGCAGCTATACCGACGGCAGCTTCGCGGCGGACCCGAACCTGAGCTACTACACGCCGGAAAGCTTTCACGCCAACCGCCTGCGCATCGGCGGCGACGGCGGGCTGCTGCACTTCCGCGAGGACCCCGCGCATCCCGGCGACTTCCTGGCGACTAACGCGCCGGAGTTCGGGACGGGGTCCGGCGGCACCTTGATGCGGCTGACCGGCGCGCCGTCCGTCAATGCCGAGAGCATGGTGCTGACCGCGGTCACGCCGACCGGCGCCCAGGTCCCCCAGCAAACCGGCTACTTCCGCAACCCCCTGCCGATGTCCGACGGCACCCTGGTCGCCGTGCACACCGCGGCGAGCGGCCAGCTAAGCAACCTCGGCTCGACCGAAGCGCCGGCCTGGTCCTACGCCTACCGCCTCAAGCAGCTCACGCTCCAAAACAGCTTCTGGGCGCCGAGCGCCACGCTGACCGGCGGCATCCAGCGCGGCGTGAGCTGGTGGACGCCCGACGTCCTGGCGAGCTACAACGGCGTGCTGTGGGAGCTGGACCCGGTCGAGGTCGTCGCCCGGCCCGTCCCGGCGCCGCGCCGTAGCAGCCTGCCGGCGGTCGAAGCGGCGCTCTTCAATCAGGCCGGCGTCGACGTCGAGGCCTTTCGCGGCTACTTGCGGACCAACAACCTCGCCCTGATCGTCACCCGCAACGTCACCCAGCGCGACCGCGCCGACAAGCAGCAGCCCTTCAACCTGCAGGTGCCGGGCGGCGTCTCGTCGATCGGCGCGGGCGGCACGGTGTACGACGTGCGCTACCTCCAGGTCTTCCAGGCCGACGCCCTGCGCGGCTACGGCGGCACCGCCCAGCCCAAGGCCGGCCGGCGGCTCCTTGCGCGCCCGATGCACGCGCCCGGCGTGTCGCAGGTCCCCGGCGGCCCGACCGGCGCCGTCGCGATCGCGGCGGACGGCTCGATTGCCGCCCTGGTGCCGGCGCAGCGCGCGCTGTCTTGGCAGCTCACCGACCCGGCCGGCGGCGGCATCGTCCGCGAGCGCAACTGGGTCAGCTTCCAATCCGGCGAGATCCGCGTCTGCACAAGCTGCCACGGCGTCAACACCCGGAGCCAGACCGGCGCGCCCGAGCCGTCCAACCCACCGGCGGCCCTGACCAGCCTGCTCGCCGAATGGCAGGCGCAGCAAGGCGGCGAGCCCGTGCCGACCAGCCCGCCCGCGACGGCCATCCCGACGACGGCTCCCACGACCGCCCCGACGGCATCCCCCAACGCGACGGCCACCCGGACCCTGACGCCCCCGGCAAGCGCCACGCGCACGCGAACGCCGACCGCCGGCCCGACCCGCACCGCGACGCGAACGCCCACGGTCGCGCGAACCGCCACGAGGACGGCGACCGCGGTCCCGACGCGGACGGCCACGCGGACCGCGACCAACGCCGCGACGCGCACGGCGACCGCGCCGCCGACGGGCGGGTCGTCGATCGAGCTCGGCGCGAGCCGCGACGCGTGGATCGACCAGGCCAACGTCAACCAAAACCGGGGCGCGGACTCCACGTTCCGGGTGCGGCCGGCGGGCGGCAGCGGGCAGGCGCGGCGCGCCTTGGTGGCCTTCGACCTGGCGTCGATCCCCGCCGGGGCCTGCATCGGCTCCGCGCGCCTGCGCTTGCGCCTGACCAACGTTCAACCGACGTCGCGCAGCTACGGCGTCCACCGCCTGACCCAGGCCTGGGCCGAAGGCACGGGCGGCGCGGGCAGCGGCGCCACCTGGCGCACCCGCGATGGCGCGGCGCCGTGGGAGGTCGCCGGCGGCGCCTTCGTCACAACACCGTCCGCCTCGACCGCCACCGGCACGACCAACGGCGCCACACTCGAATGGAACGTGACCGCGGATGTCGCGGCCTTCGCCGGCGGCACCGCGCCGAACCACGGCTGGCTGATCAAGGACGCTAGCGACGCGAGCGGCGGCGAGTTCCGCTTCGCCTCGCGCCAGCACGGCACGGCGGCGGCGCGGCCGAAGCTGGTGGTGGTGCTGGGGGACTGTCCATAGCCCCGGTGAGGGTCAATTTTGACAGAGGCGACTCTCTGAACTAGAATCGGCCGCTCTGTCGATGCGAACCGAAGCTCCGCGACAGGGCTTCCGAGCGCGGTCAGCCCCACTTGGCGCGCCCATTCGCCGCCGCGCTTGCGCCTTCCCGACCTTACTGTCCAGTCACCACTGAAAGGAAACATCACCGTGGCCTTTAGCACAACGAACAGCAAGGGGGTTACCTACTACCTCCACGCCCGCGAGTTCACCCTCCGCGGCGGCCGCAAGCAGACCTTCTACTTCTTCGCGCGCGACGTGCGCGACGGCGTCCTCGACACCTTGCCCGCCGGGCACGAGGTGTCCGAGTCCAAGAACGGCCTGCCGGTGCTGAAGAAGAAGGCGTAGATCTCGCCGGGCGCGACCCCCTCCCGCCTCGGCGCGCGCGGGACCAGCTACGCGGTCTGTGATCATCTTTGACGCGCGCTGAGGCGGGAGGGGGTCGCGGGAGGGGGAGTGTAACCCTGGCGTGTCTTTACGCGCGGGCAAAGCCATTGCCTTGACGAGGATTACGGGTCGAGCCCTGCTCGGCCCGTGGCCTGATTCGGTCCACACCATTCGAACCTCACATTGAATAGGAGAGAGCCAGTGAACTTTTCACGTCCCGTCCTGCGATGGTCCTTCATCGCAGCCACCGTGATGGTGGCGATGGGAATCGCCGTCAGCATGCCGACGTCGGGGATCATCACGCAAGCCGCGCCACCCGCGGCGCCCGCCCAGCAGGTTCCGGTCTGCACGTGGCGCAACCTCGGCAACGCCCAGAGCGAGTCGTGGGGCGGCACTTCGGCCTACAACGCCAACACCGGGGTGCCCACCGGCAACCCCAGGATCTACGGCTACAGCGGGGTCGACGGCGCGAACAAGTATTCCGCCCGCGTCGAGGAGATCAACATGACCGGGACGAGCGCGGCCCCGGGGATGACCAGCTCGGCGAAGAACGTCGGCGCCAAGGAGACCTTCGGCGCGGCCTGCGCCTACCGCGACAAGGGCGACACCGCCCAGTCCGCCATGTACTGCATCGGCGGCACCGATGACATCGACGAGGAGAACGGCGGCAAGGGCACGTCCACCGTCCAGCGCTGGCTCACCAAGGCCGGCACCTGGGAGCAGAACGTGACGGTCAGCGGCAGCATCCAGTCGCGCTACGGCGCCCAGGCCGAGTACGACCCGATCCACGACGTGATCTGGGTGACCGGCGGCATCAACAACTGCCCCTGGTTCGACAGCATCGACGGCAGTGGTTGCAGCGCCAGCTCGATGGCCACCGGCTTCCTGAGCTTCGACGACGCAGCCGGCACGATCAAGTGGGAGACCATCGGCAACCCGCTGACGGTCTACGGCCACGCGATGGTCTACGTCGACAACCCGAACGACCCGGCCGACAAGCCGCGGATGATCATCATCGGCGGATCGAGCAACGGCAAGGACGGCAAGGGCGACCTGAAGGAGCTGGACCTGTCGGGGGCGATGGCGAACGCCGCGACGTTGAAGAACCTGTCGTCGTCGGGCACCGGCCCGTCGGTGTTTTACGGCACCGCGGCCTACGACTCGGCCACCAACGTGGTCGTCGCCTACGGCGGCGTGACCAAGAACTACATGACCGACAACGAGACGACCGACAACACGACCAGGCTGCTCAACCTCAACATGGCGACGGCGACCTGGCAGCCCCTCTCCAACGTCTCGCTTCAGGACCGCGTCGGCGGCATCATGGAGTACGACACCAAGCAGAAGGCCGCGGTCTTCGCGCTCGGCCGCCGCGCGGTCAACGACGCGAACCCCGTGCCGACCCCGCCGCCCCCGTCCAACGCCATCCGCACGGTCAGCGCGCTGGTATGCACGGTGCCGCCGACGGTGACGCCGGTGCCGCCGACCCGCACGCCGGGCGGCACCGAACCGACCGAAACGCCCGGCTCGGTGGCGACGGCCACGCCGACGCAGGCTACGGGCAAGGTCTGCGACAACATCAAGAACCGGGTGCCGAACGCGGTGATCAACGACGCCTTGGTCAAGCCGGATACGATCCAGGGCTGGGGCCAACTCTGCAACCCCAACGTGCCGCCCAGCCCGGTCAACGTGCTGCGCACGTGGCTGACCCTTCAGAACCCGAGCCTCAACTACCACCCGATCTTCAACAGTGTGGTGTATAGCTGCGGCTGCCGCTAAGCGTGGTTGCCGCCGCGATCCGCGCGCCCGCCCCTTGAGGTCGGCCGCCGGCTGACGCGCGGAAGCGCGGTTTCCCGCCCACGACGAGAACGCCCCCGGTCGCCAAGCGACCGGGGGCGCTCCATTTGCCCTCGCGGCCCGCCCCCGGGCGGGGACCAGATCGCGGACTACGCCCGCCTCCGGGAGGATGCGCCATGTCTCAACTGACCGTCGCCGGCCTGCAGCTCGATGTCGCCTGGGAGGATCCGCCGGCCAACTTCGCCCGCGCGGACCGGCTGGCTGACCAAGCCACCGCCGCGGGCGCGCGGCTGGTGGTGCTCCCCGAGATGTTCGCGACCGGCTTCTCGATGGCCGGCGAGCGCGTCGCCGCCCACGCCGGCGAGGTCCGCGCCTACCTGGCGGGGCTGGCCCGGCGGCACGCGGTGTGGGTGATCGGCGGCTTCGCCGAGCCGGGCGATACGCGCCCCAAGAACGCCTGCGCGCTTTTCGACCCCACTGGGACCGAGGTGCTGTGCTATCACAAGCTGCACCCCTTCTCGCTGGCGGGCGAGGATCGACACTACGAGGGAGGCACGCGTGTGTGGACCGCCGAGGTCGAGGGGGTAAGGGTGACGCCGCTGATCTGCTACGACTTGCGCTTCCCCGAGCCGTTCCGGGCGGCGGCGGCGGGGACCGACCTGTTCGTGGTGATTGCGAGCTGGCCGGCGGCGCGCCGCGGGCACTGGTCCGCCCTGCTGCAGGCCCGGGCAATCGAGAACCAGGCCTATGTGCTTGGCGTCAACCGGGTGGGGGAAGGCGATGGGCTGGCCTACCGTGGCGACTCGGCGCTGATCGACCCGCTGGGCGAAGTGATCGCGGCGGCCGCGGGCCAGCCCGCGGTCGTCCGGGGCGAGGTATCGGTGGGTGACATGGCCGAGGTCCGCGCGCGATTCTCATTCCTGGCGGACCGGCGGCCGGAGGTCTACGCGGCGCTGTAGGCGGGCTCGGGGGAAACGTGGCGGATCACGGGAACCTGGCGGGCGCGGCGGTATCGCCCGGCCGCGCGCGGTGCATGATCCTCGCGATGGAGGCATGGGTTACCCCGAATCTACCCGCGCAGCTATCCTTGACGGCTGGAACGATCCCGCACGCTTGGTGCCATCCCGCCATCCTGTAACCGCCCTCCCATCCCACGGAGTCCGAACATGTCGTATTGCCCGTCCGTGCGCGACCCGCGCCTGATCGCCACCGCCGCCCTCGGGCTGCTTTTTGCGCTGGGCGCCTGCCAGCCGACCGAACCGACGCCGGCGCCCCCGTCCGCCGGGGGGCCTCCGACGGTGGTGTCGCGCGGCGGGGGTTCGGGATCGGTGGCTCTCTCGGCCCTGCGGACGCCCGAGTATGCCATCCAGGCCTTCATGTGGTGGCGGCCGGAGATCGCTGAGCGCGACATGCTGCTGGTCAAGGACATGGGCTTCCCCTGGATCAAGCAGGGCATCGGCTGGCGCGACGTCGAGCTGACCAAGGGTGAGTTCGACTGGTCCCACACCGACCATTTCATCAACAAGATGCAGGAGTACGGCGGCCTGCGGCTGATCGCGCGGGTCGACCACCAGCCGAATTGGGCGCGCGAAGGCTGCTCGCTGCAGGGCCCGCCGACGGACCTGGCGGACTACGCCGACTTCCTGACCGCGCTGGCGACGCGCTACCGCGGCAAGATCGCCGCCTACCAGATCTGGAACGAGCCCAACCTGGCCCGCGAGTGGTGCGACCAGCCGCCGGACCCGGCGGCCTATGCCGAGATGCTGCGCGTGGCCTACGCGGCGATCAAGCAAGCCGATCCGGCGGCGCTGGTGATCAGCGCCGGCATGGCCCCGACGGGCACCGAGCCGCCGACCGCGATGCCCGACGATGAATATCTGGACGCGCTCTACCAGGCGATCGGCGGCTCCGGCGACGGTTACTTCGACCTGCTCGGCGTCCACGCGCCGGGCTACGCCGCCCCGCCCGAGACCCCGCCCGAGGAAGCGGCGGCCAGCGAAGCCTACGGCGGCGAGCGCTACTTCACCTTCCGCCGGGTGGAAGACCTGCGAGAGATCGTCCTGCGCCACGGCGACACCGATCGACGCTTCGCGGTGCTCGAGATGGGCTGGACCACCGACCAGGTGCACCCCGAATACGCCTGGCACGCGGTGACCGAGGCGCAGCAGGCGGACTACCTAGTGCGCGCCTACAAGTACGCGGCCGAGAACTGGGCGCCGTGGATGACGATCATGTCGACGATCTACATGTGCAACGCCGACTGGACCGAGGCCGACGAGCAGTACTGGTGGTGCGTCAACAACCCGGACGGCAGCCCGCGACCGGCCTACACCGCGCTGACCGCGATGCCGAAGGCGCAGCGGTAGCGCGAATCGCCCGCCGGGCGGTCCTGCGATATACTAGCGGCATCTACCAGCCCGGGGGGACGTCGTCCAGCATGTACAGCTTCATCATCACCGCGGTGGTCGCCACCGCCACCTTCCTCGCCGTCAACTACGGCCTCGGCGCCGCCAACATCCGTTACCCGTGGGCCTGGGCGATCCTGGCGGGCCTCGCGGCCGGCCTGGCCTGCTACCTCGGCATCATGCTGTGGGTCAACCGCCAGCTCAAGGGGCGCCTGGCCGCGGTCGAGCAGGCGCTGACCGAGCAGCGCGTCGACCACGCGGTCAAGCTGCTGGACGACATGCGCGTGCTGGGCAAGTGGCAGCCGATGATCAACAAGGTCGTCGACGGCCAGATCGGGGTGATCCGCTACGCCTACAAGCAGGACCCGGCCGGCGCGCGGCCGCTGCTGGAGAGCACGCTGCAACAAAACTGGCATGCCAAGGCGATGCTCGGCGCGCTGCACTGGCGCAACCGCAACGACGAGGCGATGCGGGCGACCTTCGAGGAAGCGCTGAAGGTGAACAAGAAGCAGGGCCTCCTGTGGAGCACCTATGCCTGGTGCGAGTGGAAGCGCGCGCGCATCAAGGAGGCGATCGAGATCCTGCGGCGCGCGCAGCACGAGCTGCCCGACGACGAGGCCATCGCGCGCAACCTCCAGACCCTCCAGAGCGCCAAGAAGATGAAGATGAGTGCTTACGAGCCGGAGTGGTTCCTGTTCGGCCTCGAGCAGCCGCCGCCCGAGGTGGTCGTCACCGGCCGGCGCATGGGCGGGCGCGGGATGGGCATGCGCACGATCGGCACGCGGCGCTACCGCGGCCGGTGAGGATCCCTGGACGCCCGCGCTCCCAGAGGGTCCCCCAACGACGAAATGCGCCCGATACAAGTCTGAAACTCGTCCACGTCTTAATCCACGCCACAAACGTCTTAATCGGCGATATCGACCCCGGCGGGCGGGAGTCCCGCGATTCGCGAGGAAGTTGAACAATGAAGATCATCGTGGTTGGAACCGGTTTCGTCGGCCTGACGCATGCGGCGGTGCTGGCCGAGTACGGGCATGAGGTGCATGCCTACGACATCGATCAGGCGCGCATCGCCGCCTACCGCTCCGGCGATCCGGCCGAGATCGAGCGCTACGTCAACGAGCCCGGCCTGGCCGCCTCGATCGCCGAGACCATCGACCGCTACCTGCACTTCACCACCGACATCACGCACCTGGTCGAGGGCACCGACGTCTTCTTCTTGTGCCTGAACACGCCGCCCAAGCGCGACGGCTCGTCGGACCTGACCTACTACCTGGACGCCGCGCACCACCTGGCCGGGCTCCTCGCCGCGCGCCAGCACAAGAACCGCGTGGTGCTGGTCAACAAGAGCACCGTGCCGGTGGGCACGGTGCGCATCCTCGGGCGGATCCTCGCCGAGCACGGCGTCGAGAACTACGGCGTGGCCTCCAACCCCGAGTTCCTGGCCCAGGGCAACGCGGTCAACGACTCGCGCCGGCCCGACCGCGTCGTCGTCGGCGCCGACACCGAGGCGGACCTCGCCCTGCTGCGCCGGGTCTACCCGCAGTTCACCAACCACGTGCGCATCCGCTACCTGGAGACCACGCCTGAGACGGCCGAGGCGATCAAGTACCTCGGCAACAGCCTGCTGCTCACCTACATCTCGTTCTGGAACGGGATCGGCGCGCGCCTGGCCGAGGCGCTGCCGAACATCCGCATGGAGGACCTCAAGCTCGGCGTCACCGCCGACAGCCGGATCAGCACCTGGGGCTCCTACGTCTCCAACGGTGCCGGCGGGAGCTGCTTCGGCAAGGACATCCAGTCCCTGATCTACCAGCTCAACCGTGCCGGCCGCGCCACCGACCTGCTGCAGGCGGTCTACAACATCAACGAGTTCCAGAAGACCTACCTGGTCGACCGCGCCGTGCACGAGGCCGGCTTCAGCTTCAACCAGAAGACGATCGCGCTGCTGGGCCTGGCCTTCAAGAAGCGCACCAACGACATGCGCGACTCGGCGGCGCTCAAGGTGGTCGAGTCGCTGCTGGCGCGCGGGGTCAAGGCGATCCGCGCCTACGATCCCCTGGCGATGGACGAGGCGCAGCGGCACTGGTTCAGCCCCGAGCACAACCACCTGTTCGAGCGGATCAGCTACCACGACTCGGTCCAGGACGCGATCGACGGAACCGACGGGCTCTTCGTCTCCACCGACTGGGAGGAGTTCCGCGGCCTGTCGCACACCATCGCCGGGCAGGTCACGCCGCCCTACCTGATCATCGACGGCCGGCGGATGATCCCGGACTACCTGGCGCTGGTCGAGCAGGGCTACGACTATCTCGCCGTGGGCGATGCCTTCCACCGGGGCCACGCCGACACCAGCCCCAGCCCCAATGGCACGGCGACCGCGCGGCTGATGCGGGCGACGGAGACGCAGGTCTAGCGCTTCACCACAGACGTTTTCGCTGGGAGCGGCGCGCATCGGCACCCGCTCGCGTCATCCCGAAGTCTGGTCGAGGAGCGCACGCAGCTCGGCAATCCGATCGATGCCCGCATCCGCGTGAGAAGCGTGTGCGGCGATGACGTCCGGCTCGAGGCCCGTGTCCCGCAGCAGCCCGCGCATGAGGATCGCTTGCGCGAAGCCGGCCGCGCGCGCCCCGGCCAGCTCGCTCGACGCGCCGTCGCCCACGAAGACGGCGCGGGAGGCGGGGACGCCGAGCTGATCCAAGACGCGCGAATAGGCCTCGGCTTCGGGCTTCGCGCAGCCGATGAAACAGGAGAAACACGCGGCGTCGAAGCACGCGGCGAGCGGAGAAGCCGTCCACGTCCGGATCTCCCGCTCATGCGCGTTCGACAGCAAGCCCAGGCGGAGGCCAGCCGCGCGCAGTCCCTTAAGCGCCTCGACGACCTCCGCGCGCGGGGCCGCCAAGGCACGGTCGTGATAGGTGTAGACGGCGTCGACGGCGCGGAGATCGTCTGCGCTCATCGCTCGCCCCAGGCTCTCCAGGTAGTCCGCGACGTACTCGCCCATCGGGCGCGGGTCGCGGTAGCGCTGGGCGAAGCAGCCCCGCCAGAACTCGGCGAAGGGCGCCGGCTCCACCCCGAGCGCGGCCGGGATCGCGTCGCTGGTGCGCATACGCGGCCACGCGTGATCTTCCGGGCAGACCAGGGTGTACCAGAGGTCGAAGACGATGGCGGAGGGGAGCATTATCCGAAGCTCACCTTCAGATCGTCCAACGCATACTCCGGCCCATCTTCGTCCTCCATGCCGCGCATGGCCATCTGCAGCGACAGGTCGGACCAGTCATGGTCGTCAGCCTCGGCGGATTCGCGCTCGAATTTGGACAGAAGGTACCGGGTGAAATCAAGAACCTCTACCGGAATGGCTCAGGCAGCTTCTAAACGCGCTGCTGGATCTGTTCTGCCAGCGACATGGCTTCTCTCCCTTCGGCTTGGGGGGTTAGGCGCCATTCTACGCCCATCCCGATCCATCCGCAAGCTCCGACGACCCACCCACTTGACCCCCTGCCTACCTCCCGCCCCCCCGCCCAAACACAAACCGCCCCTCCCGCCAATCCACCCGCACCACGTCCCCCGCCCCGAACTCGCCCTCCAACAGCGCCAGCGCCAGCGGGTTCTGCACGCGGCGCTGGATCACGCGCTTCAGCGGCCGGGCGCCGAAGCCGGGGTCGTAGCCTTCCTCGGCGAGCTGCCCGCGCGCCGCGTCCGTGACCTCCAGGCCGAGCTCGCGGTCCGCCAGCAGCCGCGCGAGCTGGCGGAGCTGCAAGTCCACGATCCGCGCGATCTCGCCCCGCCCCAGCGCGTGGAAGACCACGACCTCGTCGACGCGGTTGAGGAACTCCGGGCGGAAGTGCTGCCGCAGCTCCAGCAAGACCCGGGGCTCGGCGGCCTCCACGCCCAGCTCCTGGATCAGGTGGGAGCCGATGTTCGAGGTCATGATGATCAGCGTGTTCTTGAAGTTCACCACCCGGCCCTGGCTGTCGGTCAGGCGGCCGTCGTCGAGCACCTGGAGCAGGACGTTG
>CAZCJG010000014.1:16468-26705 GCA_964498575.1 uncultured Anaerolineales bacterium | reverse complement strand
CGCGTCTCCAGCCCCACCGAGAACAGCAGCAGCACCGCGCCGATCTCCGCCAGCACCGCCAGCGGCTCGTTGACGTGAATCCAGCCCAGCACCGACGGCCCGACCACGACGCCGGCCGCGATCTCCCCGACCACCGCCGGCAACCGCAGCCGCTGCGCCAGCTCGGCGCCAAGCTGCGCCGCAACGAAGACGACGACGAGCTGGGCGAGGATGGCGGTGGAATGGTCCAAGGGGAACTCTCGCGCGTTTGCGGGGCGACAAGCGAATAAATTCGCGGCTACCTCTACGAAGCCCGCCTTCGCGGGCTAGACTTTCAGAGGTCCGACTTCATGTCGGCCTTAGCCGGCGAAGGCCGGCTTCGTAATGGTAGCCGCGAATTTATTCGCCAGGCAATGGGCTAAGCAGTTAGGCCCAATCTCGAAGTCCGGGGCCTCACCCCCGCCCCGCCCGCACCGTCGGCGTCGCCGTGCGCTCGCCCGGCGGGATTTCGGTTCGCCCGCGGGTCGGCGTCGCAGTGCGCTGGTCCGGTGGGACCTCGGTGGGGCGGTGGGTCGGCGTCGGGCTGCTGTCCGGTTCATGCGTCGGGGACGGCGGCTTGGTCGGTGTGGCCGACGGCTCCGGGACGTCGGTCGGCGTGGCGCTGGGCACGAAGGGGGAAGGCGTCGGGACCGGCGTGTCGGCGGGCCGGGTCGGCGAGGGGTCGGGCGATCGCGTCGGCGGCGGGGTGGAGGTGGGGAGGGGCGGTGTCGCCGTCGGGCGCGCCCGTGGGGTAGCAGTGCCCGGTCGCGGCGAGGATGAGGGCGACGGGGCCGGCGTGGGCGTCGGTGTCGCCGAGAGGCGGGGGGGAGCGGCGGGTGGCGGCGTGATGGTCGCACGGGAAGGCGTCTCGTCCCCGCGACCGGCACTGGCGCCGGATCCGGCGCGCGGCGTGAGCGTCGACGTGGGTGTCGCGGTCGGTGTCCGGCTCGGCGAAATCACCGCGACGGTCGCGGGGACGGTGGGCGACGCCGGCGGCGCCTGAATCACTCGGCGCAGGCCAGCCCAACCCAGAGTGATGGATAGCAACAACAGTGCCGCCGCGAGTGCCCAGCGCAGGGCCGGTGCGCGGTGGCGGGGGAGGATCGACGGGCGCGGTTCGACTGCCGGCCCGGCGGCCCCTACCTGACCCGCCGACGTGCGCAGGCGTTCCGCCAGCGTGCGGGCGAAGCGCGGGTCGGGCGCGGCGGCGCCGGCCGAGCGCAGCAGGGCGCGCGCCAGCTCGGCGGTTTGGGGATCGGTGCCGGGCGGCGGATCGCCGGACGCGCCGGCGTCGACCCAGGCGTCCAGCACGTCGAAGTCCAGCGGCGGCGGGGTGGGGACGGTCATCGCGGACCCTCGCCGTCGGCGCCGGCCAGGCCGGCCTTGAGCTGGCCCAGGCCGCGGTGGAGGATCATCTTGACCGCGCTCTCGCCCTTGCCCATCACCTTGGCGATCTCGGCGACCTTGAGGCCGCCATAGAAGCGCAGCGCCAGGGCCTCGCGCTGGTCGTCGCTCAAGCCGGCCACGGCGCGCGAGAGGAGGTCGGCCTGCTCAAGCCGCGCCACCTGCCGCGCCTGGCCTTCGTCGCCGACCAGCTCGCCGACATCGGCGTCGTCACCGGGCAGAGCCAGGCGGTGCGCGCCCTCGCGGCGCTGGCGGCGATGGTGGGCGCCGACCTGGCGCTGGGCGATGGTGAAGAGCCAGGCGGCGAAGACGCCCTGCTCGCGGTAGTTGCCGAGCGAGCCGAGCACGTCCAGGAAGACCGCGCTGGTCACGTCCTCGGCGTCGGCGACCGATCCGACGCGCACGTAGACATAGCGGTAGACCGCGGGCAGGAAGCGGCGATAGAGCAGGTCGAAGGCCGCCGGATCGCTCCGCGCCGCCTGGGCCAGCTCAGCGTCCGAAGGCTGCCCGTCCACGCGCCTCCCCCGGCCAGCGGACCAAGCGATGGTGTGATTCCATGCTAGCGCCATAGGATACATCGAAAGGTAATATGGCGGGAGCCTGGCGGCGGGTCACACCTGCGCGCCCGGCTTTGTGGCCGCCCGCCCCGCCCCATGCTATCATCTTCCCGGCAGCGCCGCGACGCGCTGCTCTGTTTGTATCCACCCGGAAAGCGCCACGGAGGACCCGCGCAGGTGTTCAAGAGACTGTTCGGCCGGCCGGACGCGCCCGCCAGCGAGGCGGAGCGGGCCGAGTCGGAGGCCAAGATCGAGCAAAGCCTGGCCAAGACGCGCAAGGGCTTCCTGACGCGCCTGGCCGAGGTCTTCGGGCCGGTCGACATCACCGACGCCACGTGGGACGAGCTCGAGGCGCAGCTCATCCAGTCCGACGTCGGCGTCCAGACCGCGGTCGAGATCGTCGCCGAGCTGCGCGAGAAGGCGCGCTTCGTCGGCGTGCGGCGCGCCAGCGAGCTGCCCGAGCTGCTCAAGGTGGTGATGGTCCGCGTGCTCGAAGGCGAGCCGATGGCGACCACGGCATCGACCGCGGCGGGTGCCGGGCGTGTTCCGGTTGGTCGCGCCGCCAGCTCGGGATCACCCGATCTGGCACTCGGCTCGGGGAAGGATAGCCCGGCCGGCGCCGACGGTCCGCTACCCCAACCCTACATCGTCCTGATCGTCGGGGTCAACGGCAGCGGCAAGACCACCAGCATCGCCAAGCTGGTCCAGGCCTGGCGGCGGCCGGATCGATCGATCCTGCTGGTCGCGGCGGATACCTTTCGCGCGGCGGCGATCGACCAGCTCAAGATCTGGGGCGAGCGGGTGGGGGCGCCGGTCATCGCCGGCCAGCCGGGCGGCGATCCCGGCGCGGTGGTCTACGACGCGCTCGCCTCGACCGCCGGGCGCGCCGCCGGCGTGGTGATCATCGACACCGCGGGCCGCCTGCACACCCACTCGAACCTGATGGCCGAGCTGGTCAAGGTGAGGAACGTGATCCGCCGCCTCTACCCCGAGGCGCCGCACGCGACGCTGCTGGTGCTGGACGCGACGACCGGGCAGAACGGACTGGCGCAAGCCAAGGCCTTCGCCGACGCGGTCGACATCACCGGCCTGGTGCTGGCCAAGCTGGATTCCAGCGCCAAGGGCGGCATCGCCTTCGCGGTCCGGCGCGAGCTGGGCCTGCCGATCCTTTATGTCGGCACCGGCGAGCAGCCGGGCGACCTGGCCCCCTTCGACGCGGCGGCCTACGTCGACGGCGTGCTGGGGCACGCGGCCTAGGATCTTTACGGCATGGCTCAAGGAGTCTGAACAATGGACGAGATCATCGGGCGGCTCGCCGCCGCCGATCAGCGCCTGCAAATGCTCCTGGTGCGTCTTTGACCTGGCGCGCATGGAGCGCGAGGCCGCCGAGCTAGAGGCCGAGTCGCTCGATCCCGCGTTTTGGCAGGACCCGGCCCACGCCCAGGCGACGATGAGGCGGCTGGACGAGCTGCGCGGCGACATCCAGCGCTGGCGCGGCCTGGCGCGCCGCGCGACCGATGCCGCGGAGCTGGCCGCGCTCGTCGATCCGTCCGCGGATCCCGACATGGTCGACGACCTCGCCCGCGAGGCCGAGGCGATCGAGCGCGAGCTCGACACGGCCGAGACCAGCCTGCTGCTCTCGGGCGAGTTCGACGCTCACGACGCGATCCTCGCGCTGCACGCCGGCGCCGGCGGCACCGAGAGCCAGGACTGGGCGGAGATGCTGCGGCGGATGTACCTGCGCTGGGCGGACCGCCACAAGTTCAACGCCGAGGTCGTCGACACCACGCCGGGCGAGGAGGCCGGGATCAAGAGCAGCACGCTCACCATCACCGGCCGCAACGCCTACGGCCTGCTCAAGAGCGAGCGCGGGGTGCATCGCCTGGTGCGCATCTCGCCCTTCGACGCCTCGGCCCGCCGCCACACCAGCTTCGCCCTGATCGAGGTCTCGCCGCTGATCGAGGACGACCTGGCCATCGAGATCCGCGAGGAGGACCTGCGCGTCGATGTCTTCCGCGCCAGCGGGGCGGGTGGCCAGCACGTCAACAAGACCTCGAGCGCGGTGCGGATGGTCCACCTGCCGACCGGCCTGGTGGTGAGCTGCCAGAACGAGCGCTCGCAGGCCCAGAACCGCGACACCGCGCTCAAGCTCCTGCGGGCACGGCTGCTGGAGCTCGAGCTTGAAAAGCGCGAGGCCGAGCAGGCGCGCCTGAAAGGGCAGCACGTCGAGGCCGGCTGGGGCAACCAGATCCGCTCCTATGTCCTCCAACCCTACCAGATGGTCAAGGACCACCGCACGGGCTACGAGACCGGCAACACCCAGGGCGTGCTCGACGGCGCGATCGACGCCTTCAGCGAGGCCTACCTGCGGCACATGGTCGGCGCCGGCGCGGCGAGTTGAGGGCGGCCCGCCCGCCAAAAATGCGCGAGGGGCGCGCTGCTCGTCTATTCATCAGCCGCGCCCCTCGCATAAGGAGGAGAAGGAAGAAATGCTTTGCCTGGCACAGAGTGTAGCATGATCGCGCCGATCCCGCGCGCCGCCCAGCCCACGCTCAACCCACGCCCAACCCACGCTTTCCCGCACGGCCGTGGTAAACTTGGCCGACAGCGCGGGCCGGCGGCCGGGGTCGCCTCGCCGGGAGCACGGCGTGCCGGATCCCGCCTCGGCCACCTGGCTCGACTTCCTACCGCTACGGAGACAGGCTCATGTTCACGGACCGCGCCCGCGCGCTGACCCAGGGCATCGTCAACCCGATTGCCCACACCCTCGGCCGCTTCGGCCTCACGCCGAACCTCCTGACCGTCGCCGGCACGCTGTTCCACGTGGTGGTGATGGCGCTCCTGGCGATGGGGCAATTCGTCGCCGGCGGGCTGCTGCTGTTCGTGGCGGCGGGGATCGACGGGCTGGATGGGACGCTGGCGCGCCAGACCGGGCGGGTATCGGCCTTCGGCGGCTTCCTGGACAGCACCTTCGACCGCATCTCCGAGATCATCACCTTCGCCGGCCTGATCTTGTACCTCGAATGGACCGCCCCGTCGTCCGGTGCCGCCGCGCCGGCCTTCTCGGCCACGCTGGTCTTCGCCGCCGCCACCGGCTCGATCATGACCAGCTATAGCCGCGCCCGCTCGGAGAGCATCGGCAAGAGCACCAAGGTCGGCTTCCTCGGGCGGATGGAGCGGATGTTCCTGCTCTTCCTCGGCCTGGTGACCAGCGGCCTCGTGGCCAGCTCGGTCACGCTCGTGTTGTGGATCATCGCCATCGGCGCCTGGGTGACGACGGCCTGGCGCATCTACGACGTCTGGCGCCAATGCGCGGGCGAAGCGGCCGGCGAGGGCAAGCCGGCTTGACGCCTCGCCGGTGGAGCCTGGTGCTCGCCGCGCTGCTCCTCGGGCTGGCGCTCGGCGGGCTCGCGAAACGGCATGCCCTGTGGCGGGCGGCCTATCCCTACCTGCCGCCGCGGGTGCAGGCGCTGCCCTATCGCCTGGCGGCCTACCTGCCGGGAGGGCGCGCGACGCCGGTCGCGCTGCCGACTCCCGGCGGCCCCGAGCCACGGGCCTTCGTCGAGGCGCCCCTTGGGGATGCGCCTCGCGCGACCGGGACAGGACATCCACAAGGTACACCCCCCCCACGTATGGAGGCGGTCGTGGCACCGGTCCGCGATACGGCAACCCCGGCGCCCAGCCCTGTGCCTCCGACCATGCCGCCGATGCCGACCCTTCCGGCCAGCGCCGCGCTGACGGGCCTGCGGCACGAGTACCAGACGTGGAACAACTGCGGACCGGCGACGATCAGCATGGCGCTCAGCTTCTTCGAGGCGGCCGGCGGCCAGGTCGAGGCGGCCCGCGTCCTCAAGCCCGATCCCGACGACAAGAACGTCGGGCCGGACGAGCTGGCCGCCTATGCCCGGTCGCAGGGCTTCGGGGCGGTCGTGCGCGTCAACGGGACGCAGGGCGGGCTGCGCGCGCTCCTGGCGGCCGGCTTCCCGGTGATCGTCGAGACCTGGTTCATCCCCGAGCCGGGCGATGAGATGGGGCATTACCGGCTGCTGACGGGCTACGACGACGGCGCCGGCGTGTTCCTGGCCGCCGACAGCTACGAGGGCCCCGACCTGCGCCTGCCCATGGCGGACTTCGATGCCCTGTGGCGCGTGTTCAACCGCAGCTTCATCGTGATCTTTCCGCCGGACCGGGCCTCCAAGGTCGATGCGCTGCTCGGACCGGACCGCGACGACGCGGCGATGTTCGCCGCCGCGGCCGCGCGCGCTCGGGCGGAGCTGGACGCCGGGCCGGATGCCTTCGGCTGGTTCAACCTCGGGTCGAGTCTGGTCGGGCTGGGCGACATGCCGGCGGCGGCCGAGGCCTTCGACCAGGCGCGGGCGCTCGGGCTGCCCTGGCGCATGTTGTGGTACCAGTTCGGCCCCTTCGAGGCCTACGCCGCGACCTCGCGCTGGCCGGACGTCGCCGCGCTGGCGGAGGCCAACCTCGCCAACGCCGACAACCTGGAGGAGTCGCTCTACTGGCTGGGGCGATCCCGCCAGGCGGCGGGAGATGCCGAGGGCGCCCGCCAGGCCTGGCAGCGCGCGCTGGAGCTCAACCCGAACGCCGCGTTCGTCCGCGCGGCATTGGACGAGGCGCCGTAGCGTTGTTCCGACGAAACGGTTCAGCCGGACGCCGGCGCTCCCAGGGCAAGCGTCCGGCTGAACCGTCACGTTCCGGCATGGATGTCGTCATCGACCGGGATTGGCACTCCGGGCAGGGCCACGGCACCCGTGTCAGGGCTTCGTCAGGCCATGGTCAGGCCTTGGTCTAGCACATGCGGGCAGGGCTGCGTATAATGCCTGCCAAGACTTACCAGACTCTTGGGTTAGAGTCGATCGCGTGGCCGCGGTGTCGAAACTGGGGAGCGGAGCCGCCGCGGACGCGTAGAGAACCGGAATCTCCTTCTGGCGAAAGAGGGGTGCCCTTTGCGGTACCCCTCTTCGTTTGTCCGTCGATGCCGGCGATGGCACGACGGTCGGGCACTTGGGGGTTGACCTGTGGCCCGCCGGTCTGCTATGCTGGGTCGTTGGAGGTTAGACCGATGTACCTGCGTTTCACGATCCGGACTCTGGTCATGGCGGCGGGCCTGGCGCTGGCCGCTTGCGCGCCGACCGACCCGCCGACGATCACGCCGCCGGCGCCGAGCCAGCCCTTGGGCGCGCCCAGCCCGGGGATGGTGCCCGGCGACACGCGCGGCTTCACGATCACGATGCCGCCGCCGGCGGCCGGGCCGGTGTCGATCGACAAGGTGGTGCCCTATCTGGACGCCGAGGGCAAGTTCAGCCTGGACGTCCCCGACGGCTGGACCGAGAGCCGCCACACCGCCGAGCTGACGGGCGACGCCAAGCTGGGCACGGTGTTCGTCTCCCCCAACAAGAACGGCATCCTGTCGATCACCCACTTCGACAACGGCAAGGTGCCGGAATCGCTGGGCGGAACCGCCAACGGCGTGATGAAGCTGACCGGGATCACCGACGAGCCGGACTTCAAGGAGCTCAGCCGCACGGCGGTGATCGACCGCCCGGGCGGGGCGATGATCAGCGAGGTGAGCTATACGCGCCGCAACAGCGGCATCCCCATGCACGCCCTGCTGCTGTTCCAGCTCGACGGCACCACCTTCTCGCTGGTCAACCTGGCGGTCGAGCAGGGGAGCTGGGCCGAGAACGAGGGGATGTTGCGCGACATCCTCGCGACCTATCACGTCCCGGCGAGCACCGACGGGACGTAGCGGCCCTCAGGATGACCCCGGATCCGACAGCTTCTGCGGGATGCATGGGGTCGCGGGGTCCTGGCGCGAAATCTGCAGGAAGACGCCCTCCTCGGTCGTGCTGACCGAGACGAAGGCGTAGCAGCCCTTCGCGTCGTTGTAGATCACAACCTCTTCGTCGGCGGGGCTGATCGCCGTCCAGCCGGCCTCGGCCATCTGCTCGCGGTACCAGTCCTGCACCGTGGCCTGGTCGGCGTCGGGGATCAGGTAGGAGTCCGTCGGGTCCCGGCTCTCGTCGGCGTCGGGATCGTCGGTGGTGACCGCCGGCTGGGCCTTTTCGAGCACCGCACCGGGATAGACCGGAATCCCGGCCACGTTCTCGGACTTGCCGGCCCGCGGCTGGCAGCCGGCGAGGACGAGCACGGGCAGCAGGCCCATCAGCATCAAGGCGACCCAAGGGCGACGCACCATGGCCGCGGATTGTAGGGGCGCCCGGCACGATGGTCAAAATGAACCGCCGCCCCGGGCTCGGACGACGAATCCGGCAGCCCGGCCGCCCGCCCGAGCCACGGCAGCCATACCGCGTTCGCCCCGCTCTCCGCCCAGTCCCAGGCGAACACCCGCGCGAGGTAGGCGTGGACGGCCGCGGACTCGACCTGCAACGCCACCTCGCGGTTGGCCTTGCTCGCCATCTCCGAGCCGTTGAGGCTGCCAATGTGGCTGACGTGGAGCGGCGGATCGCCCGGTTCGCCCAGGCCGAGGAGTCCGCCCGCCGGCCTGATCCAGCTTGGGCTGTGATCCGCCTCGGCGCCCAGATCGACCAGCACCATCTTGTTGTGCAATCCCAGCCCGGCCGGGTTGCCCAGCCGCGCGTCCAGGTCGAGGCCCTCGGCATCCCGAACCGCTCGCAGGTAGGAGACGCTGGCGGCGTTGCTGTTCCAGGCCGTGGGATCGTCGAAGTAGCCGTCGAGCAACACCCGCACCCGCGCCCCGCGCCGCGCCGCTGCGACGTAGGCGGCCAGCCGCGGGTTCAGCGCCACCGCGCCCTCGGCCGGACCCGCGCCCCACCACACCGGCTCGTCGAGCTGCTGCACCAGCACCTCGTCGCCCGGCCCGGCGCGCGCCAGCAGGCCGAGCAGCCCGGCCGCCGGCGCCAGCGCGTTCTCGGGCGCGGTGACCAGATCGAAGGCGAAGCTGCCGTCGACCACCAGCGCCTCGGGAGCGATCGGCGCGTAGCCCGTGCCGCCGCTGGCGCGCTCCGGCTCGAAGTCCGGCGCCGGCGCTCCACGGTCGGGGTCGCGCGGCTGGAAGGGGCGCAGGTCGACGTGCGCCATGGGGTCCAGGTCGCGCGCGATCAGGTCCCGCGCCCAATCCACCACCGGCGCGGCGTCGGTGGCGAGGTAGACGCCGCGCCGGCCGAGCGTGCCGTCGGCGGGATCGTCGTCGGGCGCCGCGCCGAGGCGGGGGGTCTCGGAGCCGACGAGCACGGTGCGGCCGTCGATCAGTGCCAGCTTGGCGTGCATGCCGCGGTAGCGGGGACCCACGTCGCCGCCCGCGTCCAGCCACCACACCGACCCGCCCGCCGCGGCGACCCGCGCCAGCGCCCAGCGCTGGTTCAGCTCGACACCCCCCGCCGGCCGCCCCTCGACCAGCACGCGTACCCGCACCCCCGCCGCCGCCCGCTCCGCCAGCACCTCGGCCAGCGCGGGATGCTCGAAGGTGTAGACCTCGAGGTCGACCGAGCTGCGCGCCGCCCGGAAGTGGCGCGCGAGGAAGCCGAACAGCGCATCCGGCGCCACCGCGACCTCGATCCGCCCCGGAGCCACTGCCGCGGGCGGTCGGACCAGGCCCTCGACGTCCCAACCCGGGAAGCGTAGCCGCCGCCCGAGCACGGGATCGGCCGGATCCGAAGCCCAGTCGCTCGCCTGGTCGGTGTCCGCCGGCGGCGCGCCGGTCGCCGGGTCCAGCTTGCGGTACAACACCTGATGCGCCCCGCCGACTCCCGGCGGTCGGTAGGGCTGGATCGCGGGTCCGAACCAGCCCGCGTCGCCGCCCGCACCCATGCTGCCCGCCCGGCCCGTGCCGTAGACCACGAGGTCGGCGATCTCGCCGCCTGGGGACCATAACACCCCCTCGTCACCCCCGTTGGCCAGGCTCGGACCACCGCGCAGGGTAACCAGGCGCGGGACGGTCGTCCCTCCGGCGCTCCCGCCGGCACCCGACCACACCCAGTCCGGCGGATGCCCGAAGCTCCGTGCGAAGGCCTCTGGCTCGCGCGCGAGCCAGAGCCGGCCGCCTGGTGGCAGCGTCGTCGCGGGCGCCCCGCTCGCCGCCGCTCCGCTTGCCGCGGGGAAGCTCGCCGTGCCCTCGCCGTCGCCGACCGCCCAGCCCGCGAGGTCAACCGGCACGTCGCCGACGTTCCAGAGTTGGACCGCCTCGTCGGCGTCGCCCGGCGCGTAGCCATCCGCGTAGACGGCGGAAACCAGGACGGATGGGGGTGACGCAGCGCGCG
>CAZCJG010000014.1:0-16368 GCA_964498575.1 uncultured Anaerolineales bacterium | reverse complement strand
CCCGCCTGCACACCGTCATCGGGGACGTGGGGCTGCAACGGGCAACGCCGGATCGATGGCTTCCTGTTCGAGCTTGAGGCCACGTGCAAGCATGTGATCGATCAGCCCCTGCTGGTCGGCGAGCTCCGCCCGAGCGTGCAGGCGCAGGAGGTTCTGGCGGTCGCCGTTGGTCAGCGGGCGGGCCCAGCGGGCGTGGGCATCCAGGGTGGCGCGGTCCATCAGGAAGGGCGCGATGCCAGGGTCTACGCGCTGGCGGAGCTGGCCGAGGATGTTCAGCCCGCCGTAATCAATGTCGTTCCAGGCCAGGATCGCCTGCCCGGCCGGCCGATCGCGGTCCAGCAGGCGCAAGAGGCGCCGCGCGGCGGGCGCGGGATTGCCGGCCAGGCACAGCGCGGCGGTGTCGCCGCGCCGCCCGATGGCCGCGACCAGCGCGTAGAAGCTGGTCAGGTTCTCGACGCAGATCACGCGCGCGGCATCGGCCCGCACGCGCTCCAGGCGCCCGATCTGCCGCGCCGGCACGCCGGCCGAGGGGTCGAAGTCGCCCAGCCGGAGCACCGAGCCGCCCTTGTCGACCAGCTCCCAAGCGCCGAACAGGAACAGGTGGCTCGGGTTGGGCACCAGGCGCAGCTCGCGCAGAACCTCGTCGGCGGGCCAGCCGTGCCACTCGGGATGCGTGCGCTTCGCCAAGCTGGCCAGCGGACCGCGGACCGCCTCGAAGCGCTTGCTGTCGCTGTACAGGCGGACGCTGAAAGCTCGAAAGGGCGTTTCCTCGGTCAGCCCGTCCAGCGCGGCCAGCGCCGCGAGCAGGTCGTCGGCCAGCGCCAGGTCGTGTGGATCGAAGGGGGCGGGCGATCGACCGGCCCCGATCTGTGCCAGCACGTCGTCGACGGCCCGGCGGCGCCAGTCGCCTTCGGGGAAGCGGAAGCGCTCGGCCAGGATGGTCTCGGCCAGCCCGGCGCGGCGCGTCGCCTCGGGCGTTCGATCGAGCAGCCGGAACAGCCCGTCCACGCCGCCCTCGACCAGGGACACGAGATCGACCAGCTCGCCCTGAGCCAACGGTCGCCACGTCACCGCCAGCCAGCCGGCGCCCGCGCACTGGGCAAGCTGCTGGTTGGCCGCGCGCCGCGGGTGGGGATCGGTCTGGTCGAAGTAGCCCGGCAGGTCAAGCTCGGAAAGGCGGACGCGGACCGCTTGGCGCAGGGCGGGACCGCCGTCGGGCGCGCCGACTGCGGCGCGCGGCCGGCGGGTACGCCGCTCGTAGATGTCCAGCAGCGCGCCGAGGATCACCGCGGTGTCGGCGGTGGGGGTGAAGGGTGGGGAGGGCGTGTTGATACGGTTGCCTCGGCTTGACAGTATACAGGGGGTTGAACAAGGATAGTCCTTGGCGGGGCGCCATCGACTGAAGTCTGGTGCTGCGCGACAAAATGCGCCGGCGCGTGGGGACGACCCCCTCCCGGCTCAGCGAGCGCCATGGATGATCAGAGTTCGCATGGATAGTCCCGCGCTCGCTGAGCCTGCCCTCCCCCGCTCGCGGGAGAGGGCATACACACGAGGCCGAGCGCCTATCCAGAAAGTTGACGCGCGGCGCAGTAACTTGGTCTGCATGGCGCCGGGTATTGCTCTCGCTCCGATGTGCGTCGCAGCGCGGAAACACACATACCCGTTCACGGGCAAGCCATCAGTCAGTGAATCACGTTGTCACCGACATGGGTTCAGGGTTCAAGCCTGTGGTGACCGCGACCTCCGGCCGGAAATGCCCCCCTTCGCTGATCTGCTCCTCCACTCCCGCCGGCTCGACCTCCGTCTTGTCGATCGCCAGCACGAAGGAGTGGTCGTCCTTGCGGACCACGGTGCGGACGCTGTCGATGTGGGCGAGCAGGGCGCCGGCCTTGTCGGGCGGGGTGGCTAGCAGCACTTGCAGGCCGGTCTCCTTCATGAAGCCCAGCGCCGCGGCGGTGCGGGCGGTGTCCATCTTGACGAAGGCCTCGTCGAAGATCGCCAGGCGGATCGTGTCGGCCTCGCCCGGCTGGGTCAGGCGGTAGGTCTGGGCGAAGGACGCGGCCATCGCGACGTAGAAGGGTGTCGTCGTCTCGCCGCCGCTCTTCTTGGCGCTGATTCGGCTGAGCAGCGCCTCGTCGCCGCCGGGGTAGTGGATGCGGATGTCATACTGCAGGTAGTTGCGGTAGTCCTGCAGCTCGCGCAGCTCCGTGCTCGGACCGGCGTCCAGCCCGGTCGTCAGGCGATCGAACAGCAGGTCCCAGCCCGCCTGGTGGCGCTGGCGGAAGGGCGTCTCGAACAGCGAGTCGCCGAGCACCGCGCCGCTGTCCATGATCATGGCGTAGATCTCGCGCAGGCCGGGGTCCGGCCGGGTGACGAACTGGAAGCGCTCACCGCCGAAGCGCAGGCCCGAAAGCGTCTGGTTGAGCTGGTCGAGCTGCTGGCGCGCGTCCTCGATCTGCTCGCGCAGGCGGTGGATGAAGTTCTCCACCAGCTCGTGCTCCGCCAGCCGCCGCTGCTCGGCCGCGCGCGCTTCGTAGGCCGGCAGCTCGCTGTCGACGAACTTCTGGCGCTCGGCCAGGTAGCGCAGGGCACCCTCCTCCTCGTCGTCGGGGAAGTCGTAGCGCAAGCTATAGGCCTGCTTGGCCTTGGACAGCGCCTCGCGCGCCCGCGCCTCGGCCCGCGCGTGCTCACCCTCGCGCCGGCCGGTGCTGTCGACCACGCCCTCCAACGACTGCCGGTCGCGCCGCCGGGCGTAGTCCGCCAGGATGTCCGCCTTGGCTTCCGTCGCGTCTTCGTCGACCAAGAAGGCCTCCGCGGCCTGATGCGCGGCATCGACGGCGGAGGCCAGGTCCGGAATGACCTCCTCGGACAGGTTGCGGACCCGCTCCTCCAACTTGCCGTAGTCCCGCTCCAGGCGCGCGGACTCCTCGTTCAGGCGCTCGACCTCGACCTTGCGGCGCGCCGCGGTCTCGCGCAGCTCGGCGACCGAGCGGACGTCCAGCGCCGCCAGCTCATCCGCCAGCGCCGCCGCGCTGGTCTGGAGCTCCGCCAGGCGCCCCAACCGAGTCAGGGCTTGCTCGAGCTCGAGCAGCCCGCGTAGCTTGTCGCGGCTCAGGCGCAGGCGCGTGGCCAGGCCGTCCGCCGTCACCTGTAGCACGAGCAGGGCGGCGCGGATCTCCTCCAGCCGCGCCTCGCGCTGCTCGATCTGGCGCGGGATCGCGCGCTCGCCGATGAACCAGCGGCGGTAGACCCGCGGATCGAGGTGCCGCGTCGTGAAGTTGTGTCGCGCGAAGCACTCGCGGGTGATCGCCGAGCGATGGGGTCGCAGATCGTCCAGCGTCTCGCACCGCACCACCCGGCCAAGTACGAGGTCGACGAAGGCGCGCGCGGCGGGGTGGGCGGGATCGGCGGCGACCTCCTCCGCCAGCGTGCCGGGCTCGCGGCCCGGCGTGCGCGCCAGGATGCGCTCGACGTCCAGCAGCGCCACGCCGTGCAGCCGATCGCCGTGCCGGCGGGCGCGGTAGAGCTCGGCCGCGGCGCGGTAGTGAGCCGGCGGGACGAGCAGGGTGAAGCGGCTCGCGCCTAGCAATCCCTCGACCGCGTCTTGCCAGCCTTCATCCGGGACGGACAACACCGTGCAGAGGAAGACGACGTCCTCAGCCGGCAGGCCCAGCTCCGCGCGGATGAGTTGGCGCAGGCGGGTGGCGGCCGGCATCTCGCTCGCGTAGCCCACGTTCTGATCGCCGGTGCGGAGCTGCACGATCTCGCGCTCAAGCTGTGTCGCTTCCTCGCGGAGCTGCCGCGCTTCCTCGTCGCACAGCGCCGCCCGGCGCGCGAAGCCCTGCCCCAGCCCGTCGAGATCCGCCGCCAGCGCGGCGATCGCCGCGGCGTCGATCTCCGTCGCGGGGATCTCGGCCAGGGCAAGGGTCGCGGGAGCTGGACCGCTCGTTCGACCTCCCTGCGACCTCCCCACGCCAGGCGCCCCCTGCGCCGCGCCGTCCGCCGCGGACCGTTGCGCCGAGCCATCCGCCGCGGACCGTTGCGCCGAGCCATCCACCGGAGTCGGTTGCACTGCACCGTCCCAGCCGTCGTCATGACGCCCGGGGGGCACCGCGTCCGCGATCGCGGTCAGCCCCGCCGGCATCTCGATCCCGTCCGCCGCCAGCATCCCCTGCAGCCGCCGCGCGTCCGCGATCTCGGCCGCAAGCGCGGCATCGGTCCGGGCGCGAAGGCTGCCCAGGACCTGGATCTCGGACTCCAGCGCCGCGATCTCACCGCGCAGGGCCGCCTCGCGCTGGGCGGAAAGGTCGGATTGGAGGGCAACCTGGGCGTCGACCAGCGCGGTCTGCGCGTGCTTCAGGCGCTCGCCGAGGTCGTCGCGCGCCAGCTCGGCGCGGCTTTGCCCTAGGCGCGCCTCGTCCAGCTCGATCCGCAGCGTTTTGAGACGCGCCGCATCGCGGTCGCCGACGGCATAGCGGTGGATGAAGCCGTTGGCGACGCGGCGGCGGCGGCTGACCAAGCGCTCCTGGTCGATAGCCTCGATCGCGCCCAGCGCGGCGATGCGATCGCGCACGTCGGCGACCAGGTGCTCGAAGTGGCGCAGGGTTTCGAGCTGGGCCTGAAGGTTAGAGACGTCGACGAGCTTCTCGTCGAGCAGGTAGCTGCGCACGAAGGCCCGGATGTCGGTCAGCGGGCTGAAGGCGACGCCCTTGACCAGGCGGTCGAAGAAGGTCTCGCGGAGCTGGCCGAGCCGGTTCTGCAGATGGTAGCGGTAGTCCTCCAGCCGCGCGAACACCTGCGCCTTCGCGCCGCGGGGCAAGGGCGCGGACTTCATGTGGCGCGCGAAGGCGCGGCTGCTGTAGACCTGGCCCGGCTTGGCGAAGAACCAAGTATCGTCCAGCGCCGCGTCGTTGACGATGAAGTAGGCGATGTCCGGCCGCCGGTTGTCCTCGTAGGCATCGACCACCGCGCCGTGGGCGAAGCGCGAGCCGTCGGGGTTGGCGAACTCCAGCGCCACCACCGCCGTCGCGTCCCCGCGCAGGAAGCGCCGGCCCTCGGTGCCCAGCTCGCCGCGGACGTAGCCGGCCAGGCTGCGCTGCCCGCCGGCCATCGCCGCCTGGTTGAAGCGCACGTCGCGCTGCCCGCCGACCAGCGCGAACTGCACCGCGTCCAGGATGGTCGACTTGCCCGCCCCGTTGACGCCGATGAAGTAGGTCGTCCCGTGGCAGTCGATCGTGATGTTCTCGAACAGATGCCAGTTGACCAGGCGGATGCGGACGAGCGCTTTCACGTCGTCTGGATCCTGATCCCGGTGCAACGCGCGAGCCGCGGGTCGTTGGTCAGGAATACCTCACAACCCGCCGCGATCGCCGCCGCCAAGTGGAGTGAATCGGGCGTCTTGAAGCCGTAACGCGCGCGCAAGTCGATCGCTTGGTCGACCACGGGCCGTGTAAGCGGCAAGACGGTGTCGATGATCCTCGCGAAATAGTGGTCGAACGCGGCAAGCAGCGCCACCTGGCCGTCGCGAATCGGCTTGACCCGGCATTCCAGCCGCGTCAGCTCGCTGCAGAGCTGCACGGTCCCCGGCCGGGCGAGCAAGGCCATCGCGCTCGCCGCGATGGGCGTGACGCTCTCCACCACGTAGATTACCGGCGCGGCGTCCAGGTATACCCGCACGGTCAATCCCCCCAGCTCTCGCGCTCCGCCTGAAGCTCCGCGTCGACCTCCTCGCGGGTACGTGGCGCGTAGCCTTCGGCGGCGAGCATGGCGCGGATGGCGGCCAGCTCGCGCTCGAAGGTGCTTGGCGAAGGCGTCGCCGGTGGCTGCCTGAGGTCCTGAAGCAGGCGATAGTCCTCAATGCTGACGACCGCGGCGATCGGCTCGCCGAACTTCTCGACCACATAGTCCACCCGCCCATAGCCCACCTCGCTGAGCACGCTCCGAATCCGCGTGCGGAGATCGGATGCGGAGATCGTCTTGGTCATGGCATAACCTCCAAAAAGTGCGATTTGTACGATTTGATCGCAATGATAGGAGCTGGGGGGCCGATGCTGCAAGCGCTCCCCGCAAGCGGGGCGATCGCGAGCATGCGCGAGAGGAATCGTGCGGGTGAGGCAGGCTCAGTCGGCGCGGCCATCGTCCTCGTCAGGGTCGAGGCCCTCGTCCGCTTCGTCCTCGAGGGTCTCGCCGTATGGCCCGGCTCCCACCGTGCTCCCGTTGCCGCGGCCGGCGGCTTCCACGAGCTCGGTGCCCGCCGCCGCGTCACCCGGCCCCAGTCCGCCGCGGAAGCGCCGCAGCCAGGCGGCCAGCTCGTCGGCGGTCTGGATCGGCAGGATCATGCGCACCGAGCCGCGCAGGCGCAGGCGGCTGTCGCCGTCGCGCACGTCGATGGTCCGACCGTCGATCGGCTCGACCAGGCCCAGCCGGCGCATGCGGCGCAGCAGGCGCTCGTACTGGACCACGCCCAGGTCGCGCGGCTTGTCGGTGATCGTGCGGTACTCGTCGCGCAGCTCGGCCAGGCTGACCACGGGGTCGCCGGCCAGGCTGAGCGTCTCGGCGCGCTCGGCGTAGAGCTTGCGCAGGACGACGATCATCAGCGTCACGTCCAGCGGGTAGCGCGAGCGGCAGTAGGTGTAGCGCGACATGACCTGGTAGATGCGGTGGTAGTCGTCGTGCACGAGCTCGAAGCCGGCCAGCGCCAGCGCGGCGGCGACGGACGGGCGGAAGCGGTGGATGAAGTAGTAGTCGTCCTTGTCGCCCTCCTTGTCCTGGTAGACGAAGGTCTGCCCCAGCAGCCGGTTGACCACGCGCGGCAGCTCGGCGCGGGCGCGCGGCGGCAGGCCGGCGGTGGGCGAGAGGTCGAGTGAGCCGGCGGCCGGCGGCAGGTCGGCGGGCAGTGCCAAGTCACCAAGCGTCGGTGGGACGAGCTCGTGCTCCGATGTGCCGGCGCCCAGTGGCTCTGGCGCCGAGTCCGCGACGTCCGGAACCTCGGCGGCGATGGGTGGTCTCGGCTTGTCCATGCGGGCTATTGTAGCGCGGTGGCGACAGGCGGGCGGCTCTGGACCCTTCGGACCGCTAACTCGGTAGCCCCTAGCGCCGCACCAGCGCGAACGGCTCCACCCGGAAGCGCCCGACCGCCAGCGGCTCGCCCTCGGCCGGCTCGACGCCGTAGTGCACCTCGGGGTGATAGCCATAGGCGGCGACCGTCGCCAGGCGCGGCAGGTCGTGTTGCAGCCAGTCCGGCAGCTCCGCCAGATGCACCGCGTCGGCGTCGCCGAAGAGCGGCATCACCATCCGGTCGATGCGCGCCGGTGTCAGGGTCTCGATCACGCCGGAGAGCACCAGGCGGCGCAGGGCGATCAGCTCGCCACCGGCCAGGGCGGGCGTGACCACCGGCGCCGGGTGGAAGGGCTGGCGGTGGCGGGGTGGGACGTAGAAGCTGCCCCGGTCCGGCGCGGCGACGGCGAAGCTGAGCAAGGTCGGTGCGCCGGTCCCGTCCGCGGCCGCCGGCCAGCCGGCATGCCCGGCCTCGATCAGCGCCGCGATGTCCCGCCCCAGCGCGACCAGCCGGTCCTTGAAGCCGCCGTCGGCGCTGACGAGCTGGTACTGGATCTGGCGCAGGCTGGTCCGCAAGTACTGCAAGTGCCGCCGGTCGATCTCCTCGATCAGGGGGTCCAGCCCTTCGAGCTGGGCCACGATGAACTGCATCGCGTGGCGGATCTCGGCCACGGCTTCGGCGGGGCCTAGCCGGCCCTGGTTGACCAAGTCCGCCGCCGCGCCGTCGAGCCAGGCCGGGCTGTGCTGCCAGCGGCGGAGCTGGTCGACCATGTCGCGCCGGTAGCGTGAGACGTGGTCGCTGGTCTTGAGCGCGTGGTAGGCCGGGCCGAGCAGCTCGGCGTACTCCTCGTAGTGCAGGCGCAAGAGCGACTTGACGTCGCGGTCACGGGTGGCGTGCTCGGTGTAGCGGCGGATGTTGTGGTTGAGCTCACTCAGGCCGCGGACGACCTGGCGGATGTTCTCGTAGGCCTGGGTGATCGCCAGCGCCGGCGAGAAGTCCTTGCCCGGTCGGGTCAGCAGTTGGTGCGCGGTGTAGAGCTGGCCGGTGTACTCGCGCGGCTTCTGCTCCTGAATGTTACGCAGGGCTTCGAGCAGCGTGAAGGCGTAGTCCGGCAGGACGACCGTCTCGCTGTAATCCGCGTGGTGCTCGCGCTCGACCCAGCCGCAGGCGACCAGGCGCCGGAGGAGGTAGCCGGCATAGGTCGGGAGGTCCTGCGCACCGGCGACGCGCGCTCCCGTCTCCCCCCCGCGCCGCGCCGCCCCCGACCCGCGCTCCCCGCTCACGCGCCGGCCGCCCTCCTCGGCCGCCATCTCGGCCTCGATCGCCGCCGCGGCGTCGTCCCGGTCGCGCAGGTAGGCCACGATCTCGGCGATGGCGAGCTCGCGGGTGAGGCCATGCCGGTTGAACTCGGCCAAGCCGTAGAGCCGCAAGAGCACGGCGACGTAATGCCGCTGCAACCCGGCCTCGCCGTGCGCGCCGAGCGGGTTGAAAAGCTGGGCGGGCAGGATGTCGAAGGGGTTGGCGACCGGCGTGAAGGAAGGGCCGCGGGTCATGAAGCCGCTCCTGATCCCAAGCCACCATCGGCGGACCACATACCGCAATGGTAGCAGCAAACGCTGTTCGCCGCGCCGATCGCCCGACTGAGCCGGCGCGACCTATCGCCCCCAAAGCGCCCCGTCGTTGTCCGAGACCGCCACGTTGCCCACCCCATCCACCGCCTGCACCAGCACGGGGACGCCGGCGGCGACCTGCCCGGACCACAGATCGCCGCCGGACGGCGCCAGCTCGGCGCTGCGCCAAGCGCCGTCCGCGGCGAGCCAGGTGGCGACGACGCGGGCCACACCACTTCCTCCCACCGCGCCGTCCTCCGCTTCCACCTCGATCCGGCGGTCCGAACCATTCGGATCGAGCCGCACGGCGCGGATCGCCGGCGGCTCGCGATCGGCGGCGGCGCTGAAGTAGAGGTCGACCGCGAGCTCGTCGAAGAGGCGCAGCGCCGCGGTCAGGGCATCGAACTGGCCGACCGTGAACTGCAAGCGGCCTTCGCGGCGGCCGAAGAGCAGCGTGCCGTCGCCCTCGGCCTCGGGCAGGGTGCGCAGGGCCACCGGGACGGTGGGGAACCAGCCGGGCGCGCTGAAATCGGGCGCGGACGGGGCGTCCGGCACGTCCGCGGGCAAGCGGCCCATCACGCCGGCGCGGCGGACCAAAGGGTGGAAGTTCGGGATCAAGCGCGTCCGGCCGCCGAGCCACAGGACGGCGCGCGGCTCGGCGGCGCTACCAGAGACGCTCGAATCGCCGCCGGTCTCGATCTCGAAGACTGGAACCGACACCCGCGGCTGCACCGGCTCGCCGCCTTCGGCGCGGGCGGGCCGGCCGCGAAAGGTGAAGTAGTCGCCAGCAGGGTCGGACACGCGGTCGAGCGCGTCCGGCGGCACGCGCAGGATCATGTGCTGCGAGAGCACGCCATCCTCGCGGTCGACCGGCGCCTCGGCGTCCGGGGCCGGCAGCTCCGGCGGCAGGGGTAGGTCGCCAGAAGCCGACGGATCGGGATCGGCGAGCTCGACGCGGGCCATCGGCAGGCCGTAGAGGACGGTGCCGGCGATGGTCTTGGCATGGAAGTGGTTGAGCGCCGCCACGTCCCAGAAGTAGCTGCGCTTGGCCGCGGCGAGCGCGTCACCGACGGCCATCCCGCCTCCCTCCACCACCAGACGGGTGAACTCGGCCATCAGGTCTTCCTGATATTGCAGCTCGCCGTCGAAGCCGTAGGCCCAGCCGGTCGAGCCGATGTAAGTCGCGCCGCGGCGTTGCCAGGCCTCGGGGAAGTCCAGGCTTTCGCTGCGGCCGGCGGCTGGGAGGTTCAGCCCGGCGTGGCAGGCGAGGCCATAGGCCAGCGTGCCGGCGAGCTGGGCCGGGGCGTCGAGGACTTCGCGCGCGCGGAGTGTGCCGTTGCCGGGCGTCTCGAGGAAGTCGTGAGCGGCGTGCGCGGCGAAGAAGCTGAGGCTGCTGCGTCCGCCGAGCAGCGCGTCGCGCAAGGCCTCCGCGCGCCAACCGTCGCCGACCAGCCGGGTGCGGCGGGCCTCGGGCAGGCCGGCGGCGGCGAGGTAGCGGTCGCCCCAGTCCGGACCGTCGGCCATGAAGTCGTAGCCGGCCACCAGGGCGCGATCGAGCCGGATCACGCCGTCCCGCGCCAGGTAGGCGTCGATCACCGCCGTCATGTCGGCCGGGCGCTCGACCAAGCGGCCGACGGCGAGCTCCGGCAGGTCCAGGCGCAGCTCGCGCCCGCCCCAGGGGACGCGCGGCCCGGCGGCGTAGGCGTCATCGCCGAGACTGTAGTCGGCCAGCAGCGCGGCGCCGACCGTCGTGGCGGCCGGCACGCCGCCGTCGCGGGCATAGCCGGCCTCGCGGACCCAACCGTCGTCGCGCGCCGCGAAGCCGGGATCGATGCGGACGCGCGCATGGGGGACGACGCGGTCGTCCCCCATGATCACGATGTACTGGAGCCGCGCGAGCTCCGTGCGTTTGAGGCGCCGGATCCAGGCGCCCAGCGCCTCGCCGAGGACCTCGGCCTTCCACTGCTCGGCCGGGCGGGCGGCCTGCCAGTCCTGATAGGCCGCGTAGACCGCCGGGTCGTCGATGTCCTCCAGGATGTCCCAAACCACCATGCCGGACACCGTGGGATGCTCGGCGAGGCGCGCGACGGCCGCCTCCCAGGCCACGACTTCCGGCGCATCGTAGTCCAGGCCGACCTCGGCGAGGACGGCGGGCTCGTGGGTGAGGATCAGCGTGCGGGTTTCGGCGGTGTCCGCTTCGGATAGCCCCAGGCGAACGCGATAGGCGAGGGGGTAGTGGTGATCGCCTGGACGCGGGCGCACGACCAAGAAATAGCTTCCGGTGCGCGAGGTGGCATCGAACACGAGCCGCTGCTCGCCGCCGATGTGACGCCCCGCACCGATATGTCGGCCCGAGCCGATGTGGCGGCCGGCCCCGATCGCGTTGCAAGAACGGACGAGGGCGACATCGAGGCGGTTGTCGGGATCGGTCACCGTGATCTCGATCCGGCTGAACGGCCGCCGGACCTCGATGCGGTAGAAGTCCCGGTCGTCCGCATCCTGAAGGTTCGAGTTGAGGTTGTCGCCGGGCGCGAAGGCGGTTGCCGCGGCGCAGGTCGCGCCCGGCCCGCCGGGCCGGTAGTTCCAAACGGCGCCCTCACTGTCAGTGAACCACAGGTCCCCGCCCGGCTCGACGGCGATGTCGGTGAGGGTACCGAACCAAGCCGCGGGCGAGCGGCGAAAAACGGTCCACTTGTTGCCGGGAGCGCGAAAGCTCACGCCGTCCTGGGCGCCAACCCATAGTCCCCCGTCCGGTGTCCGAACCACGCTCCCCAATAGGTTGGAGGCCAGGGCGCCGTCCTCGGCCCGCCAGAACCTGATCCTGCCGTTCGCGGTCACATGTGCCAGCCCCTCCCTGCGGATAGCCAGCCACGCCCCCCCCGCGTCGTCCGGTGCGACGTCCGTGACGGATCCGGGGAGGCCGTCCGCCTGCGTGAAGGTACGCCACGAGCCGTTCTCCGCCAGGCGCACGAGTCCGCGCGCGTCGTCATTCATGGCGAACCACAGATTCCCCAGCGCGTCCCTGCGGATGGCCATGACAAGGGAAGACGTCACGGCCCCCGGCAGGTCCACGATGCGTACGCTGTCGTCGGGCATCAAACGCCCAACCCCGGCACGGGTCCCGAACCAGACGCTGCCATCGGGGTCCGGCAAGACGGCCTTGACGAAGGTGTCCGGTAATCCATCGGCCCTGTCATAGGTCCGCCACCGCCCGTCCGCCGTCCGCCGGCCAAGCCCAAGGGCCGTGCCCAGCCACAGGTTCCCCGCCCCATCTTCGGCGATATCCAGGATGAGCTTCGATGCCGGGTGCCGCGCTTGATCGGTCAGCATCGACGCTGTTTCCCATCGCCCGTCGGCCGTCAGACGACTCAAGCCACCGGAATTCGAACCGAACCAACGGTTGCCCGCGCGGTCTACCAGCACAGCCCAGAAGGCCGGACCCGATGGGCCGACTGCCGTGCGGAGGTGGCGAATCGCGCCGTCGCGCGTCAACTGATGGACGCCAGGCCCCGACCCGCCCGTCAGCCAAGCGTTGCCGCTCCCGTCCACGACCAATCGATGCAGCGGCTTCGTGGGCAATTCTCCCGAATCGATCCACCGGCGCCAGGTACCGTCCGGATCGCGCCGCGCCACACCGGCGCTGGCGCCGAACCACACCGCACCATCGGCACCGACGGCGAACTGCACCAAGTGCGCACCCGGAAGCCTGTCGGCCACGTCGACCTGCTCGACACGACCATCGAAGAGCAGGTGATAGGCCATCGTGCCTGAACCGAACCAGATTTCCGGACCACCGTTGACGAGCGCCATCCCTTGGACTTCCTGTCCATCGAGCCAGGTCCGCCATTCGCCATCCGAGACCATCCGGCGCAAACCGCATTGCGAGCCGAACCAAGGAGCGCCGGTGCGGTCGATGGCAATGCTGAAGATCCAGCCGCAGCCGGCGCCAAGGATCGAATCCCAGGTGCCGTCGGGATCGCGTCGGTAGACGGCTCCTGCCTTGTCACCCAACCACAGGGTACCATCCGCCTGGGCTGCCAGGGAGACGCCGCGATACGCAGGCACATGCTCGGGTACCGCCACGGTTTCCCATTCGCCGTCGGGATCGAGCCGCGAGATGGCTGGTTGACGCGGGTCTGAGGGCGTCAAATCGGGATCATCGCCTTGATGGAGGAACCAGCGATTGCCAGCCATGTCCGCTGTCACGCGGTCAACCCGCGTGGCCGCCAGGCCGTCCTGCATCGTATAGAGCATGTAGGTCCCGGTGCGCGGGTCCCACTTCACCGCGCCACCCTGGGTGGCCGCCCAGACATCACCGGTCGTCGGATCGACCGCCAAGTCATTCACGTCGTCGCCGTCGGTATAGGCGGTCCAGGTTCCACGATCGACAGGCGGCGGATGCGCTTCTGGAGGATCGGATCTCAGGATCAAGGGTAGGTACACCGGGCTCGGCGGGTCTTGGGCATGGCCTGCCCGCGGCGCCGCGGTGCCCACGAAGAGCAGCGTCAATAGGCACGACCTGACCAGCCAGCGATGCGTCAAACAATTCATCGTGTCGCCTCGCACATGGGAACCCCGGCCGCGCGATGCCGCCATCGCAGCTCGGTTCGGCCGGTGTGGTCCTATGGCACCACTTTACCGCATCGGCCGGGCACTAACTATAGGGCAGGGGACAACGATGGGACATTCGACTGTGTCTCCCTTGTATAATCCGGCACGATCCACTCGCCAACGGTTCCCGTCCGGGCCACAACACAGCCGCCGACAGACGACCGCTCCTATGGACCTCGCCCGCATCACCGACGCCGCCGTGCTCCAAGCACTCGAACGCATCCGCTCCGCCGGTCCCCTGGCGGAAAGCCCGCTCGTCGGCATGGCCGCCGTCGCCGCCCGCCTGCGTTCCGCCGGCGCCAGCGACACGGCGGATGCGCGCGCCTGGGCGCTGGGCGACCTGGTGGCGGACAGCGTGCGCGTGGCGCTGGCTTCGCTCGGCGGCGCACCGAACGCGGGACTACGCTCGCGCGCGGCGGCGTTGGCGCAGGTCGAGGCGGACTACCTGGTCGACAGCCCGGACCGCGAGGCCTGGAGCGCGCTGTGGTACCGCTTCCTCGCGCCTTACCCGCTGCACGCCCAGGAGATCGCCGCGGTGGCCCGGCCCGGCTCGCCCCACGGCCGCAAGCATATCCAGCGCCGCACCGAGCGCGGCACCGGGCTGCTCGCCGACGCGCTGCGCCAGCTCGAACGCGCGGCCGGGCCGGTCGCAGCGGCGGTCCCGGCGATTCCTCGGATCCCGACGCCAGCCGAGCGCCACGCGCAGCTCGCCGAGGCGCTGGCGCTGGCCGAGCGGGCGGCGGCGAAGCTGACCGGCCCGGAGCAGGCCGAGTGGCTGGAGCGACTCGGCCAAGCCCATGCCGGTGTCCTGGACGTCCTGACCTGGAGCGCGGGCGATCCCGAGACCGCGGTGGACGGCTTGCGCCTGGCCGGCTGGCTCGCCCCCTACTGGCAGCTTTCCGGCCGCTTCACCGAGGGGCGGGCGCAGCTCGCGCGACTGGTTGAGCAGGCCGGACCGGACGCGCCGCCGGCGGACCGGGCGCGGGCGCTGGACGGCCTGGGCGACCTCGCCTTGCAGCAGGGCGACTTCCCCGCGGCGAAGCGCTGGCTGGAGGAAGCGCTGGCCGCCTGGCACGCGCTCGACGACGCGCGGGGCATGGCGACCGTGCTGCGGCGGCTCGGCAACGTGCTGGACGAGCTGGGCGACTATGCCGGCGCGACGGCGCGCTACGACGAGGCGCTCGCGCTGGCGCGCGCCGAGTCGGATGCGTGGGGCCAGGCCGCGACGCTGAACAACCTCGGCCTGGTCGCCCTGCGCCAGGGGGACTACGGGGCGGCCGAGGTACGCCTGTCCGAGAGCCTGGCGATGTTCCGGGCGCAGGGCGTGGACTGGGCGGTCGGGGTGACCCTGGCCAACCTCGGCGACGTCGCCTTCGACACCGGCGACCTGCCCGCGGCGGAACGCCGCTACCGCGAGAGCCTGGCGATCGCCCGGCGGCTGGAGGATCGCGACGGCCTGGCTTACGCGCTGACCGGCCTGGCCAACACCGCCCGCACCGCCGGCGACCGGGCCGCGGCGCGCGCCCACCTGACCGAGAGCCTGGCCGTGCTCCGGACCCTGCAAGACCGCCACGGCGTCGCGGAGTGGCTGGAGTCCTCCGCCGCCCTGGCCCACGCCGAGCACCAGCCGACCGCCGCCGCGCGCCTCCTCGGCGCGGCCGACGCCTTGCGCGCCTTGATCGGCGCGCCGCGGGCACCGAAGGACCGGCCGGCGTTCGAGACGCTCGCCTCCGCGCTGGCCGTGGAGCTGGGGGACGCGGGCTTCGCCGCGGCGCGGACGGCCGGGGCGGCGCTGGGCTGGCGGGGGGCGGCGGTTTTGCCCCTCCCGGTTCAGCGCGCCTGATCTAGGAAGCCTGAGCCGCCGCAAGGGAAACCGCGCCACTCGGCAATGCCAAAATGTGATACAATCCCGCCTGACTCGATCAAGGCTGGTGCCGAGATGTCCCCCCCGTCGGGCACAAGACCTTACCGTGGCACTGGCATGTCCTCTCGCCCGACGCCGGTCGGTCAAAGAACAAGGAGTGTCTCACGTGATCCGTCGCTTGTCAGGCAGTCTTGTCGTAACGCTGATGCTCGTCACCCTTTTCGCCGGCAGCTCGCATGGCCAATCCGGTGAGCGCCAGGGCCACGGGTCGCGCTCCGGCTATGCCGATGTCGGCGAGAGCCACGTCGGAGCTGGCTATGCCGGCAAGGGGCCGCTGGCCGTCCAGGCTGCGCCGCGCCCCAGCCGGTCCGAGCAGCCGTGGCAGGAATCGATGCCCGCGATCCTTCAGCGGCTCGTCGATCAGCGGGACTACGCGCCGGCTGGCCCGGCGGCTCGGTCGCCGCGCACGCTCGCCGAGCGCCGGGGAGCCGGCGCCGCGCCGCGCCCGGCACGGCATCAGGCCGACGGAGCCAAGCCCGCGCGCGAGGTCGGCACCGAAGGCGTCATCGACGGTGTGCCGGCGGTGCAACCCAACCAATGGGCCGGCCAGTGGGCCGACCAGGCGTCTCCCGCCGCATCAGCCCCCGGGAGCAGCGTCGATTTCCGCGCCGGCGAGGCGGGGCGTCGCCCGCGGGTGTCGGGCCTGGACCAGGGCACCGATCCGAGCGTCGCGAGCTGGGACGCCTTCGACGGCGCCGAATCCGACTCCACGCCGGCCGGCCCGACGATCGCCGTGGGGCCCGACAAGATCGTGGCGGCGGTCAACGCGATGGTCGGCGTCTTCGACAAGCAGGGGCGGCCGGCCGAGCCGGGATCGCACATTGCCCTGGACGACTGGTTCGAGGACCTGCTCGCGCCGCAGGACATCGACTTCGTCGTGCTGGCGCCCCAGGTGCTCTACGATCCGGCCGCCAAGCGCTTCGTCGTGGCCGCGATTGCGAACAACCTGGAGCGCAAGCTGTCGCTGATCGTCTTCTCGGTGTCCCAGACCGACGACCCGGCCGGCTCCTGGTGCGACTACGCGGTCCAGCCCGCGCTGACGGGGCAGGATATCCTGCCGCTGATGGCGGAGCACATGACCGTGGCCGTCAATCGCGATGCGATCGCCTTCGCGAGCAGCCTCTACGATGTCGTCGACTCCGGCCCGGGCACGACCCTCGGCTTCG
>CAZCJG010000013.1:0-26854 GCA_964498575.1 uncultured Anaerolineales bacterium | reverse complement strand
CGGTGGGATGCGGGCATAGCGGTATCCTCGCTGGTGGGGTGGTCGGTCAAAGTGGATGTCTGGGGCGGCTCGTGCGCGATACTTTGGGCCGCCCATCCCTCCATTACGCCGGGCGCGGCGCAAACGGGACGGCCGGCGCGGTGTGATCCGGGACGGGCATAGTTTTACCCGGATGGCGTTGGAAGGCAAGTACGGGCGCAGCGCCGCTGCTTCATGGCCTGGCGCTGCTATCCGTCGTGTCATGGGACGACAACTGAGGTTCGCGCCTGTCACGCCGATCGGCCCCTAGCCCGCACCGGAGCCAAGCGGGCGACCATGCAGCCGATGTCTACCAAGAGTTTCCTAAGAGTCGCGGGTTAGACTGTGGTGGTCCTGCGCATTCGGTGTGGGACTTCACCAGCAAACAAGGAGACATCTTATGAGTACAGCACGATTCGGATGGTTGGCGGCGATGGCGGTGGCGGTGGTCTTGGCGACGGCGGTATAGCCCTGCCTATGGTCGAAAAATGCGATGTCCTCCATGCATTCGGCGCCAAGCGCTTTGTCGCCGAGCTCATGGCACGCGCGAAGACCTTGTACGAGGAGCGCGCGACCTCGAAGATCGTCGCCTTCCGCGACCGCCAACAGACCGAGGTTCGACAAGGTGGAGGCGATACCCCAGGCATCGGCGAGATCCCTGCGGATAGCCAGACTCTCCTTCAAATAGGTGCGCGCGGCGGCGTAATCTCCCGCTTCCCGTGCCGCGAAGCCCAGGTTGAGAAGCGCCATCGCGGTGATCGAACGCTCTCCAAGCTCTCGAAACAACCCCAGAGACTCCTCGGTGAGGCGTCGGGCCGTGTCATAGTCGCCGTCGCTGATGGCACAGACGCCCAGATTCGGCAATGCGTTCGCCGTGCCCCGTTTCTCGTCAAAGCGACGCAAGAGCGACAGGCTCTCTTCGAAATAGGCCTGCGCTGCCGCCCTGTCGGCTTGGGTCTGGGCAACGAGACCGAGATTGCCGACGAGCAGTCCCACTCCCCGCTCGTCGCCCAGCTCGCGAAGTAAGACCAGGCTTTCCTCGAAGCTGGCACGCGCTTCAGCATAGTCGGACAGCCGCCACGCGAGAACGCCCACACCGTTCAGCACCTCCGCACGCACCGCGTTGGCGCTTGCCGGCGCGGCAACGAGGGTTCGCCTCATCCAGCGGCGGCCCTCGTCGCAATGGCCTCGAGTAAACCAGAAGCGCCGCAACGCCGCGGCCATCCGCAGTCCCGCCCGCGCCCACCGCATCCGCGGCTTCCAGCGTGAAGCCCCCCGCGAACACCGCCAGACGCCGGCTTGGTTCTCGATGCGCATCGTGCCCCCACGCCTTCAGGCCGAAAGGACCGCCCGTAGCTCCTCCGGCGTTGCTGCTGGCCGAAAGGTCGCTGGTGCCCGCCAGGCGGTGCGCCCATGATACACCAGTTTGCTGCTCGCGATGCACCCCTGTGCGCCCTGCCGGCGTCAGGTCGGGTCACCCGCCGGAGCGGCGTCGATAGAACCGATCGGCCGGGCGATAGGGTCCTGCGGGCGACATTTTGGTCCGTGGCCACGACTCCGGCATAATGTGCACCCGGCGCTCGCCTGGATAGGCTTCGGGGCCGCGGCGTCGTTACGGCGGGACCGACTCTTGTGAAAACGATTTCCGATGGGATACGCCCCGCCCAATCGTTTTCATTCGTTGTGGTGAGCGATAGCTCATGGGGAACTCTGTAAACCCGAGAGAGCACACACAACTTAGGATCAAGACCGTGGCAAACGTGGGGCAATCCAAGCCCATCCGGCTTTCCGGCCATGCCCGGCAGCAGTTGGGGTTCCGTGGCGCCACGCCGGCCGAGGTGCTGGATGCCATCCGCACGGCACCGTGGCGACCCGCTGGACTCGGCCGCATGGAATGCCGCCAGGACTTCCCGTTCAATTCGGCGTGGAACGGCAAGCACTACGTCACCAAGCAGGTCCGGCCCATCTTTGTCGACGAGGCCGACGGGATCGTGGTTGTAACGGTATACGTCTACTACTTTTAGAGGGTCGAAACCAATGACCATCACGTACGACAAGGAAGTGGACGCGCTGTACATCCGCTTCAAGGAAACGACCGTCACCACAAAGCATCTGGCGGATGGGATCGCCGCTGACTATGATGCCGAGGGACGCCTGGCGGGCATCGAAATCCTGGATGCGCTCGCCCGCTTGGAGGATCCAAGTGTCTTCCGGCAGGTCATTCTTGAAGATGTAGCCCTTGCCCGGGCGTAGCGAGTGTCGATTTGGGCCAGGTCGTCTCGCGTGGCTGTCGACGGCTGCCGCCACCGCCGCGATCAATCCAGGTCCCGCACCGCGGGGTGGGCCATCGCCGCCAGCGATACCAGCGCCGTGCTGAGGCCGCCGATGGCGAAGACGGCCGCCGGGCCGATGGCGTCGGTGGCCCAGCCGGCGATGGCGAAGCCCACCGGCAGGAGGGCGAAGGAGCCGACCTGGTCGATGCTGGCCACGCGGCCGAGCATGTTCTGCGGGACCATCTCCTGCATCGTGCTGGTCCAGATCACGCCGAAGACCTCCAGCGCCGCGCCGTTGATCAGGGCGCAGACGGCGAGCGCCCAGAGCGGCAGCGGCAGGGCGAAGGCGGCCAGGAAGATCCCGGCCAGCGCCGAGCCGGTATAGGCCAGCCGGCCCCGGTGGTGCAGACGGGCCTGCCGGCCGATCCACAGCCCGCCGAGGATGTAGCCCACGGGGAAGAAGGCGTACAGGAAGCCGAGCGTGCCCACGTCGGCCTGCATGGTGTCGCTGACCAGGAAGGGCATGGCCACGCTGAAGGGCCCGGATAGCCCGATGTTGCTGAAGGCCAAGACGAGGATCGAGATCCACAGCCAGGGAATGGACCGCACCAGGCTGAAGCCCGCCCGCAGCTCGGCGACGACGCTCTGGCGCTCGGAGGCGGCGGTGGCGCTTGGCCGGGGCAGGCGCAAGAGCGGGACAAGGAACAGGGCGGCGATGAAGAAGGAGAGCGCGTTCAGCCCGAAGGCCAGCGCCGTGCCGCCCAGGGCCACGATGGCGGCGCCGATGGCCGGGCCGACGATGCGGCCGGCCTGCATGCTGATGCTGGTCAGCGCGTTGGCGCTGGTCAGGTCCTCGGCCGGCGTGACCTCGGGCACGGTGGCGATGTAAGCCGGTTGGAAGAAAGCGTCGACGAAGCCGAAGACGAGGCTGGCCACGAGCACCTGCCAGACCTCCAGCGTGCCGGCATAGGCCAGCCAAGCGACGGTGGCGACCAGCACGCCGCGCCCCAGGTCCGAGAGGAACATCACCCGCGGCCGGTGGAAGCGATCCACCGCCACGCCGCCGAGGAGCAGGAAGAGCAGCATCGGCACGAAGTTGACGATGAGCACCGTGCCCATGATGGCCCCGGAGCCGGTCTTCTCCAGCACCCACCAGGCCAGCGCGATCTGGTAGAGGTGGTCGCCCAGCCGCGAGATGGTCTGGCCGGTCCACAGCAGGGCGAACGAGCGGTGCCGTAGCGCGCGCAGGACGGAGAGGTGCATCGTGCCTCCGAGAGTGTCGGTGCCGTCGTGATGTCTGCCGGTGGCTGGCGCCTGGCCGCCCGCAGCCCCGCGTAGTTCCCGCGGCAGGCCTGGACGTCCGGGTGATCCGGCCCCAGGGATTGCTCGAAGACGGCCAGGGCGCGGGCCAGGAGCGGCTCGGCGTCGTCGAGGCGGCCGGCGTTCGCCAGCAGCAGGCCGAGGTTGTTGAGGGTGATGGCCAGGTCCGGGTGGTCCGGGCCGAACAGCTTCTCCTTGATCTCCAGCGCCCGCCGGTACAGGCGCTCCGCTTCGTCCGGTTGGTCGCGGGCGTCGTGGATGGCGGCGAGGTTGTTGTAGTTGACCGCGATCTCGTAGTGGTCGGGGCCGTAGACCCGCTCGAACACCGCCAGCGCCTCGTGGTACAGCGCCTCGGCCTCGTCGAACTTGCCCTGCCCGTCCAGGAGCGCCGCGAGGTTGGCCTTGTCGGCGGCGACGTCGGGATGCTCCGGGCCCAGCGCCGCTTCGCGCAGCGCCACGGCCCGGCGCGCGTAAGGCTCGCCCTTCGCGTAGCGCCCCCGGGCATGCTCCAGGCCGCCGAGGTTGTGGTAGATCGTGGCCACGTCGGGATGTTCGGCGCCCAAGGTCGGTTCGAGTATCCGCAGCGCGCGCAGGTACATGCGGCGGGCCTCGGCGAAGCGGCCGGTGTACTTGTAGAGCACGGCCAGCGTATTGAGGACCGTGGCGGTCTCCACCTCATCCAGCCGCTTGGCCAGGGCGAGCGCCTGGCGCAGCACGGTCTCGGACTCGGCGTAGCGCGCCTGGCAGCGGCACTGCCAACCCAAGTTGGTGAGCACCGTCACGCGCAGCCGCCGGATGTCCTCGTCGTCGCCCGCACTCGCCAGCAGGTCGACCGCGCGCCGGCAGAGCCGTTCCGCCTGCGCGTACTCGGCACGCCCCTCGTGGACCCACGCCAGGTTGCTGAGGATCGCCGCAGCATCGGCGACGCCCGCATCGGGCGCCGCATCCAGCGCCGCCAGCGCCTGGGCGGCCAACGCGCCGGCCTCCTCCCAGCGGTTCTCGCCCTTGCACGCCATGGCCCGGTCGTGCAGCTCGATGGCGAGGTCGAGCGGGTCCTGGGGTGGGGCATCCATTGGCGGCGTGATAGCGTAGCCTCGCATAGAGCGCGACGAGCCGGGGCGCGGGGAGGTCTCGTCGATCTCCCGCGCCCCGGCTCATCGCGGCGGTGTATTTCGTTTAGCGGCGGATAAGGGTCTGGCTGTGATTGCCGGGGAGTCCGCGCTGGGCCTTGACCGTCTGGCTGTGGTTGGTGGTAATCGCCGCGTCCGCCTTCACGTATCCCGTCACGACCTTGCTGCTGCTCATTTTCTTTCTTCTTGTTTGGGTTCTCGCTGGTGGCGAGTGGGTTGTTTGATCTGCACGCAGGATACCCGATGGCGGCGCGGGATTCCTGAGCCCGAGCTGAGCTTGAGCTGAGGTTTGGCTGAGGTGGCCCTCACCCCCCGGCCCCCTCCCCCAAAACGGCTGGGGGAGGGGGCCGGGGGGTGGGGGCCGCCCCGCGGGACGAACCTCAACTCCCTTTGCTTGATGCCTATAGGCAGGCGGGGGGACCGTCCTTACAACTCCAACCTCATGGCAATGGCCTGCCCGGCCTCCAGATCACATGGGCTCGGGCGGCCCGTTTCCCCCGGCGCCGGTGATCGATCGGACCCGCTCGGTCAGAGTGGACACGTCCGGGGCGCCGGCGGCGGCGGTGATCGGGGAGTGCAACTGGTCGGGATCTTCGACCGGCCGCAATTCATGCAACAGGATCGCCGGCGCCTGGGGAAAGCGCGTCACGATGACCTCCTCCAGGGTGAACTGCAAGGCTTCCACAGTCGCTTCGTGGCGGAGTCTTTCTTCGCGGACGGCGCGTTCGGCTTCGGCCTTCTGCCGCTCGGCTTCATACATCCGCCGCTCGGCTTCATATTTCCGCTCTGTCGCAGCGATGGCCTCAGCAGTGGCTTTGGCGGTGGCCTCGGCGATCTTCTCTTCGGCCAGGTACTCGATCAACTTGGATTCCATCAGTCGCTCCCTCCCGATCATGCGGGTAAACTCCTGCACCGCGATCACGGGCTCGGCGAACACACCCAGAATCGACAATAGGTCGGCCTGCTCCGGCCGGGACGCCCGATGCAACACCAACTCCGCCGCGCCCTCGATCACCTCACAGTCCGCGTGGCGCATCAGCGGGCTGAGGACGGCCAGCCTCAGCGAATTTGAACGTATGTTCTGGCAACAAGTGCAGGGCGAACGCATCAAACGGCGCCGGCCTTGAACGCCCAGCGCGCGGGAGCGGTTGCGGTCATCGCTCCCACGGCCAGCTCCAGCGGTGCGGATGCTCGTCGGGTTGATCCGGCGGCGGCTCGTCCTGAGCCGGTAGCTGGTCCTCGGAAGGCGTGTCGGCCTGAGCCTCCGGCTGGTCCTCGGAAGGTGTGTCGTCTACAGGCGGGCCGTTTTCGGAGGCCGCGACATCCGCGTGCGCATCCTCCGCGACCACCGCGCTCGCATCAAGCGCATCGATGGCGGGATGGGGTGACTCCGCTTCGCCGACCGCCGCGGGCAGCGCCCCGCCCTCGCCGCCATCACCACTGACGTCGGCGACTGCTGGGCTCGGCTCGCCGCCATCTCCGGCAGCGACCGGACCCGGCGCGCCTCCGCCATCGCCGTTTCCGTTGTCCCCGTTGCCGTTATCCCCGTTGTTCGGCGCCTCCGGACCGGGCCCCTCGTCCTCCTCACCCGCCCGCCCTTCGTGGGCCTTGACGCGGCCTTCGAGCTTCTGGACGGTGTCGGCGAGCTTGCGGAGCTGTTCGCGCAGCTCGTCCATCTCCTTCTCGGCCGCGACCGGCTTGGGCTCGCCGCCTTTGCGGATCGCGGCAATCGCGCGGTCCACCCGCACCTGCTCCTGCTTGGAAAGCGGCGCGCTGTAGGTCTGCAGCGCCCCCACCGCCTCGCCCGCCTGCATCGCCTGCAGCGCGCCGACGGCGGCGTTGCGGACGCGGGGGTCGGGATCGCGCAGCAGGTCGGTGAGCTGCTCGACGACCTCTTCGCGAGTGTCCTTGGCGGACTGCACCCGGCCGATCTGGCCGAGCGCTATCACCGCCGCGGGCCGCGAGCGGTTCGAGGTCACCCCGTACGCCACGCGCTCGACGAGGAGCGGGATGGCGTCGTCGTGCCGGCTGGCCGCCAGGCCGCGGAAGGCGCCGGCCTGGGCGATGCCGCCGAAGCCTTCCTCGTCCGCCGCGGCGGCCAAGAGGTCGAACGGCGCCTGGTCGCGCTGGGCGCCGAGCGCCTCGTAGGCCGCGGCGGAGGCGTGATACGGCAGGCCGTCCGCCAGGCGCGCTTCGACCGCGGCGGTGATACGCGGGTCGCGGTAGGTCCCGGCGGCGCGCAGCAGCGCGGCCTGCGTGCGCGGGTCCTCCTCGACGCCGACCAGCACCGCCAGCGCCTCGACCGCCGCCTCGCTGCCCGCCTTGCCCAGCGCCTTGGCCCACTCGACCCGCACGCCCCAAAACGGCTCGTCCGGATAGGCCGCCGCGATCGCCTCGATGTTGCGGCGCTTGGCGGTCGCCGCCAGCTCGCGGCCGGCGAGGATGCGGCCGATCACGTCGCCCGCGCCGGTGAGCTGCGCGCGCAGCATCGCGTCGCCGGGGTTGAAGCTCAGCTTGTGCAGCACCTTGCCGAAGGGGTCGAAGCGCACCTGCTCGGGCTTGGTGGCCATCGGGACGACCACGCTCTGCTTGGCCTTCTCGATCTTGACCGGCCAGGTCCGCAAGGCCCCGTCGACCACCCAGCCGACATCGGTGCTCAGCAGGAAGGGCGCCTTGCCCTCCTTCGGGTCGACCTGGGTCTGCTCGATCTCGAACACGCCCTCGTGGTGCTTGGCGTCGTAGCGGAAGGTCACCTTGATCGCCGGATAGCCCGGGCTGTGGAACCACTGGTCGAACAGCCGGCCCAGCGAGCGCCCGGAACGCGCCTCCAGGGCCCGCCGGAAGTCGTCGGTCTCGACCACGCCGCCGGCATGGCGTTGCAGATAGTCGCGCACGCCCCCCCAGAAGCTCTCGTCGCCCAGCTCGCAGCGCAGGGTGTGCAGCCGGCAGGCGCCGCCGGGGTAGAGGTGGGCGTCGTACATGTCCCAACTGCTGTTGAACTCGCGCGTGACGATCGGCCGCTGGTAGCGCTCGTCGGCCTCGGCGAAGTAGCCGTGGGCGTCGCGGTAGTACTGGTAGCCGCGCTCGTCCTCGCCCAGCGTGTCCTCGAACCAGACCTGCTCGATGTAGGTCGCCCAGCTCTCCTTGAGCCAGGCATGGGCGTAGTCGCGGCAGACCACGGCGTCGCCGAAGTAGGCATGGGCCATCTCGTGGACGTTGATCTCGTCGACCAGGCGGGTCCACTCGCCGGCCAAAGTCTCGTCCATCACGAAGGCGTCGCTCCAACTGACCAGCGAGATGTTCTCCATCGCGCCGCCGAAGCCCGGCAGGGCGAACTGGAAGTACTTCGGGAAGGGGTACGCCATGCCCAGCCGCTCGGTCATCCACGCCAGCATCGCCTGCGTCCGTCCGAAAGAGCGGCGCAGGTCGGCTTCGGAGAGCGGCGCGCAGGTGAAGTAGGCGATCGGGATACCCTCGAACTCGCCATCGTCCGCCCGCACCAGGTCGCCGATGGCGAAGCAGGTCAGGTAGCTCGGGCAGGGATAGTCCAGCCGCCAATGCGCGGTCTTGGTCCCATCCCCGTTGTCCGCCTCGCCGACCAGCTCGCCGTTGGCCAGAATCGTGTAGCGCGACGCCGCGCGCAGGTGGAAGTCCAGCCGGGGCCGCGCGTTGGGCAGGTCGACGCAGGGCAGCCAGTGGCGCGCGCGCTCGGTCTCGTGGTCGGTGGCGGCGTACCAGGGCGCGTCGGGATAGGCTTCGCTCGGCCGCGAGAAGTACAGCCCGGCGGTGGGCTGCTCGGCGCGGTAGCTCACCGCGGCGCGGCGCCGCTCGCCGGCCGCGAAGGGATCGGACCATTCCACCGTGATCTCCCGGCCGTCGTACTGCCAGTCCAGCGCATGCCCGTCGGCGTCCCGCACCGCCACGTCCTCGAAGTCCACCGCGTGCAGCACCAGCCTCGTCGGCCCGGCCCGGCGCGCCTCGACCGTATGCGTCGCGGTCCCGGCGCAGGCTTCGGCGTCCAGGTCCAGGGCGACATCGATGTCCAGGTGGACCGGGTCGAGCTCCAGGTCGGGCGGATAGTGCTTCTCGGCGCCGGGCAGGGTGAAGCCGTCGCCGGCGGACGTGATGCCGGCACCGGCGAGCTGCTTGCGCGCGGCGCAGGCGCGGTGGTGGTGGGATGCGGGCATGGCTGGCTCCTTGCAAGTGGGGTGGTGGGTCGGTTCAAACGGATGGCCGGGACGGCCCGTGTGTGCTCCCGACCGCCGCGCGCACTGTTTAACGTCAGGCGCAATGCAAACAGGACCGGCGGTGCGGGCGCGATGTGGCCTGGGGCGGGCATAGTTTCGCCCGGATGGGGGCGGAAGGCAAGTTGGGGGGCGTGACATCCCGCACGACTTGCTTGTCTGTACAAGTGTATGCATAATTTGCTAATGCGTCTTTATGAGTGGGATCCGCTCAAGGCCGAGTTGAACCTTCGCAAGCACGAGGTTTCGTTTGCGGATGCAGTCGCGGTATTCGCGGACAGTTTTGCGATCACGATCGAAGACGACGACCCAGATGAGGACCGCTGGCTTTCACGTGGCGCGGTGAGGTGATTCGGATCATCTCGGCGCGGACGGCAACACCCAAGGAGCGCCGGCAATACGAGGAAGGTGGCGTGACATGAAAAACGAGTACGATTTCAGCCGAGGCAAGCGTGGGGCGCTCGACCCGCTGCCACCCGGCAAGACCCGAATTACGATTCGGTTGGACGACGACGTCATCGCGTGGTTCCGTCAACAGGTCGAAACCGCCGGCGGTGGCAATTACCAGACGATGATCAACCACGTTCTTCGCTCCCACATCCAGCGGGTGGAAGAGCCCGTCGAGGATATCGTGCGGCGCGTTGTGCGTGAAGAGCTGCGCAGCGCGGTGTGAACGGGTCGATTCGTCAGTGCGTTGCACTATGACCACTCCTTCCGTGGCAGCGAAGGTCCACAAACGGCTTCAGGGATGGCTTGCTCGTCGAAGGAGGCTGCGTCTCCACGCCGAACTCCGGGCCTATGCCGAGGCTCACGCAGGCACCGAGTACGATGTGGACGAGGCGTTGCTCGCGGCTTCCATGGATGTCTTGGCACGGGATCCATGGCCCGACGACGAGGAAGCTATGTGAGAACGAAGCAGCTCCACAGTCTTGGGACTAGCATGCCCCACCCCACCGACCGCACCTACCTCCAGCGCAGCCAATACCGCGGCTCATCCAACCTCGCCGCCCGGGCCGACCTGCACGCGCGCTTCAGCACCAACCCGACCGGCTGGCCACGCTGGGCCTTCGACCAGCTCGAACTGCAGGGCGGCGAGCTGGTGTTGGAGCTTGGCGGCGGGCCGGGGTGGCTTTGGCGGGAACAGCGGGATAGACCGCCGAGCGATGTGCGGGTGGTCTTCAGCGACCTGTCGATCGGCATGGTCCGCGAAGCCCGCGCGGTGCTCGCCACCCTGGGCGCCGGCGGCCGCTTCGCCTTCCTGCACGCCGACGTCCAGGCGATTCCCCTGCCCGATGCCGCTTTTGACGTCGTGATCGCCAACCACATGCTCTATCACGTGCCGGACCTGTCGCGGGCCGTGGGCGAGCTGGCGCGCGTGCTGAGGCCCGGCGGGCGACTCTGCGCCGCGACCAACGGGCGGGACCACATGCGCGAGCTTCACGCGCTGGTTCGCGACTTCGATCCCGATTATCACGGCCCAGTCGATCTTGCCTCCCGATTCGGCCTTGACAACGCGGCCGCGGTGCTCGCGCCGCCCTTCGCGGCGGTGGAGATCCGGCGCTACCCGGACAGCCTGAGTGTGACCGAGGCGAGGCCGCTGGTCGACTACGTCCGCTCGATGTGGGATGCCGGCCAGGTCGTCGACGGCGCGCGCGCGGCGGCGTTCGAGGCGTTCGTGGGCCGGCGGATCGCCGCGGCGGGGACGCTGCACATCGCCAAGGAGACGGGGATGGTGGTGGCGCGCCGGGAGTGAGGCCGCGTTGCGCGCCTAGGGCCGGTGGTTGACCTTGCCTGATCACAAGCTCCGATGAAGGTGGCGCCCGGTGCCACGTTCATGTCCAAGGGTGAGCCGCCGGGCTGATGGCTAACCCTGTCGTTTCTCTCGACAAGCACCATGGAGGCCAGAGATGATCACCCGATCCGACGCCTTCGCGCCAACCACCCCAACGGCGGGGCCCGTGATCACGCTCCCCCCCGCCCTCGCGCTCCCGGCAGCCGGGGGGTCCGTACTGGCTGTGCTCTTCGCCGGTTACGCCCGTGTCGATGTCGAGGGCGAGCTCGTCGGCGGCTTCAGCGGCGCCCGCGTGCTCAAGGTCACGCCCTACCGTGACGCCGACACGCCGGAGCTGCCCACCGCGGTCAAGGTCGGCCCGGCCGAGCTCGTCCGCCAGGAGTTCGACGCCTATCGCCGCCACATCCGCGGCCGGCTGTCGGGCATCCCCGAGGTCTGGGGCGAGCCGGTGTACAGCGCGGACGGCTCGCTCGGCAGCCTGCGCTATGCCCTGGTCGGCAGCGGTCTGTTCGAGTTTGTCAGCCTCGCGCGCTACGCCGAGACGGCCGCGCCGGGGGACCTGGCGCATGTGCTTGAGAGCCGGGTGTTCGTGCACCTGGGGACGATCTGGCGGCAGTCGCGACTCGTCGCGGACGCGCCGCTCGGGCCGGTGTACGCCGACTTCCTCGCGCCGGACCGGAGCGCGTACTTCGCGGCGGCGCTGGCAAGTACGGGTGGGGGCGGCGCTGCGCCGGACCTCAGCGCGCCCACGGTCACGCCGCCCAGTCCCGCCCATCGTGCTTTTCCCTCATCTGCATCCGCGGATGCGCCCACCCCCGCCCTGCCCAACCCGCTCGCCGCCCTGCCGGCGCTGCTCGCCTCGCCGATCCCCCGCCGCGTCGCGACCATCCACGGCGACCTGAACCTGGAGAACGTCCTGGTCGATCCCTCCACCCGCACCATACGCCTGATCGACTTCTCGCACAGCCGCCAGGACCACGTGCTGTTCGACCTCCTCAGGCTGGAGACGGGGCTGGTCACGCGCATCCTGCCGGCCAGGCTGGCCGAGGCGGGGCTGGACCTCTCCGCGGCGATCGACCTGTATCGCGGGCTCCACATGACCGCTGACGAAGAGCCGCCCGATCCCGCCCTGCGCACGGTCTACATCGGCCTCGCCGCGATTCGCAAGGCCGCCGTCCCGCTGCTCGCCGACCCCGCCGACTGGCGTGAGTACCTCGTCGGCCTGGCCGCCTGCCTCGTCAGCGCGGGCAAGTACCGCAACCTGGACCCGCCGGCCAAGGCCACCGGGTTCTGGGCGGCGGCCGCCGCGCTGGACCTGGCACTGCGGCAACCGGCCGCTAACCTAGACGCCCTGGACCGTGCGATCCCCGTGCTGCTGGAGCGCAACCCGGCGCTGGAGGCCTACCGCCGCGGCCGCATCGCCGAGTGGGCGGGCCCGCGCTACGAGCTGGACGAGCGCTTCGTCGAGCTCTCACTCCTGGTCGACCAGGGCGAGGAGTCCACCAGTGGACGCTGGCAGGCCAAGGAGAAGCGCTACGGGTCGCTGGGCAGCCTCCTGGCCGAGGTCTCCGACCCGGCGCTGGTGATCCTGGGCACGCCCGGCAGCGGCAAGAGCACGCTGCTGCGGCGGCTTGAGCTGGAGTACGCGCTGGCGGGGCTGGAGGCGCCGGACGCGCCCCTCACCTTCTTCGTGCCGCTGGGACAGTACAAGGCCGCCCGTCCCGGCGAGCCGCCGCCATCCCCGCGTGCCTGGCTGGCCGGCCAGTGGTCCATCCGCCATCCGAAGCTGCCGCCTTTGGACGCGCTCGTTGCCGAAGGCCGGCTGATCCTGCTCCTTGACGCGCTCAACGAGATGCCGGCGGCGGGCGCGGCCGAGGCGCGGGAGCGGGTAGGGGCGTGGAAGAACTTCGCGCAGGAGCTCGCGGCGACGGCGCCGGGGGTGCGGACCCTCTTCAGTTGCCGGAGCCTGGACTACTCGACGCCGCTGTCGACGCCGGCGCTGCGGGTGCCGCAAGTGCGGATCGAGCCGCTGGGGGACGAGCAGGTGCGGCGCTTCCTCGGCCAGTACGTGCCGAGCCACGCGGAAGGCCTGTGGTCGACGCTGTCCGCTTCGGGTCATCTGGACGTGGTGCGCTCGCCCTACTTCCTGCGGCTCCTGGCCCAGCAAGTCGAAGCGACGGGCGAGGTGCCGCTGGGCCGAGCGGCGCTCTTCACGGGGTTTGTGCGCCGGGCGCTGGCGCGCGAGGTGGAGCGGGATCACCCGCTGTTCCGGGCGGGCGGCGGGGTGCCGGGCCAGGCGCCGCTCCTGACCGAGCGCGACGTGCATCGCTTGAGCGCGGCGCGGATGTGGCGGACGCCCTACGAGCTGCCGGAGCGGGGGGTGCTGGTGCCGAAGCTCGGCGAGCTTGCGTACCGGCTGCAGGAGCACAGCGAGGTAAAGGGTGAGGCGGCGCAAGTACGGGTGGACTACGACACGGCGCTGGAGCTCGTGGCGCACGCGCGGGACGCGGATATCGTGGCGGCGGGGGCGGCGCTGGGCGTGCTGGAAGAGGACGCGGGGCGGGACGAGGTGATGTACGTGCACCAGCTCGTGCAGGAGTACTTCGCCGCGCGCGAGCTGGCGAAGGCGCCGGACCCGGAGCTGGTGCGGGCGGCGTGGCGGGCGGCGGAGATCCGGCCGAGCGTACGGGAGCTGATCGAGACATTGCCGGCGGGGGAGATGCTGCCGCCCCTGCCGCAGACCGGCTGGGAGGAGACGACGCTGCTGGCGGCGGTGATGACGCGGGATGCGACAGGCTTCGTGCGCGGGGTGATGGGAGCGAACCTGGCGCTGGCCGGGCGCTGCGCGGGGCAAGTCCGGGCGGGCGTAGGGGCGAAATATTTTTTGCCCCTACCCGAGGCGCTGCTGGACGAGCTGCGCTGGGCGCTGGTGCACCGCAGCCGCGACCCCGAAGCAGACCTGCGGAACCGGATCGCTTGCGGGCTGGTGGTGGGTGAGCTGGGTGACCCGCGCTTCGACCGACGGGTGGGACCGCACGGCGCGCACCTCTTGCCGCCGCTGGTAGACATCGCGGGCGGGGTCTACCCTATCGGGGAGGGTGAGGCGATCTGGATGACCGGATGGGAACGCTGGTACCGTGCCCACATACCGCGGCATGATGTGCGGATTGCGGCCTTCCGGATCGGGCGGTTTCCGGTGACCAACGGGGAGTGGGCGTGCTTCATGGCGGCCGGAGGCTACGAGGACGAGCGCTGGTGGGATACCGAGGACGGGCGGGCCTGGCGGCGCGGCGAGGGCACGACGGAAGCCCTGAAGCGGAATGCGCGCTGGGGATTGCACACGATTCGGGAGAAACCACAGGTGCTGGAGGAATGGCATGCCAATGGGCAAATCAACGACGACGTCTATGAGCGGTGGCAGCGTCGGCTGGCCATGACGGAGGCGGAGTTCGAGGCGCATCTGGCCGCGCTGTACCCGGATGGGCGACGAGTGGAACCGATGTACTGGCGGGACCAACGCTTCAACGCCGCGGCGCAGCCGGTCGTGGGGGTTTCGTGGTACGAGGCGCGGGCTTACGCGAGCTGGCTCGGTGCCCAAACGGGTTTGTCGTTCCGGCTGCCGACGGAGGTGGAATGGGAAGCGGCGGCACGCGGGATTCGAGGACGCGTTTACACGTACGGGGATGCCTTCGATCCGACGAAAGGCAACACGCAACAGACACGAATGAAGCGTCCGACGCCGGTGGGTGTGTTTGTCGAAGGCGATACGCCGGAGGGGGTGAGCGACATGGCCGGAAACGTTGAAGAGTGGACGATCAGCCTGTGGGGCATTGAGGACGACCAAGTCGAGCACGGCTATCCATACGATCCTGCTGACGGGCGTGAAGATCTGGAAGCAAGCGCCGACATGCAGCGCGTCGTCCGTGGCGGGGCCGGGAACCTCAGCTCCTGGGCCGCCCGGTGCGCGTTCCGCGACAGGAACACACCGAACTACCGGAACCTTAACGTCGGCTTTCGTGTCGTCGTTGCGACGCCTACCTCGATCCGTCGAACGACTGGCTTCTGAAATCTGAAGTCTGTCGTGTGTGATCGGTAGATCGAGCGAGACTGTGTGCGGGTGGCGGACTGCGGGACCATGTCTTGTATGGTACCCGTCCAGATGACGCCGAAGAATTCCGGCGCCGCGCCGTCGATCCGGGCACAGACGACATCTGAGGTTGACCCCTACCCCCCGCCCGCCTACCATTCGCCGCCATGGACTACTTATGGGCTCCCTGGCGCATGACCTATCTGCAGGGCGCAGGCGCCGCCGAGGACGACTGCTTCATGTGCGCGCTCGGGGCCGAGCTGGACTCGGGAGAGAGGCGGCGGACGGGCGAGGCACTCGGCGAGCCCGACGACTACGTGGTCTGGCGCGGCGAGCGGGCCTATGCGGTCCTCAACCTCTACCCCTACGCCAGCGGCCATGTGCTGGTGGTGCCCACGGCGCATGAAGGCGCGCTCGATCGACTGGACGGGGCGACCGCCGCCGAGCTGATGGAGGCGACGCGCCTCGTCATCCGCGCGCTGCGGCTGGCTTACCAGCCGCAGGGCTTCAACGTCGGCGCCAACCTGGGCGCGGCCGCCGGCGCCGGCTTCGGCGAGCACCTCCACATCCACGTCGTGCCGCGCTGGGGCGGCGACACCAACTTCATGACCACCACCGGCCAGGTCCGCGTGCTGCCCGAAGCGCTGGCCGACACCGCCCGGCGCCTGCGCGCGGCGCTGGCCGAGATCCCGGGGGACCGATGATCGTCTTCGCCGCCGCCTGGGGCAAGAAGTCCAAGGATATCCGGCCGCTCGCGAACCCACACCCGGCCGCACCGCCCGGTCAGGGCGGCGAAGCGAGCGGCGCGGCCGCGTTTCGCGCGCGAGGCGTGGTCCTCTCGCCGCGCCGCCAGGAGCTGCTCGATCGGATCCATCTCTCCTCGCAAGAGATCCAGGCCAACGTCGGCCTTCTGCCCTACGAGAGCATCCGGCCGGCCGCCGAGATGGTGGTCAACCAGCAGCGCAAGCTGATCCCGGAGATCGAGCAGACGCTGTACCTCGCCCAGTGGCTGGAGCACAAGGTCACGGACCTCGAGCAGCGCGCGCGCGGCCAGAACCTGCCGGCGGGCGAGTCGTGGCGGCGCCGGCGCCAGCAGCCGTCCTTCCTGGGCCTGCCGGTGACGACGCATACCGTGCCGGACAAGCCGGCCGAAGCGGCCGAGCCGGAGGTGGACAGCACGGTGCAGGCGCGCATCGACCACGTCCGGCAACGCGTCCTGCAGATGGACGCCGAGGCCGAGCGTGTGTCACGCCTGCTGATCGGCTCGGAAGCCAACCTGCTCGCGACCATCAGCGAGCGCGACGAGCACCAGCTCGTCGCGCTCTTTACCGAGTTTACCCGAATCTTCGAGATGCACTATCAGGCGGTGCGCGAGGTCAACGCGGACGCGCGGCGCACCGACGAGCTGTGATGGGACGGCTCGGCCAGCGGTTTGGCCGAGCCGTCAGACCCTTAGCTCACTCCGTCGGGTTGCCGCCGCCCTGCCAGGCGTTCCAGCCGCCCTTGATCACCTTGACGTTGGTGTAGCCCTTGGTACCGAGGATGTGTGCCGCACGGGCACTGGTGTGCTCGGCGTTTCAGGCACAGTAGAGGATGATCTCCTTGTCCTTGGGCAGCGTCTCGAGCATCGCGTCCTCGGTATAGGCCGGCATCGAGATCGCGCCCTTGATGTGCTTGGTCTGGAATTCCTGGTCCGTGCGGGTGTCGACGAAGACCACGTTGGGATCGCCTACCTTGGCCGCCGCGTCGGCCAGCTCCATACGCTGGACCGCCAAGTCCTCCTCCGGCGTCAGCTCGCCGAAGCCCGGCGTGTTCATCGCCTGCGGCACCGCCTGCGCGGTCCCACCGAGCGTGATCTCGGGCGCGTTGCCGGCGCCCGCGTCGACGGTGACCATCACCGGCGCGTTGGACTGCGGCACGCCCGCCACCGGCGCGGTCGGCTGGCCCTGCGGCGTGGCGCTGCCGCCGAAGCCGCTGTCCCGGCCCAGCCATACGCCGATGCCCAGCGCCGCGATCAGGCCGACGATCGTCAGCAGGGCGTACAGCACGTTACGGTTGACCCTGATCTCAACCATGTTCGATTCGGTCTCCTCTCGAAAGCTCAATGAAACTGAAGCAGAGCGGAACGGTTCCTTATTTTACCTCATCCCAGCTCCGTCCGACCCCTACGTCGACCTTGAGCGGTGGATCCAGCGGATAGGCGGCCTCCATTTGCGCCTTGACCAGCGCCGCGACGGCGCGGGCCTCGTCTTCCGGCGCTTCGAGGATCAGCTCGTCGTGCACTTGCAGCAGCAGCCGCGCCCGGTAGCCGCCCGCCGCCAGCGCCGCGTGCAGGCGGATCATCGCGATCTTGATGATGTCGGCCGCCGTGCCCTGCATGGGATGGTTGATCGCCTCGCGCTCGGCCGCCGCCTGCAGCACCTTGGTCCGCGCGTCGCGGGTCTCGCTGGCCAGCACCGGGAAGTAGCGCCGCCGCCCGAGCAGGGTCTCGACGTAGCCCTGCTCCTTCGCCCGCCGTTTGGTCTCGTCGATGTACGCCTTGACGCTCGGGAAGCCGGCGAAGTAGGCGTCGATGAAGGCCTGCGCCTCCTTTGTCTTGGTCCCGGTTTGCTGTGCGAGTGCCTGGACGCCCATGCCGTACAGCAAACCAAAGTTGATTGCCTTCGCGAAACGTCGCTGGTCCGGTGTCACCGCGTCCTGCGGGATGCCCAGGACCCGCGCGGCGGTGGCGGCGTGGATGTCCGCGCCGGCGGCGAAGGCCTCGCGCAGGCCGGGGTCGCGGCAGATGTGGGCGACGATGCGCAGCTCGACCTGCGAGTAGTCCGCGGCGATCATCTTCCAGCCCGCGGGCACGATGAAGGCCTGGCGCACCTCGCGCCCGAGCTCGGTGCGGATGGGGATGTTCTGCAAGTTGGGGTCCTGCGACGCCAGCCGGCCGCTGACCGCGCCGGTCTGGTTGAACGAGGTGTGCACCCGGCCGGTGCGCGGGTTGACCAGCTTCGGCAGGGCGTCCAGGTAGGTGCCCTTGATCTTGGAGAGCTGGCGGTGCTCCAGCACCAGGTCGATCACCGGGTGATCGCCGCGCATGCTCTCCAGCACGTCCGCCGCCACGCTGACCTTGCCGGTGGCGGTCTTGCGCCCGCCCGGCGCGCGCAGGGCCAGCTCGGTGAACAGCACCTCGCCAAGCTGGCCGGGCGAGTTGATGTTGAAGGGGTGGCCGACCAATCGGTAGATCTCGGCCTCGATCTCGCCCAGGCGCGCCGCCAGGCGCTCGGACATCCGCCCCAAGAGGTCCGTGTCCAAGAGCACCCCAGCCAGCTCCATGTCCAAGAGCACCGGCACCAGCGGCAGGTCGACCTCGTCGAGCAGCTTGCGCAGGCCCAGTGCGTCCAGCTCGGGCATCTGGAGCGTCATCAGGCGCAGAGTGACGTCCGCGTCGGCCGCGGCATAGGGCGCGGCGGAGGCGATCGGCACGCGTTCCATCGTGATCTGGTTGCGGCCGGTGCCGATCAGCTCGGCGATCTCGGTCATCTCGACGCCCAGCCGCGAGCGCGCCAGCGCCTTGAGCCCCAGCCGCGTGCTGGGGTCGATCAGGAACTCCGCCAGCATCGTGTCGAAGGCCAGCCCGCGCACCTCGATCCCCGCCAGCCGCAGCACCGCCATGTCGTACTTCGCGTTGTGGCCGACCTTGGGGCGGGCCGGGTCTTCCAGGATCGGCTTCAGCGCGTCGATCACCGCCTCGAGAGGAAGCTGCGGCTCGCCGGTGGCGTGGCCGAGGGGGACGTAATAGCCCTCACCTTCCCTCACCGCAAGCGCGATGCCGACCAGCGCCGCCTGAAGCGGGTCGGTCGAGGTGGTCTCGACATCGAACGCGAAAACTTCCGCTGCGCGGAGCGTGGCGACCAGCGCGTCTAGCTCGTCCGGGTTGTCGACCACCACGGTCTCGGACACCGGCGCCTTGGCCGGGCGGGCGCCGCCGGTCGCCGGCTCGGTGGCGAAGAGCGCCATTTGCGCCCCGGCCTGGCCGGGGGGGATCGGCGGCGCGGCGCCGGGAGTCGTCGCAACGACCGGTATGTCCGAAGCTGTCCTGGAGCTGCTCGCGGTCCCGCCTTCAGCATCCTGATCGGCGGACGTCGTCGCCGCACCGCCGCCCGTCCCCGAGACCGTGCCCCCTGCCGGCAGGCGGTTGCGGATGCTGCGAAACTCCAGATCGTCGAACAGCGCCTCGACCTTGCCGCGGTCGTAGGCGTGGACGGCGCAGGCTTCCCAGGCCAGGTCCAGCGGGATGGCGGTGCGGATGGTGACCAGGTCCTTGCTCAGCGCCGCCATGTCGCGGCCGGCTTCAAGCGCATTGCGGGCGCGGTCCGGCGTGACCTCGCCGAGGTGGTCGTAGGTGCGCTCGACCGTCCCGTAGGCCAGGAGCAGCGCCTGCGCGGTCTTCTCGCCGATGCCCCTCACGCCGGGGATGTTGTCGCTGGTGTCGCCCTTGAGCGCCTTGAAGTCGATCAGTTGGGCGGGGTCCAGGCCGTAGCGCGCGCGGACCGCGGCCTCGTCCCAGATCGCGATGTCGCTCCACAGCCGGCCCGGCGCCATCACGCGGATGCGCGAGGCGATGAGCTGGAAGGCGTCGGTGTCGCCGGTGACGATCAGCACGTCCAGCCCGTCGGCCGCGCCGCGGGTGGCCAGGGTGCCGAGGATGTCGTCGGCCTCGTAGCCTTCGGCGGTGACGGCCGGGATGTCGAAGGCTTCGACGAGCTGGATGATGCGGTCGATCTGCGGCGCCAGCTCGTCGGGCATCTTCATGCGGGTGCCCTTGTACGGCTCGTACAGGTCGTCGCGGAAGGTCCGCCCGGCGTCGAAGGCCACCGCGATGTAGTCCGGCTTCTCGTCGGTCCAGGCCTTGATCAGCATGTTGGCGAAGCCGTAGATCGCGTTGGTGAACTCGCCCCGGCTGTTGGTGAACGACACCTTGCCGCGCCGGTCGTACAGCGGCAGCCCGTAGAAGGCGCGGTAGGCCAGCGAATGGCCATCGATCAGGATCAGCTTCTTGTGCTTCGAGCCACCGGCCAGCGCGGTCGTCGCGGCGCGCGGTCGCGCGGCCGGGCGCGCGGAAGGCGTCTGTCCTCCCAACCACTCCGGCGCCGGCGCGTCGAACACCGCCACCACCGGCGCGTGGTCGCTGGGCTTCTCGCCCTCGCGCTCGGCGCGGTCCACGGTGCTAGCCGTCGCGCGCGCCGCCAGCGCAGGGGTGACGAAGACATGGTCGATCCGCAGCCCGTCGTCGCGGTCGAAGGCGCGGTTGCGGTAGTCCCACCACGAGTAGATCCCGCCCTCCGGATGCTGCCGGCGGAACAGGTCGACCAGCCCCCAGGCCCGGATCGCCTCCAGCGCCGCCCGCGCGTCGCCGTGGCACAGCACGCTCTCCGCCCAGTCCGCCGGCCGCGCGACGTCCAGGTCGTCCGGCGCGACGTTGAAGTCGCCGCACAGCGCCAGCGGCTCGGCCGGATCGTGGTGCTTGTCCAGATAGGCCCGCAGCCGGCCCATCCACTCGAGCTTGTAGGCATACTTGGGCGACGCGAGATGCTCGCCGTTGGGGAAATAAGCCGAGATCACCCGCACGTCGCCGACGCGGGCGCTGATCAGGCGCGCCTGGGGATCGTCCACCCCGTCGTCCAGTCCGATCCGGATGTCGCGCGGCTCGATCCGGCTGAGGATCGCCACGCCGTTGTAGGTCGGCTGGCCGTGGACGGCGGCGTGGTAGCCGGCGGCGCGCAGCGCATCACGCGGGAAGTCGTGGTCCGGGAGCTTGAGCTCCTGCAGGCAGACGAGGTCCGGCTGATGCTGGCCGAGCCAGGCGAGCAGGCGCGCCTGGCGGGTGCGGATCGAGTTGAGGTTCCAGGTGGCGAGCAGCATGCGGCTAAGGATAGCCGGATGGGGGGATTGGAGCAATGGGTGGGAGCGATGGTCAGGTGCTGGCGAATGGACTCACCACAGAGACTCAGAGCTTAAAGCCTTCTGCCTTCTCTGTGCCTCTGCGTCTCTGTGGTGAACTTCATCCTCACGTAGCCGAAGATCATCACCTAGGTGGGCTTGCCCTTGCGCTAGCCCCGCTAGTCCCGCACCACCACCTTGGTCCCGATCTCCGCCCAGTCGTAGAGCAGCGCGGCGTCGGCGGTGTCCAGCACGATGCAGCCGTAGCTGATCGGCGTGCCGAGGTAGCCGCCCCACAGCCGCTGGCCGTTGATGATCGGCAGGGCGTGGATGCCGTTCTCGCTGCCACCGGCCCAGTAGATGCCGAGCCAATCCGGCATCCAGAGCTGCCAGGCGCTGGACCAGGCGTTGTCGATCTTGCTTTGCACGGCGAAGGTGCCGCGCCGGGTCGGGTAGCCGCTCATGCCGGTCGAGGCGACGAAGTTCCACACCAGGGTGTCGCCCTGCCAGACGTACATCCGCTGGTCGCCGATGTCGATCTCGATGCGCTTGTCACCGCCGTCGCCCGGCGCCGCGGTCCCGCTCGGCGCCAGCCCCACGCCCGGCGCGGGAACCGCCAGCACCTGTCCGGGGTAGAGGATGTCCGCCTCGGACAGGTCGTTCAGGCGCATGAGCTGGGCCACCGACAGGCCGTTCTCGGTGGCGATGCTCGACAACGTCTCGCCCGCCGCCACCGTGTGCGCCGCCCGCGTCAGCGCCGCGCGCGCCGGGTCGACCGGCTCCGGGGGGGCGTCGACCGCCGGGTCGGGACCGCCCGCGCCGGTCGCCGTCTCCGCCCTGCTCCCCGCCGCCCCCGCCTGGGCCTGCCGGGCCTTGGCCAGCGGGACCCATAGACCGCGGCCCGGCAGGAGCGGCGCGCCGGGCCGGGTGCCGTTGAGGTAGGCCAGGTCCAGCACCCGCATGTCGTAGCGCGCGGCGATGCCGTAGAGCGACTCACCGGGATGGACGATGTGCAGGCCGAGCTCGCCGATCGCCGGCGCCACCGGCGGGGGCAGCTCGGCGCGGGCCGGCGCCGCCAGCGCAAACAGGCTGGCGGCGGCCAGGCCCGCGCCGATGACAAGGTTGCAGGAAGTCGTTCGAAGTCTCAAAGCCGTCTCGATGATCGCCGTGGACCGGGCCGCCCTACCGATCGACGAAGACGTGGACGTCGCAGGGCCGCGGGAAGTTGCCGGTGTCGTCGACCACCGTCAGGCGCAGCGTGAAGGGCTGGGCCGGCATGTTGCCGGTGTACCACGTGGTCAAGACGCCGTCGCGCACGGGCGTCCCGTAGGTATGGTTGATGCTGGCGAAGGCGCTGTCCAGCGGCACATGGCCCAGCGCGTACTCCACCTTGTAGAACTGGAAGTCCGGGATATCGGCGGTGCCGACGATCTGCACCGTCCCGCTGACGTGCTCGCCTTCCCGGGGGCTGACGATCTGCACCTCGCGCGCGCAAGCCGCCGGGCGCAGGTCCGGCCGCGCCGTCGGCTTGGGCGCCGGCGTCGCGCCGGGCGGCCGGTGGCCGGGCGGCTTGGGTCCGCCGTGGCCGCAGGGGACGAACAATCGCTGGCCGGGGTAGATCAGGTACGGGTAGCTCAGCGCGTTCGCCCGCGCCAGTGCGTGTACCGTCGTCCCGTGCCAGGCGGCGATCCGGCTCAAGCTGTCGCCCGGCTTGACCGTGTAGGTGTAACCGCAGTCGGGAGCCGGGCGACCCGTGCCGTCGCCGGGGTGGGGTGGATGCGACGGCGCGGCGCCCGGGATGACCAGCGTCTGCCCGACATAGATGTAGTTCGGGTTGGCGATGCCGTTGGCCGCCATCAGCGCCGACACCGAGCTGCCGTGCTGCCAGGCGATGCTGGACAAGGTGTCGCCCGGGCGGACGACGTACTCCCCGCCGCCGGCCGGGGGCGGGCCGCCGGGACCCGGCATGTAGGCGCCCGGGATCACCAGGCGCTGCCCGGCGAAGATCAGGTTCGGGTTGAAGATGCCGTTGGCGGCGGCGATCGCGTCGGCGCTGACACCGTAAGCCGCGGCGATGCCGTAGAGCGACTCGCCGAGCTGGACCACGTGGACGGTGCCGTTGTGCAGCGGAGAGGCCTGCACCCGCGGCTGGCCGCTCAAGGCGGCGAACACGAGGGCGGCGACGAGCAGGCCGAGGCCCGACCGTCCCAGAGTCCGAATCAAGCGCTGTTGCATGGTCATTCCCTTTCGGCAACGCTGGAGTAGTAGTGCATGTGGAACGCCCGGTCAGTCGCCGGTCGCCTGACCCGCCGGAAGCTGCGGGATCTCGCGCGAGCGCAGGAACTCGGCGACGTCGTCGCGGCTCAGGCGGTACTGGCCGTCCTCCTTGACCGCCCTCAGCTTGCCCGTACGGATGTAGCGGCGGATCGTAAAGACGCTGACCCCCAGCCGATCGGCGACCTCTTGGGCGGACAGATAGGTGCTCATCGTGGTCTCCATCCTTGCGCGGCCTTGCGCCATGTCGCGGTGTCCCGGCATGGGGTACAGGGACATCCCGATCGTGCTCGGCGGTGTACCGCTACCATTATGCTCATTATAACCGGGCGGTGGCGCCTTATCACCGGGCGGCGGCGCCTTGTCAGCCGTGTCGGGCTTAAGGTTGGGAGGGGATTCTTAAAAGTCCCGCCTGGCGGGGTCTGGGCGCTGCGCGCGGTCGCGGCGCCGCGAGATTGACAGCCCCAGCCAAGGCTCCTACACTAGGCCGGGTCCGCAGCAGGTCAGGCCGGTCCGTGCCAGACCGGCCCGGCAGGACGCACATTGATGGCGCGTCGCTCCGTCGCGCGCGCTCCCAGACCGAGCCGAGGAGACCGACCCATGCCCAACGCCCGTCCCGCGATCTACATCACCCGCCGGATTCCCCAGGAGGCGGTCGACATGCTCACCGCGGTCTGCGAGGTCCGGCACTGGAACGAGGACGACCCCGTGCCGCGCGAGGTGCTGCTCGGCGCGGTGGGCGACATCGACGGGCTGTACTGCCTGCTCACCGACAAGGTCGATCCGGTGCTGCTGGACGCCGCGCCGCGGCTGCGGGTGGTCAGCCAGATGGCGGTCGGCTTCGACAACATCGACATCGCGGCGTGCAGCGCGCGCGGCATCCCGGTGGGGCACACGCCCGAGGTGCTGACCGAGACGACCGCCGACCTGGCCTGGGCCCTGATCATGACCACCGCGCGGCGCCTGGTCGAGGCGGCCGCGGCGGTGAAGAGCGGCGAGTGGACCACGTGGAAGCCGATGTGGATGACCGGGCCGGACGTGCACGGGGCCACCCTGGGCATCTTCGGCATGGGGCGGATCGGCGTGTCGGTGGCGCGCCGCGCCCAGGGCTTCAACATGCGCGTGCTCTACCACGACGCCGTCGAGTCGCCCCATGCCGCGTCGGTGGGGGCCACCTTCGTCAGCCTGCCGGAGCTCCTGGCCGAGAGCGACTTCATCACCTTGCACGTGCCGCTCCTGCCCGAGACGCGCGGGGCGGTCAACGCCGACTTCCTGCGCCGGATGAAGCCGGGCGCGATCCTGGTCAACACCTCGCGCGGGCCGGTGGTCAACGAGGCGGACCTGTACACCGCGCTGAAGGAGGGCTGGATCCGCGCGGCGGGGCTGGACGTGACCAACGTCGAGCCGCAGCCGCTGGACTCGCCGCTCCTGACGCTCGCCAACTGCCTGATCCTGCCGCACATCGGCAGCGCCTCGATCCCCACCCGCATCCGCATGGCCACCCTGGCGGCGGAGAACCTGCTGGCCGGTCTGGCCGGTGAGCGCATGCCGTACTGTGTCAACAACGCCGCCATCGCTTGATGCCGGCGCCCCCGTCCCACGCGTCGCCAGCCCGCACGGCCTGCCGGTCGAAGCCGTCGCGGCGGCGCTCGGCGCGGACCTCGCCGCCGGCCTGAGCGAGGCCGAGGCGGCGCGGCGCCTGGCGGCGGCCGGCCCGAACGCGCTGACCGAGGCGCCGCGGCCGGGCCTGGCCGCCATGCTCGCCGCCCAACTGAACGACTTCATCGTCTGGCTCTTGGTCGCCGCCGCGCTGATATCGGCGGCGGTGGGCACGGTCAGCGGCGAGGGCTACGCCGAGGCGATCGCGATCGTCCTGATCATCGTCCTGAACGCGGTGATGGGCGTGATCCAGGAGTACCGGGCCGAGCACGCCCTGCGCGCGCTGTCGGCGATGGCCGCGCCGGACGCGCACGTGATCCGCGACGGCCGGCGGCGCGCGCTCCCGGCGCGCGACGTGGTGGTCGGGGACCTGGTGATCCTGGAGACCGGCAATCTGGTGCCCGCCGACGGGCGGCTGGTCCAGGCGGTCAACCTGCGCGCGGCCGAGGCGGCCCTGACCGGCGAGAGCGTGGCCGAGCCCAAGGACGCCGAGGCGCTGTGCGCGGCCGAGACCGAGCTGGGGGATCGGGTCAACATGATCTGGGGCGGTACGACGGTGGCCTATGGGCGCGGCACGGCGCTGGTCACCGCCACCGGCATGGCCAGCGCGATCGGGCAGATCGCCGACCTGATCCAGTCCTACGAGCGCGAGCCCACGCCGCTGCAAGTCCGCCTGCACGAGCTGGGCAGGAACCTCGGCGTGATCACCCTGGTCATCTGCGCGGTCGTCTTCGCGGTCGGCCTGGTGCGCGAGACGGAGCTGGCGCTGCTGGTGGCGGACCCGGCGGCCTATGTCGAGCGCTTCGGCGACGCGCTGCTGGAGATGTTCATGGTCGCGGTCAGCCTGGCCATCGCGGCGGTGCCCGAGGGCCTGCCGGCGGTGGTCACGATTGCGCTGGCCATCGGCATGCAGCGCATGGTGCGGCGGCACGCGCTGATCCGGCGCCTGCCGGCGGTCGAGACGCTGGGCAGCACCAGCACGATCTGCTCCGACAAGACCGGCACGCTGACCCAGAACGAGATGATGGTCGTGCGCGCCGAGGTGCGCGGGCGGGTCTTCCACATCGCCGGGCGGGGCTACGCGCCGGAGGGGTCGTGGACCCTGGACGGCCGGCCGGTCGACCCGCGCGCCGACGGCGACCTGCAGCTCCTGGCCCTGGTCGGCCTCCTGGCCTCGGACGCCGTGCTGGAGCCCGACCACGGCCACTGGCGGGTCGTCGGCGACCCGACCGAGGGCGCGCTGATCGCCCTGGCGTCCCGCGCGGGCATCGAGCGCGCCGCGGCCGAGCGCGACCTGCCGCGCGTCGCCGAGATCCCCTTCGACAGCGTGCGCAAGCGCATGACGACGGTCCACCAGGTCGCCGATGCCCGCCGGCTGGCGCTGGGCGAGCCGGGCGCGGCGGTGATCGCCTTCGTCAAGGGCGCGCCGGACCTGATTCTGGACCTGTGCGACCGCTACCACTGCGAGGGCCGGGCGATCGCGCTGGACGCGGACATGCGCGCGCGCATCGCGGCGGCCAACCGCGACATGGCGTCGGGCGCCCTGCGCGTGCTGGGGCTGGCCTACCGCGTGCTCGACGGCGTGCCGGAGATCGAGCCGGGCATGGTGGTGGCGGCGGAGATCGGGGACCGCGCGGATGCCGGGGCGGGCGCGGCGGCGGGAGTGGAGATCGAGCAGCACTTGGTGTTCGTCGGGCTGACGGGGATGATCGATCCGCCGCGGCCGGAGGTAGCGCCCGCGATCGAGCTGGCGCGGGCGGCCGGGGTGCGCACGCTGATGATCACGGGCGACTACCCCGATACCGCCGCGGCGATCGCGCGCGAGCTGGGCCTGGCCGAGCCGGGGGACGAGGTGATGACGGGCCAGGCGCTCGCCGGGCTGGACGAGGCGGCCCTCGGCCGGGCGGTGCAGACGGTGGACGTCTTCGCGCGGGTCTCGCCGGAGCACAAGGTGCGCATCGTCGAGGCACTGAAGGCGGGCGGCGCGGTGGTGGCGATGACCGGCGACGGGGTGAACGACGCGCCGGCGCTGCGGCGGGCCCACATCGGCGTGGCGATGGGCGTCAGCGGCACCGACGTCAGCCGCGAGACCGCCGACATGGTGCTGACCGACGACAACTACGCCT
>CAZCJG010000012.1:0-27157 GCA_964498575.1 uncultured Anaerolineales bacterium | reverse complement strand
CCTTAGCCGCGGTTTCCAACCGCCTGGCTGGTGGCCGAACTAATGACCGTGGCCAACCCGCGCGGGTCGGCGTTTGCAGATCGGACCTGACAGGGCGGATTATCCGGATACCCCCCCCCATGGCACAGATTCTCCGCAGATTGCTCGAAATCGACCTGCCCGCCGGGCGATCGGCCTTCCTGTGGGGGCCGCGCAAGGTAGGCAAGACCTACTGGCTGCACCACCACTTCGTCACGGCCGGCGACGTGGTCATCGACCTCCTGGAGACCGACACCTTCGCCGAGTACGCGGCCCGCCCGGCCTTACTGCGCGAACGCTGGAATGGCCGCCGGACGATTATCGACGAGGTCCAAAAGGTGCCCGCCCTGCTCGACGAGGTCCACTGGCTGATCGAGCGGCGCGGTGCCGCCTTCCTGATGACGGGGTCGAGCCTCCGCAAGCTGCGGCGCGGCCACGCCAACTTGCTCGCCGGGAGGGCGTGGCGCTTTGAGATGGGGCCGCTCTCGGCGACCGAGGTCACGGGATTCGACCTCGAGCGGGTGGCGTGGACCGGGCTTGTCGCGCCCCACTACCTGTCATCCGATCCCGATCGCGACCTGCGCGCGTACGTGGCGGATTATCTCAAGGACGAGATCGCCGCCGAGGCGCATATCCGTGACATCCCGGCCTTCGCCGAGTTCTTGCGTGTCGCGGCACTGAGCTCCGGCGGGCTGATCAACTACACCAACATCGCGCGCGAAGCCGGTGTCAGCGCCAAGGTGGTGCGGGCCTATATCGAGCTGGTCGAGGACACCATGCTCGGCGTGCGGCTCCCGCCCTGGATGCGGACGCGCAATCGACGGATGATCCAGACCGAGAAGTTCTATCTGTTCGACGTCGGGGTGGCGAACCACCTGGCGCGGCGCAGGCCCCGGATCGGGAGCAGTGAGTTCGGCGCGAGCTTCGAGCACCTGGTGTTGATGGAGCTCCAGAGCTATCGGCGCTATCGGGCACCCGATCTCGATATCCGTTTCTGGCGGACCTCGACCGGCATCGAGGTCGACTTCATCCTGGGCGATATGGCGACCGCCATCGAGGTGAAGGGCTCGTCCCGGGTCCATGCCGGCGACCTGCGCGGCTTGCGCGCGCTGGCCGAGAGCCACGCCGTCCGGCAGTCGGTCGTCGTGTGCCTCGAACGCCAGCCTCGCCAGGTCGATCCGGCTATCGCGGTGCTACCCTGGGCAGATTTCCTGGTACAGCTCTGGTCAGGCGAGCTGACGGGGTAAGGCACGCACGGGCCTGCCGGAGCAGAGCTGACTTCGTCCGGGACAGGGCAGATGCTCCCTGCCCAGACCATGGCGGAAAGGTCAAGTTTCTGTCGGTTCTGTCAGCATTCATCGGTTCACGGGTTATAGGTGGTGCGCGGATAGACTCCGCCATTCTATCCAACCCTCCAACCACCCGGGGAGACCGAAAATGATGCGCCAAGTACAGGCCGTTGCCGCGGCCACCGTCCTCTTGTTGATCACCGCCGCCGCCCTTGGCGGCCTGAACCTCCGCCCCGCCCACGCCGGCCCGCTGCGCCAGGCGCCGGGGGCCAGCCCGTGCAGCGTCGCGGCCGACAAGGTGGCCTCGCCAAGCGTGATCGGCCTGGGCGAGGTGGCCAGCGTCAACTTCACGATGCGCTTCACCTGCCCGGACGCGGGGAAGATCCACCTGGTCATGGTGCTGGACGCCTCCGGCTCGATGGCCGGCGACCCGACCCGGAAGATGAAGTTCGCGATGACGACGCTGGTCGACCGGTTCGACCTGCTGAGCCACCCTGAAGTCCAGGTCGGCGTCGTGGAGTTCACCGGGTCGGCGCGGACCCTGTGCCAGTTGACCAACTCCCCGACGCAGGCGAAGGGTTGCATCAGCCGCATCGGGGCCAACGGCAGCTCGTGCATCGACTGCGGCATCCGCGAGGGCTTGCGGGTCATCCTCAACGGGCGCCGCAGAACGCCCGGTCCCGCGCCCGACTTCGCCGAGGTGATGCTCGTCGTCAGCGATGGGGCGAACGACACGGCTTGCCCGCCGGTGCTCACGGCGGCCCGCCAGGCGAAGGCGCAGGGGATTCTGATGATCACCGTCTGCGTCAGCAGTGCCTGCGACGCGCAGTGCATGCGCGAAGCCGCATCCTCGGCGCGCTACGTTTACGCAATCGACTCCGCGGACGCGTTGCTCATTGTCGTCGACCGGCTGATCGCTCAGTTCGCCGGCCCGTCGATCGTCTTCCAGCACATCACGCTGGTCGACGACTTGGCGGCGAACATGCCGCTGGTGCCCGGCTCGGCCGTGCCGGCGCCGAGCCAGGTCATGGGCAATCAGGTGTCCTGGGACTGGCGCCTGATCCCCGCCGGCTTCGTGTCCGCTACCCTCCAGATCCGCCCGCAGGCGCTGGGGACCTGGCCGACCGACGTCCAGGCCGCCGGCGAGTTCCGCGACCACCTCGGCCGGTCGGGGATCTTCACCTTCACGGTGCCCAGCATCACGATCGGGCAGCCGACCTCGACCGCGACGCCGATCCCCCTGCCGGCGACGATCACGCCCACGTCGGGGCCCACCTTCCCGCCGGTGTCCCCGACCCGCACGCCGACCGCACCCCCCGCTCCGCAGGCGACCGCCACGCCGGTCTCGCCACAGGTCTGCCAGGGCCTGGCCGCCCAGGTACCGGCGGCGGTGATCAACCAGGCGCAGAGCAATCCGGCCTCGGTCAACGGCTGGGGCCTGCGCTGCAACCCCAGCCAGCCGCCGGCGCCGTGGAACGGGCTGCGGAGCTGGCTGACGCTACACAACAGCGGGGCGGTATACCACCCGCTATACAACGGGCTGGTGTGGAAGTGCGGGTGCCGGTGATAGGCGGCTGGCCGCTTGCCTACCGCCTCGGCCGCGCCTTCGCCGCGAATGGCAGGTACGCCGTGTCGTCCTCGTCCTCGTCCGTCGGCGTCGGTGTCCGGCGCGTCGGCGTCGCCGTGCGGGTCCGGGGGTCGTTGGTCGGCGAAGGCGTCCGCGTCCCGGCATCCTGGGTCGGCGTGCCTTCGCCGGGCGTTCCCCCGGGCGTTGCGGTCGGCGTGGCCGGGGTCGGCGTGCCCTGGCGCGTACCCGTCGGTGTCGGTGTGGGCGAGCGGCCCGGCTCGGCGGTCCGCGTCGTCGGCGTGGCCGATGGCGTGGCGCTGGGTGACTCGCCGGGTACCGGCGTGGACGTGGGCGTCGCTGTCCGCGTCGCCGGCGCGGTGCGCGACGGCGTCGGGGTCTCGGGACCCTCCGTGCCCGTCGCCGTCGGCCGGGCGGTCCCGGTCGCGCCCGGGGTGCGAGTGGGGATGCGGGTCGGGGTGGCGGACGCGGTCGCGGTCGGTGTCCGCGTGGGCGTCGCGGTCGGCGTCGCGGTCGGGCGGGGGACGTAGGGCAAGGGCATCGTCGCCGCGTAGACCAGGCGCTTGGGCGGGTCCTCCTGCGCGGGGACCTCGGGGAAGTACTCGTACTCGCGGATTACCAGGCGGTAGTCCATCTCGGGGTCGCCGCGCACGGTGAAGTCGCCGTTCCAGGTGCCGTCGCGCCCCTGCACGAGCTGCACGCTGCCGACCGGCGTCCAGGTCTCGAAGGCTTCGGCCGCGGCGTCCTTACGCCGCTGCTCGAGCTGCACCTCGTAGCCGGTGTGCCCGAAATAGGGCAGGGTCTGGCGGCTGTCGGGCGCGTCGGTGCCGGCGATGGTGAGGCGGAACGACCCTTGCGCCCCGCCGACCACCGTCGCCGTGCGGTCCGGCGCGAGCTGCATGAAGTCCGCCGCCACCACGCGCGAGAGCTGGGCATGGGGGATCGACTTCGGCTGGTAGCGCGCCAGGCCCAGGCGGATGAAGGGCCAGTAGCTGTCCGCGTGCTCGACGTCGATGTCGCAGAACCACAGCCGGCGCACGGCATCGTAGGCCACCGCGTGCCCGACCACCCGCACGCGGTTGGTGTCGGGATAGGTCCCGTCGGGGCGCTGGAACTCCTCCAACGTCAGGTCGCTCTCCAGCGGCGCCGCGCCGTTGGTGAGCTTGTCGGGCGTCAGCGCGCCCGGCGCGGGCGCGTTCCAGATCGGGTCCAGCCCCCACTGGGTCACATAGGGCCGCATCGGTTCGCGCACCAGGGGCGGCTTCTGGCCCGGTAGCGTTATGCCGCCCGGCCCGCGATCCTCCAGGAGCACGCCCAAGAGCTCGCCCGCGCCGGAGGAATACCAGGGCCGGTCCAGGTAGACCCGCAGGCCGCCCTTCCGCCGCCAGCCGGCCGGCGTGTCCTCCCAGCGGAAGGTCGGCACGACGTAGCGCACGCGCGGCGCGGCCGGCCGGGCCGAGCTGAGCACGTCCGCCTCGGCCGGATCGCCGGCGCGGGTGATGTTGGCCGGATCATCGGTGATCGTCGCCGGGAAGTGGCTCTTGTAGCGTGTCGTCGCCACGCCGCGATAGGCCACCCGGCGATACTTGGTGTCGCCGAGCTCGTGGCGGGCGCTCGGGCGGTCGGCCTCCAGCGCGAGCTCGGTATCGTCGTACGCCACCTGCATCGAAAGCACCTGCGCCTGGCGCTGGCGCAGCTCCGGGCCCGGCCGCGCGAGGTCGTCGATCGGCTCCTCCCACGCGGCTTCCAGGTCGAGCTGGACGGTGCTCGCGCCATGCACCTGGAGCGTGCCCTCCAGCCCGGCGTAGGTCTGCCCGACCGCGCTCTTCTGCGTGGCCAGGGTGAGGATCGCCGGCGCGGTGAGCGGCTGCTGCACCGCGTGGGTGAGGACCAAGGTGCGATAGGGCGTCAGGGCGACGTGCCGCCCCTCGCGGGCGGCGTTGCGGAAGCTCGGCGGGGCGACCCCGCCCATGAAGGTCTCCGAGCGCCAGGCCCAGGCGCCGAGCAGGTCCAGGTCCGGATCTTCGAGCAAGGATGACAGCCGCACCCGCGCGATGGTCGCCTTCCTCAAGGTGACGGTGACCACCCGCGCGGCCGGGTCCCAGCTCGGCGGGTGCTGGAAGCCGCCGAGCTCCTCGACCACGCGCAGCAGGAAGGGCCGGCGATCCGGCCAGGCGCCGTCGAAGGGGATCATGAACACCGCGTCCGCGGCGACCCCGGGCAAGCCGCGCAGCGCGGCGCCGCGCGCCAGCGGGTCGGGCAGGAAGGGGATCTCCAATTGGGCTTCGGGATGGACGACGTAGGGGTCCTTGTCGCCGAAGTACACCTTGTCGCCCACGTCGGCCAGCGACTGGTCGCGGGCGACGATGCCGGCGTAGGCATCCAGGTCCAGCCCTTCCGGCAGGTCGAACATCCCGTGCGTCTCGGCCATCAGTTGCGTCGTGCGCGGCGGGGCGATGTGGCGCTCGTGGTGGTGCGGCAGGCCCATCGCGGTGGCGTAGTCGTCGGCCGGCTCGTCGTAGTTGCTGCGGACCAGGAGCGTCTCCAGCCCCTCGCCGAGCGTGGTATCCGGCGCGCTGCGCAGGGCGACCACGGGATAGGTCACCGGCTCCCAGCGCCGGTAGGTCTCGACCGGGCTGGCGCGCCCGAAGTCCGTCGCGGCCGGATCGCCCAGCGGCAGGCTGTTGCCCGCCAGGTCCACCACCCGCGCCCGCAGGCGGTAGGCCCGCCCGAAGCGCAGCCGCGGCAGCGAGCCGGCGGCCGGCGTAAGCGTGGTCTTCAAACGGAAGTGGTCGTCGAGGTCCTCGTCCGGCCCGCCGGGCGTGTCGTCGGGGCGGATCGTCCGGCCCGGCCGCGGCGCCGCCAGGCTCCAGCCGGCCCAGCGGAACAGCGACTCGTGCAGGTAGAGGTCGGTCGCGCCGCCCTCGCCGCCCGCGTCCTCGGTCGCGCCGGTCTCGACGAAGCCCTCGTCCGCCAGGCTGTCCTCGACCAGGGTCGTCCCCCCCCCGTCGACCACCCGCGCCATCCCCTGCCGCGCGCACAGCGGGAACCAGCGCCCGCGCTCGACGTCGAACACGTCGACCCGCCAGCCCCGGCGCAGGTCCTCGATGCCGACCGTTTGATGGCTGGCCGGATTGCCGGTGAGCTGGAGGTTGCGCGTCGCCATCCCGTCCAGCAGGCGCGCGACGGCGAAGGCGCGGCCGGTCTTGGCCACCGCCAGCCCGCCCGAGCTGAGAGACGGCAAGTGGTCGGCCTGCGGCGCGTCGGCGGTCTTGAAGGCGCCGATCTCGCGCTGGAAGCTGTGCGCGGTGTTGACCAGCTTGAGCGCCGCGCCGTCGCTGTCCACCTGGACCACCTGGTGGGTCTGCCCGCCGTGGGCGTGCAGGTCCAGATAGCCGTCGATGATCTCCTGGTTGCCCCCCGTTGGGCCGGGCACGAACAGCCCGCGTCCCAGGTCGAGCTGGAAGCGCGTGCGCGGCGTCGCGACCGTCGTCCCCAGCGTCGGCCCCGGCACCCAGGTCGGGATCAGGCGCACGGTCTGGGTGGCGGCGATGGCGGCGAGCTGGTTGGCGACGTCGACCTCGAGGTCGATCACCAGCCCGAAGGCCCGCAGCAGCGTGGGGTAGCTGGCCAGCATCCCCAGCGCCTGGTGGAACTCGACGTCGGGCTTCTGGATCAGGACGAAATGGGCAGGACCCTTGAAGCGCTTGTGGAAGCGCATCGCCTGGGCCATGTCCAGCGTGGCGTTGGCCTGCGCCGGCGGCATGGCGCGCAGTTGCGGATTGCGCAAGGACGCCTCGATGGTGGTCTCCAGCCGCTCCAGCCGATCCGGCGTGATCTCCTCCAGCCCGGCGGCCATCAGCCGGCCGATGCTCGGCGGGTCCTCGGGCGCGAGCTGGTAGGCGGCCTGGTGCAGGCGCTTGACCAGGCTCATCACGTTGCCGACCGGGTACGAGCGGATCGCACGGCCGGTGTGGCTCTCGTAGACGTAGGGCTTGACCGGTGCCGTCGGCCCGAACAGCGCCGCCCAGTGCGGGGACGACGGCGCGCTGGTCCGCTCGGCCAGCAAGGTCGGCCCGCCCGGCTCGAAGGCGACGGCGAAGGCGAGCTTGGGGCCGTCGACCATCGCCGGCCAGTCGGCGAAGTCCGGATAGCCGGCCAGGGTCTTCATCGCCGCGTCGTCGCTCTCCAGCCGCACCGACAGGAAGGCCGACAGCCGCAGGCGCGCGGGCGTCTGCGGCGCGTCCATGCCGCTCGGCAGGGCGGTCCAGAGGAGGGTTTGCTTGTTCATTGAACTGTCTTTTCTGTCACCGGCGCGATCATCCGAACGCCTCCGCGTACGCCATCCAGTCCGCCTCGTCATACAAATCCGCGAAGGCGATGCCGCCCGCCGGCGCCTCGGCGAGGTCGTGGCCGCCGTCCGCCAGCGATCGGGCGTCGGTGTCCGACAACAGGAAGGCGCCGCCCTTCGCGCCGCCGAACTCGCGCTCGACGGAGAGGGTGAAGGTCTTCTCGAAGAACAGGATCTCGATCTTGACCGTCAGCTTGGCCTGGCCGCGGCAACTGTTGCTGGCGGAGTAGTAGGTGAAGCCCAGGTAAAACTCGGCCGAGATGCTGATGATGCCCAGGATGTCCAGCCGACCCCAGCAGCGCAGGTAGCCGGTCAGCTCGACCTCGGTCGTGTCGCCGACCTTGGTCAGCTCGAGGTAGATGCCGGCCATCACCCCGACCGAGCCGCTGGCGATGCCGATCGACATCGAGAGCTGGGCGCCGAACTCCAGCGCCATCTCCAGCTTGGCCAGGCCGTCGGCGCCGAGGTGGATCGCGACGAAGCCGCCGCCGCCGAAGGCCGAGACGGTGAGGACGAAGGGGCTCTGGCGCTCGCAGAAGGCGAAGCGGAAGCGCACCGGCTCGCCGGTCAGCGGCAGGTTGAGCGCGGCCGACAGGCGGATGTTCTCCAGGCTGAACACGCCGACCGCCACCGCCGGCAGGCCGACGTCGATGCCGGCGAGGATCCCCGTCGGCGTGACGTCGATCTTCGGGCCGGCGCCGAGCACGTCGGAGCTCAGCACATCCTTGAGCTTCTCGACGAACTTCAGCGGCCCGCCGAAGGCGACGTTGGAGATGATCGGGACCAGGCTGGTGGCCTTGCCGCTGCCGGCCTGGAACTGCAAGCTGGCGAAGCTGAGCTTGATCGCGACCAGGTCGATGGCGAAATAGGTCAGCTCGCAGCTCACGTCGAAGTCGGCCGACGCCCCCGCGCCCGCGTCGAGCTTGGCCCGCAGCTCGGCGTGGATGGTGAAGTCGCTGGTGCCGCCCTGGTCCCAGCGGAAGGGAATGAACTCGATGATCTCGGGCGACCAGTCGATCTCGGTGATCGAGAGCTGGGCCGGCACGTCGACCCGGCTGGTGATCTTCGGCACGCTCTCGCCGTCGCCGAACTCGGCCGGCGGGATCACCGCCAGGATCTTCTCCAGGATGTTGTAGCCCAGGATCTTGGCCTTGTTGGCCAGCGCGGCGACGTCCAGGAAGTCCGCCGGGTCGAAGGCCCCGCCCGCCAGCGCCGCCAGGTCGCCCCCGGCCAGCCCCAGCTTGCGCGACAGGCCGGAGACGTCGAAGTTCGGCGTGACCAGCCCGCCGCCGCGATCGCCCTTGCCGCCACCGCCGAAGTTGATCGGCAGCTTCGACTCCAGCTTGGCGAAGACCTCCGCCGCGTTCTGCGCCGCCGCGAAGCCATGCGCGACGTAGGTGTCCTCGTAGATGATGTCCACCGGCGTCCGATCGCCGATGAGCTGCTTCAGCGGCTCGGCGATCACCCCCGCCCGCTTCATGACCGGCACCAGCCCCGCCGCGTCCATCGCGAAGGTCAGCGCCATCGTTTCGAAGCTGGTATCGCCCGCCCCGCCCTCGGCGGTGAGATGAGCGACTGACGCGGTCCGATCCACGCCAGTCGCACCATCGCGCGAAACTCCCCCTCTCCCGTGCCGTTCGGGAGAGGGGGCCGGGGGCTGAGGGCCGACGCGCGCGCCATCCGTCCCGACGGCCCCCAACCGCTCCGACCGCTTCCGCCGCTTCGCGAGCCCGCCGCCGGTCGATCCCGGCGCGTACGCGATCTTCTGGCCGCCCATCGGGCGCAGGACGCGGGCGCCGGTCTCGGCGTTGTAGGCGCTGCGCGCGATCGCCTCGCTCGCGCCCTCGGCCAGCCAGGCCAGGGGCATGGTCAGCTCGACCTGGCGGCCGTCCCAGTCCTCGGCGACCAGGTGGAAGGGGAAGTCCGTATCCACCGCGTTGACCAGGACGATCGGCCAGAAGCCGCCGGTTTCGTCGGGCGGCAGGGCGCCGAGCTTGGCCTTGGGGCTGGTCAGGCGCAGGCTGGGGGTGACCTCGGTGGTGATCCGCACGCGCCGGAAGGGGAGCTTGCGGTTGTTGTAGGTCTTCTCCGGCTCGCGGACGATCAGGAACAGCCGCTGCCACAGGCTGGCGACGGTATCCTCGTTGGCGTTGCGCTCGAACTTGCGCTCGGTGATCTTGATCAGGCTGGCGCGATGACCGAAGGGCAGGAGGTTGCCGCGGTAGACCAGGCGGACGAAGAAGTCGCGCCCCATCGCCGCCTTGTGGGTCCAGGCCTCCAGCGGGGTCTGGCAGTTGTTGTTGCCCGCCGAGCGGTTCCAGGTCACGTCCAGCCAGCCGCCGAGCGCCGACAGGAAAAGCCTCCGCGCGTCGACCCTGTTGTCCCCCGCGCCGGTGAGCAGGGCCAGGAACTTGCGGTCGCCGGGGCTCAGCGACATCGGCTGGAAGGGATCGGCGGCCAGGGGATGGTTGCAGCCGAGGAAGAGCGGCTGATCGGCGAAGGACTCGGTCCACACCGCGCGCAGGCGCGGCTGCTCGCGCTCGTTCACCTGGTCACTGCCGGCGGTCTCGGGCGAGCCGTCGGCGCCCAGCGTCCCCAGCCGGGTATGCCAGAGCTCGGTGCGGCCGTCGTGCGTTACCGGCAGCAGCGCGTGGGCCCAGGCGGGCTTGTCGTCGTTCTCGGGGTGGAGGACCAGGCGGTAGGGCAGGATCAGCGCGGTCTCGAAGGCGGTCGGGGCGCGCACCGTGCCGTTGGGGCCGGGCGTCGGCGCCAGCTTCGCCCAGTCCAGGAGCGCCGCGAGCGTGAACGGCACGCCGTTTGGGAAGGCCGCCGCCGGGACGCTGAACGACAGCCGACTGGGGCCGGCCAGCGCGGCGCGGATCGGCGGGGTCGGCGCGACCAGCTCGGGCTGGCCTTCGTCCAGCGACGCCTGCTCGGTGATGTGCTGCGGCGGGAAGTGGACGACGATCCGCGACGGCCGGCCGGTGTCGGCCGCGACCAGGCGCTGCGGATCGCCCGGGTTCGCGCCGGCCCGCAGCAGCAGGTTGTCGAAGGTGAAGCCCAGCGCCAGCAGGTCGTCCGGCCGCAGCACCACCAGGTCCAGCGCCGCCGCCTGGGTGATCGCCTCGGCCCCATCCGCGGTGAAGCGCAGGCGGACGGCTTCGGCGGAGCGCGGGGCGGCCGGGGACTGCGCGCCCGTGCCGGAGCGCGCGGCCAGCGGGGGGCGGCCGAGCAGCGGGGGGTGTGCCACCAGCGCGGATCGCCCGATCAGCGGATCTCCCGCCACCCGCGACCGCCCCCCGCCGCCATCGCCGGGCCATTCCCACCTCACGCGCGCGTCCGGCGGCAGGCGCGTCTCGTGGATCAACCGGCCGAGGGGCAGCCGCAGCGCGTCGATGCGCGGCGCGACGTCGATCGCCGCGCGCGCCCCGCCGCCCGCCGCCAGCTCGAAGGCGGGGTCGCCGCCCTGTGGATCGCCGAGCCGCAGCGCCGTCCCGGCCGCGGTCATCAGCCACGGCGCCGCCGCCCCGAGCCAGCCCAGGACGAGGTGCCGGTCGCCCGCCGTGTCGAAGGTGATCGCGTAGCGCAAGCGCGCCAGCGGCAGGCCGAAGGGCTGGCCGGCCAGGCTAAATGCGCCGGGGCCGGGGTGGAAGACGAGGGGGGGGCCATGCGCGGGCGGGGTGGACGCGGTGGATGCAGTGGACTGAGTGGACGAAGTGGACTGGGTGGACTGAGTGGTTACGGCCTCGGTGTTGGCGGCCTGGAGTTGCGGGGTGCTGGCTTCGGCTATCAGGATGTGGCGCGGGGTGCCGGACTGGGACTGCGCGCATTCGATGTAGATGCTGTCGAACGGCTCGGCACGCCAGTTCAGGCCGGCACCGTCCGGTACGGGCAACGCCGGCCGGAGCCGCCAGGCGCGATCGCCGCGGGTCAGGGTGACGAGCGAGCGCCGCGCGGCCGGCGGGTCGAGCAGGCTGGGGGCGGACAGGTGGGGCAGGCGGATGGAGACGGTGTCGGCGTCCAGCGTGGAACGTCGGCTTGATCCCGGCTCCCCCGACCGGGACTCAGGCGCCGGCGCCAGCCCCTCGATCCGCCCGATCCGCGTGCCGGCCAGGCGCAGCGTCCAATCCGGCTGGAAGCTGGCGGTCGCGCTGCCGCCGAGGGCCAGGTGCGCCTGCCGTCCGAGCGCCTGGCGGGCGCCCGCGATACGCGCGCGGCCGTGCAAGGCGCTCTCGCCGACGAGCCAGGCGACGAACGGGACCTCGCCGACCAGGTCGTGATCCGGGAAGGCCAGCCGCATCCGCCAGCCGTTCCCGGTGCGCCAGATGTGGGCCTCGAGATCGGCCGACAGGTCCGTGCCGGGGAAGCGCGCGCCCGTCAGGCGCAGGTCGATCGCGTCCTCGCCGCGGTCCACGCTGAGCCGGGCGGGGCCCGCCAGGCGGCCCAGGTCGATGGTCCAGCGCACCCGGCCGCCTACGCTGAAGACCGCGCGCTCGGGCGTTACGGTCAGATCGAAGTCCCGCGGCGTGTCGGCGGCCAGCGCGCGCACCAGCGGTGCGGCCCCGGCGGCCCCGGCGCCGATCGCCCCGGCCGCGCCGGCGGCCAGGCCGAACAGATGGCGGCGGGTGATCGGGTGCACGGGGGCGACCCGGACAACCGGCGAGGGCGGCGCGCCCGCGTCGCCGTCGCGGGCCCTTGTCTCCGGCAGCCATGGCACGCGGCCGGCGCGCAGGGCAGGCAGGTTGAGCCGGGTTTGGGGCATGGTCGTGCCTCCACAAGAGTTAAGGGACCGGACGGGCAGGGTGGGGGTGAGGCGTCGCCGGGTCCGCGATGATGCGCCGAAATGCCTGAGGCTGTCAAACCGATCGCGCAATCGGCCGTCCAAGCCGTCGGGACGATCGCGCGCTGCCGGGGTAAACGAGGAAGGGGCGGGGTTCGTTTTGGTGAGATCGACGATTGTGCTCGAAGTGGCCGTGGCGGTTTCCGATATCGACGCCGTTGCGTTCCCATCTCAAGCGGGCCGCGCCTCGGCGCGATAATCCCCCTAGTTTGACCCCTTACCCGGCCGGTGATACATTCGCGGCCGAATCGGTCCCGCCATGTTTACCGCCCATGCCGCCCCTTCGGGCCGCTCGATGCTCGACACGCTGCGCGCCCGCGAGGCAGCCGGTGACCCGATCCGCGTGGCCCTGGTCGGCGCGGGATCGATGGGCATCGGCATCGCCTGGCAGGTCGGGCACACGCCCGGCATGCGGCTGGTGTCGATCACCGACCTCAGCCTGGACCAGGCGCGTCAGGCGGCCGAAGCCTGTGGCCAGCCCTTCGCCGTCGTGGCGGAGCGGGGCGGACCGGGCCCGCGCGATCCCCTGCCGCGCGAGGGCACGGTCGCGCTGACCGAAAGCCCCTTCCCGCTCTTCGACCGGCCGGACTTCGGCTGCGACGTGCTGGTCGAGGCGACCAACACCCACGGCTTCGCGGCCGAGGTCTGCCTCCGGGCGATCGAGCGCGGCGCGCATGTGATCCTGATGAACGCCGAGGTCGACCTGGCGCTCGGGCCGCTGCTCGGCCGGGCCGCCGCGGCCGCCGGCGTGGTCGTCACCAGCGACGCGGGCGACCAGCACGGCGTCCTGGCGCGGATGATCGACGAGATCGAGATGTGGGGCTTCCGCATCGTGATGGCCGGCAATATCAAGGGCTTCCTGGACCGCTACGCGACCGCCGAGGGCCTGGCCGAGGAAGCGCGCATCCGCCGCCTCAACCCGATCCAGTGCTGCGCCTACACCGACGGCACCAAGCTCAACATCGAGATGGCCCTGGTCGCCAACGCCACCGGCCTGGTCCCGTGGATCACCGGCATGGAGGGTCCGCGGCTGGACCGGGTGCAGCGGGTCTTCGAGGTCTTCGACTTCGCCAAGTACGGGGACGCCGGCGTCGTCGACTACATCCTCGGCGCCGAGCCGGGCGGCGGCGTCTTCGTCGTCGGCCACTGCGACGATCCCTTGCAGATGCAGTACCTGAGCTACTACAAGCTCGGCGACGGCCCCTTCTACCTCTTCTACCGGCCGTATCACCTCTGCCACCTGGAGACTACCCGCGCCATCGCCCTGGCCGCGCTGTACCACCGGCCGGTGATGGCGCCGGCCCACGGCCGCCTGGCCGGCGTCTACGCCTTCGCCAAGCGCGCCGTCGCCGCCGGCGAGACGGTGCCGCACGGCATCGGCGGCGACCAGGCCTACGGTATGATCGAGCGCTGCGCCGTCGCGGACCCGGCGGGCTGGCTGCCGATCACCCTGCTCGAAGCCGAGGGCGAGGCGCGCGCGCGGTTCAAGCGCGCCCTGCAGCGCGACGAGCCGATCGGCTTCGCGGACGTCGAGCTGCCGGATTCCTCGCTGGTGCGGCGGTGGCGGGAGCAGGAGCGCTGGCTGGGGCGAGTGATGGTCGCGTGAGGGAGGGTACGTCGGCGCTGGTCGCACAGTTGCCGCGGTCTGCGGGCCGCCAGTCCACCGCGAGAGTCTGGAATGGAGTTGACGATGAGGTGGTGGCGATTTATAATGTAGGACTACCGTCATAACTTGGTCCACTTGAGCGCTCCGAGCGGCGATCCCCTCTGTAAAGGACCGTCCTGGCGGCTGGGGTGGACCAAGTTATGACGGTAGCCCACGAGAGATGGTAGATGCAAGCTCAGTTCCTAGCGATGAGCAAGAAGTTTCTGAAGCCATTACCCTCAGTCTCGGCGAATCGAGAGACCGCATTTACACACCGGAACGGATATTTCGCCTCCGCCCATTGAGGTCTGGAACAACTGAACTGGACATCGGTGTGATCAACTGTCACTATGTCCCAGCCAGAGGTTTTGGTGGGAACGAGGTCGGAACACTGTGGGACAGGGTTGTACTGACGGATCTCGAATCAAGCGTGCTTTTGGCGCTGCGAATCATCGCTCCAGATATTGACCGAATCTCACTCATCGAAGACCAAGCATCTCGCGAACGCATTGCCCTGATTCGTAGAATCGGCATCCAAACCCCTGAATCATTGATGCTATCCCACCCTACAACCCCTCCAGCCGCGCCATCCGCCAAGGATCGCGACACGATTTCGTCCACTTGCAGCAACGGTACGAACAGCGCGACCCCCTCCACCAACGGCCACGCCGGACCGGCTGCGAGCGCCTCCGATCCCGCGCACGTCGTCGTGCTCGGCGCGGGGGTGTGCGGGTTGTACGCCGCGCGGGTCCTGGTGGAGCGCGGCCTCCGCGTCACCGTGCTCGAACGCGGCGAGGTGGTCGGGGGGCTGGCGGCCGGGCGGGAGCGGGGGGGGAACTTCTACGATTTCGGGGTGCACCAGCTCCACGCCTTCGACCGGGAGATCTTCGATGACATCCGCGCGCTCATGGGCGAGCGGATGATCGCGGTGGAAAAACGCGCCCTCATCCGCTACGGCAAGGGCTACCGGCGCTACCCGCTGGAGTTCGCGGACCTGCTCGGCGGCATCCCGCCGTGGACCCTGGCCTGGGCGATGGCCGGCCTGATCGCCCAGCAAGCGGTCAACCGGCTCCGGCCCATCACGGCGGTGAGCGCCGAGGACGCGTTGATCCAGCTCTACGGCCGGCCGCTCTACCGCTTCTTCTTCCGCGACTTCACCCACCGCTACTGGGGCATCCCGCCGGCCGAGCTCTCGGCGACCTTCGTGCGCCAGAAGATGCCGCGCCTCTCCGCGGTCGACGTGGTCAAGAAGGCGCTGGGCAGGCTGGGGGTCAAGGAAGCGGGCGCCGCCGCCGTCGAGAGCGCGCTGGCTGAGGAGACCCTGTACTACTCGCGTTCCGGTGCCCGCGAGATGCCGCTGGCGCTGGCGGACCACATCCGCGCCCGCGGCGGCGCGATCCACCTGGAGAGCCCGGTGACCGGGATCGACGCCGAGCGCGACCCGGCCACCGGCCGGCTGGCCGTCCGCGCGGTCCGCTATGCCCAAGGCGACGTGACCCGGACCATCGCTTGCGATGCCTGCTTGTCGACCATCCCGCTGGCCGTGCTGGTCCGCGCCCTGGGCCAGGCCGCGCCGGACGAGGTGCGGGCCGCCGCCGGCCACCTGCGCCACCTGCCGGTCGCGGTCTACGGCTTCCTGGTCAAGCGGCCGCGGGTGCTGGACGCGCAGTACGTCTACTACCGCAATCGCAGCTTCCACCGCCTGGCCGAGCCCAAGAGCTGCGGGATGCATGTCGCGCCCGAGGACCACACTGTCCTGCTCGCCGAGACCACGTGCGAGATCGGCGACGACCGCTGGAACGGCGGCGAGGCGACCCGGCGGCGGATGATCGCCGACATGGAGGCGGAGGGCCTGCTGGCCGCGGACGACATCGCCGAGGTCCACGTCTTCCGCGACGCCTTCGCCTACCCGGTCTACGCCCTGGGCTTCGAGCCGCATCTCGCGCAAGTCGAGGCTTTCCTCGCCGGCTTCGCCAACCTGCGCTCGACCGGGCGCCAGGGCGCCTTCTGCTACCCCAACATGCACGGGGCGATGCGGTTGGGGGCGCAGGCGGCCGAGGCGATCGCGCGGGAGCTGGCGGAGGTCGGGCGGGAAGCGGAGCAGATCGGGTCGGAACCAGCACCGATCGGCCGAGCTTGACCGCATGTATACCCCCGAGAACCCGCTGATCATCCAGTCCGACCACACCGTCCTGGTCGAGGTCGCCAGCCCGCGCTATGCGGCGGCGCGCGATGGGTTGGCCCGCTTCGCCGAGCTGGAGAAGTCGCCCGAGCACATCCACACCTACCGCATCACCCCGCTCTCGCTGTGGAACGCGGCGGCCAGCGGGATGCAGGCGGCCGGCATCGTCGCCACGCTGGCCGAGTACAGCAAGTACGACCTGCCGGAGAACGTCCGCCGCGACATCCTGGACCTGATGAGCCGCTATGGCCGGCTGAAGCTCGTCAAAAGCGGCGACACGCTCGAGCTGGTCTCCGGCGACGACCTCCTGATCACCGAGCTGCTGCACCACAAGGCGATCCGCCCGCTCGTCGACCGGCCGCTGGACCGCTTCCGGCTGGCGATCGACCCGGCCATGCGCGGCCACCTTAAGCAGGCGCTGATCAAGCTCGGCTACCCGGTCGAGGACCTGGCGGGCTATGTCGCCGGCGAAGCCTTCGAGATCGGCCTGCGCGAGGCGCTGACGCTGGGTGGCGCGCCCTTCCACCTGCGGCACTACCAGCGCGACGCGGTCGACGTGTTCTACGCCGGCGGCGACGTGCGCGGCGGCAGCGGGGTGATCGTGCTGCCCTGCGGGGCCGGCAAGACCGTGGTCGGCCTGGCGGCGATGGCGGCGATCGGCGCGAACACCTTGATCATCACCCCGAGCACGGTCGCGGTGCGGCAGTGGATCGACGAGATCGTCGACAAGACCACCGTGCCGCGCGAGGCGGTCGGCGAGTACACCGGCCAGGTCAAGACGATCCGCCCGATCACCCTGTCGACCTATCAGACCCTGACCTACCGCCGGCGCGGCGACGCGAGCTTCCCGCACCTGGCGCTGTTCGACCAGCGCGACTGGGGGCTGGTGATCTACGACGAGGTCCACCTCCTGCCCGCGCCGGTGTTCCGCGCGACGGCCGACATCCAGGCCCGGCGCCGGCTCGGCCTCACCGCCACCCTGGTGCGCGAGGACGGCCGGGCCGACGAGGTCTTCTCGCTGGTCGGCCCGAAGAAGTACGACGTGCCCTGGAAGGAGCTGGAAGCCCAGGGCTGGATCGCCACCGCGGACTGCACGGAGATCCGCATCCCCATGCCCGAGGGCCAGCGCATGGCCTACGCGCTGGCGATGCCGCAGGAGAAGTACGGCATCGCCGCCCAGAGCCCGGCCAAGGTCGACGTCCTGGCGCGGCTCCTGACGCGTCATCGGGGCGACCAGGTGCTGGTGATCGGCCAGTACATCGACCAGCTCGAGCGCATCGCCGGCTTGTTCGACACGCCCCTGATCACCGGCAAGACGCCGATCCGCGAGCGCGAGCGGCTCTTTTCCGCCTTCCGCGAGGGCGAGCTGCGCCGCCTGGTGGTCTCCAAGGTCGCCAACTTCTCGATCGACCTGCCCGAGGCCAACGTCGCGATCCAGGTCAGCGGCACCTTCGGCTCGCGCCAGGAGGAGGCGCAGCGGCTGGGGCGCATCCTGCGCCCGAAGAAGTCCGGCGCGCTGGCCCACTTCTACAGCCTGGTCAGCCACGACACCTGCGACCAGGATTACGCCGCCAACCGACAGCTCTTCCTCACCGAGCAAGGCTACCGCTACGCGATCCTGTACGCGGACGAGGTCGATGCGCTTGAAACGGCCGCCGGCGAACCCCGGGCCGACGGGGAAGCCGATGACACCGTGCTGGCGGAGCCGGCAACCGCGTGAGCCGACACCACCCCCGACACATCCCGCGGGACCTGGATAGCCTGGCCCGCGAGATCATCACGCGCCTGGACCTGGTCTTGGGCGACGAGGACCTCGACGTCCATGACCTGGACCTCGACGACGTGGCGGACGTGCTCGGCCTGGATATCGACAGCTTGTATGACCTCCTCGACGACCTTGGCCTTGACGAGGACGAGCTGTTCGGGGCGATCGACGCCGCGATCGACGTCGAGCCGGGCCCCGTCTTCGGCGTGCCGCCGGCATCCGCCGGATTTCCCCCAGCATACCCCGGACGGCTGGCAGCGGGCGTCCCCGCATCTTCCGGGCCGCCCGCCGCCGGCTTCTCGGACCCGAGCGCCGAGGCCAGTGCAAATGCTTTGCGCCAACTCTTCGGCCGCAGGCCGCCGGGCAACCCCATCGCGATCGACCAGGCGCATGTGGCGCTGGCCATCTCGGAGCGGCTGAACCACGCGACCCTGGCCCAATTGCGCGCGATCGCCCGCAGCCTGGGCTGGTCCCTGCGCGGGCAGAAGCGGGCGGAGATCATGGAGCAAGTCGCGGCCGCGTATCGCGATCCCGACAAGATCGCCGGCGCGCTCGCGCGGCTCTCGACCCGCGAGCGCGGGCTGGTGGCGGCGGCGGCCTGGGGCGGCTTCGTCGCCGGGGGGGATGGCCTCGTGCCGGTGGTCGAACGCCTCGCCCCGGCCGTCCTGGGCACGTCCATGCCCAAGCCCGCGCTGCGGAACGAGCTGGCCGAGCTCCACGAAAGAGGCTACCTCCTGCTGCCCCTCAATGTGCGCGGCCCGGCGATGTATGTCTTGCCGGACTGGTATCCCGGGCTGCTTCCGCTGGAGCTCCTGACCCCACCGGCCACGGCGCCGATCCCGGCCTCCCTGCGCCCGGCCGGCGATCCGCTCGGCACCTGCCTGAAGCTGCTCCTCGCCATGCCGGCCATCGGCGCCGTCGATCCGGCTTCGGTTGCGCCGGAGGATCCTCTCCCTGCCCGCCAAGGCGCCTGGCCGCTGCCGCTCGGCAGCTCGCCAACGCCCGGCGGTAAGCCGGCCGACCTCGTGCCGATCCCTTCCTTCGGCAGCGGCTTGCCCGCGCCGGTCGCGCACGCCCTGGACGCGCTGCTGGGCGCCGAGGAGGGCGAGTTCTTCTTCAAGCTGGCCCAGGTGCTCGGCCTGGTCGAGCTCGCGCCCGCGCCCCGGCGGGGTGCGGTCCCCCAGTCGCCCGGCTCACCCCGGTCTTCCGCCCCATCCTCTGCGTCCGCCGCGGCCCGGGCCTCGTCCCTGGTCTGGGCTACCGTGCCCGAGGCCAAGCTCCAGGCCTGGCTGGCGCTGGCGCCCGCGCAGCAGATCGCCGCTTTCATCAACGGCTGGCTGGACCTGCCCTACTTGCTGTGGACCGAGCTCGACTGCCTGCAGCGCCGGGGCGCGCGTTTCGAGGTGCTGCGCCGCCAGCGGGTCTGGAACTTCTCGCCGGAAGCCTACTCGGTCAGCTTGCACAACCGCCGCCAGCACTGTTTGCTGTGGCTACGCCGCTTGCCCCCGCCCGCCCGCGAGGGCGAGCCGGGCGGCTGGGTCGCCGCGCGGCCGGCGCTGCGCTGGTTGTACGATGCCGCGCCCGAGATCTGGGTGCCCTCCTTGCACGTCGGCCCGTGGGGGCTGCGCGACGACAAGGGCGAGCTCTTAGTGCCCGGATCTGAAACGGCCTGGACCCTGGTCGCCTGGCCCTGCTTCAAGCTCATCATCGAGGGGCCGCTGACCTGGCTCGGGCTGGTCGACACCGCCCGCGGCGGGGATGGCGAGCTGGCGGCGCTGCGGCTGACGGCACTAGGCGCCGCGCTGCTCGCCGACCGTCCGCCGCCCGCCGGCGCCATCCCCGCGATCCGCCAGGCACCGGACGGCACGCTGTCGGCGCCGATCACCGGGGCCGCCGCGCCGCTCCTCGGCCTGCTGGCGCGGCACTTTCGATTGCGCGGGGTCGAGGACGGGGACGCGACCTGGGAGATCGACGCCGCGCGGGTGGTGCGCGACCTGACGCGCGGCGCGACGCCGGAGACGATCGCCCAGGCCTATCATGACCTCGGCTGGGAGTTGCCGGACGAGCCGCGGGCGGCCATCGGCGCGATCGCCGCGCGCTGGGGCCTGGTCAACCTGTATCAGGATCTGGCGGTGATCACCTTCGCCGACGCGCCGACCGCGCGCGAGGTGGCGCTGCGCACACCCCTGGCCGCCCGGCAGGTCTACCAGGTCAGCGACACCTGCTTCCTGGTTGCGGCGGCCGACGCGCCCGACCTGGTCGCCGCGATCCAGGCCGCCGGCCACACGCCGAAGGTCGTCTCCGGCGCGGGGGCTTGAGGCATGAGCACGGCCCAGCCCCCACCCAAACGCCCCCCGCTCGGCGAGCTGCTGCGCGGCTATCGCGCTGCGGTGATCACCGAGATGGCGCGGCTGGCGGGCATCGACCCGCGCGGCACGGGCAAGGAAGCCCTGGCGACCCACCTGGCCAAGCTGTTTGGCCAGCCCGAGCAGGTCAAGACGCGCCTGGCGGGGCTCGACCCGGCGGCGCGGATGGCGCTCGACCATATTCAACGCGCGGGCGGGTACCAGACGCGCGAGGCGCTGGTCGACAGCCTGGGCGAGCTGGGCGACGTGACGCCGCCCAAGACCAAGCGGACCTATGCCTGGTCGGCGCCGGAGCGCGTGACCGGGTCGGCGAGCGCCAGGGGTAGCCGGGCGTTCCAGGATGTGCTGGCCCGCCTGGAGGCCAGCGGGCTCGCGCTGGGGCGCGGGCCGGCGCAGGGGAGCGTGCTGGACCTCGGCGTCGGGCGCGAGTTCGTCATCCCGGCCGAGATCTGGCCGCGTCTCCCGTCGCCCGCCCCCCTGCCCGAGCTGCCGCCACCGCGCATCGAGCGCGAGGAGCAAGGCGACGCGGCGGAGACCGGTCGGCGCCTGTTCTTCCTGTGGCGCTTCATCGCCCGGACCAGGCCGACCCTGCTCAAGACCGGCCTGCTCTCCAAGAGCGACCTCAAGCTGGTGTGCGCGGAGCTCGGGATCGGCGTCGATATCAAGGCGGTGGCATCCGAGGCCCAGGTGCCCGAGGTCCACTTCGATCGCCTGCTCCTGGCCGACCTCGACCTGATCCGCGGTGCCCCCGGCGGCCGGCTGGACGCCGACGAAGCCGCGGCCGCGCCGTTCTGGGCGCAACCCCTGGCGGGGCGTGTTTACGGCTGCCTGGTCGCCTACCTCGTCTCGCGAAGCTGGAACGAGCTGGCTCAGCTCCGGCACGCCGCCTGGCAGCCCGCTTACGGTCACGAGCGCTCGACCACGCCCGAGCCGGTGACGCAGGCGCGCGCGCTGGTCGCTACCCTGGCCGGCAAGCTCGACCGGGGCGGCGCCTGGGTCGGCGTGCCCGTGCTGCTGCGCGAGCTGAAGCTGGCCCATCGCGACTTCCTGATCGACCCCGGGCCGCCCCCGCGCACGGGCTACGGCTATTATGGCTACGGCCGCCAGGCGCCGCCGGAGCACCGCTACCACCGCGACACCAACCGCCAGGCCTGGAGCTTCGGCTCGGTGAACAGCGGCACGGAAGGCTGGAAGAAGGTGGAAGGCGACTTCGTCCGGCAGGTCTTGCGCGCGCTCCACCGCCTCGGCCTGGCCGATCTCGGGCTCGGCAAGGCGGGCGACGAGGTGGCCTGGCGGCTGACGGCGCTCGGGCGGCACTTGCTGGCCAGGGGCGAGGCGCCCGAGGAGGAGGCGCCGGCCGGGGAGCGGATCGTCGTCCAGCCCAACTTCCAGATCGTCGCGCTCGGCCCGGTGCCGGTGACGACCTTGCACGAGATCGAGCAGTTCGCCGACCGCGTCTCCACCGACCGCGCGATCACCTACGGCCTGACCCGCGCCAGCCTGTACCGCGGCCAGCAAAACGGCTGGGACGGCTCGCGCGTCATCGCCCGCCTGGCCGAGCTCTCCGGCGCCGAGCTGCCGCAAAACGTCGCGCGCACCATCGCCGAGTGGCAGGCGCTGCACGAGCGCATCGTCGTGCGCACCGGCCTGTGCCTGATCCAGTCCGCCGATTCGGAGCTCCTCGACCGGCTGGCCGCGGCGCTGGCCGGCGCCAAGCCGGGCGCGGTGATCCTGGACCGCCTGGCGCCGACGCTGGCGGCGGCCGGCGCGACACCGCCGGTCAGCCGGGCCCTGGCCACGGCGCTGGGGGCGCTGGAGATCCACCCTCGGTCAGTCGCGGTACGGGACCCGCGCGGCACGCTGCGGGTCGGCGAGGACGGCACGGTCACGCCGCTCCATCCCGTCCTCGACGTGGCGACCTTGGGCTGGCTCCAGAAGCTCGCCGAACCCGAGGCCGGCGGCCGCTGGCGGGTGACCGCCACCTCCGCGCGCGCCGCCCAGGAACGCTTGGGGCAAAGCGGCGAGGTCCAGGTCGCGCGCTGGGAAGCCCTGCAGGGCGGCGCGCTGCCGGGCAGCCTGGCGCTGCGGATCAAGGCCTGGACCGGGCACTACGGCGCGGCGCGCCGGATCGACGGCATCGTGCTCGAGTTGCCCGACGCCGCGGCGCTGGAGGAGCTCGCCATCCATCCCGACCTCGCCCGCGCGCTCCGGCCGGTGACCGCGGCCGGCCCGCTGGTCAGCATTGCCGAGGCGGACTACGCCTGGGTAGCCCAGCGGCTGCGCGAGCTGGGGCTGGATCTGCCGGAAGCTCCGTAGCCGCAAAGGTTGATCGATCACCGATGAGCTTCGAGACCTACTGGACCCTCAGCCGGACGCATACCTACAGCCTGCTCTTCGCGCTGCCGCTGCTGCTGCTCTACGAAGCGCTGGCGGCGCTGATGAACCGCAGCCTGGCCGATACCAGCGGCGTGCGCAACATGGCCGACGCGCTGCTGCGCTCCGGGCTGCAATGGCTCGGCCTGCGCAGCCCGGTCGTCCTGGTCGGCGCGCTGATCGCGGTCGCGATCGCCTTCGTCATCCACGAGCAGCGCAGCCACCCCGTCCCCATCGACCGGCGCGTCTTCGCCGCGATGCTGGCCGAGAGCGCCGTGCTCGCCGTGCTCTTCAGCGTGGTCATCGGCTGGCTGACCGCCGCGGTGCTCTCGCCTTTCATCGCGACCGGCGGCGGCCCCTCGATGCTGAGCGCCGCCAGCCAGCCCACGCTATCCCTCGGCCAGCAGCTCGTCCTGTCGCTCGGCGCGGGCCTGTACGAGGAGCTGTTGTTCCGGGTGCTGTTGGTCGGGGGGCTGGCCTGGGGCCTCACGCGCGCGGGCGTGGCGCCGGGACCGGCGGCGCTGACCGCGGTGCTGGTCTCCGCCTTCGTCTTCAGCCTCATCCACTACATCGGCCCCTTCGGCGACAGCTTCGGCCTGGGTTCCTTCCTATTCCGCTTCATCGGCGGCCTGGCCTTCAGCGCGATCTTCGTCCTGCGCGGCTTCGGCATCGTCGCCTGGACACACGCGCTCTACGACGTCTTCTTCCTGCTGTTCCTGATGCGCCGCTGAGGCGGAAGCCGCATCCGCGCCATGTCCACCGTCCCCGCGACGACCCGCGTCCCCGCGCCGGCGACGAGCGCCAGCCGCATCCCCTGGCTGCTCCTCGCCGTGATCCTCGCCGCCGCCGCGCTGCGCCTGGTGGGGCTGGACCGCTGGCCGCCCGGGCTGCACTTCGACGAGGCGGTCTACGGCCTGATGGCCAAGGAGATCGTGGCCGGGGCGCGGCCGCTGTACTTCCCGGCCTACACCGGCCGCGAGCCGCTGTACATGTACGTCATGGCGCTGCTCTTCGCCGCGATCGGCCCGACCGCCACCGCGATCCGCCTGACCTCCGCCTTCGTCGGCATCCTCACCGTACCCCTCACCTACGCTCTGGGCCGGGCGCTCTACGGCCGGCGGATCGGCCTGGTCGCCGCGGCGCTGGTCGCCTTCAGCTTCTGGCACCTGGTCGTCAGCCGCAACGGCTATCCCAACATCCTCATCCCGCCGATCGAGGCCGCCTCGGTCTTCTGCCTGTGGCGCGGCTGGCGGGGCGGAAGGCGGCGCGACTGGGCGCTGGGCGGGGCCTTGGCCGGCCTCGTGCTCTACACCTACCTCGCGGCGCGCTTCTTCCCGGTCTTCCTGGCGGTGCTCCTGGTCTACGCGGCGGTGGTGGACTTCGCGACCTGGCGCCGGCGCCTGCCGGGCATCGGGATCGCGATCCTGGCGGCGGCGCTGGTCTTCGCCCCGCTCGGCCTGTACTTCTGGCGCCACCCGGCGGACTTCGTCGAGCGCGCCAACCAGGTGCTGGCCTGGCGGCGGTATTCCGGCGCCGAGCTCGTGGACGTCTACTGGGGCAACCTCCGCCGCACCGCGCTGGCCTTCGTCGTGCCCGGCCAGGGCGATCCCCGCTGGCATTACAACCTGCCCGGCCGGGCGATCTTCCAACCGCTGGTCGCCGCGCTCTTCCTCGTCGGCCTGGCGATCTGCCTGCGCCGCGCGCGCGACCTGCGCTACGCGATCCCGGTGCTCTGGATCCTCACCCTCGCCCTGCCCGGCCTGCTCACCGACGAGATGCAGCCGGCCGGCCAGCGCATCTTCGGCATGTTCCCGGCCCTGGCGCTGGTGCCGGCGATCGCGCTGGTGGCGGCGGGGGAGTGGGTCGAGCGGTGGGTGCGGCGGGTTGATCGTGGTGGAGCGAGATCAATCGCGTTCGGCCGTGCCCTGCCGCGTGTCTCACTCGTCTTCATCGCGCTCGTCATCCTGCTCGACGGCCTGACCACCATCCGCGACTACTTCGCCGACTGGGTGCGCCGCCCGGAGACCGCCGCGATCTTCAACGCGGACTACGCGGCGGTGGCCCGCGCTGCCGCGCGTGATATCGCCGCGGGGCGGACGCCGGTCCTGCTCTCGCAGCATTACAAGCATCCGACGATCGTGTTTCTCGCGCCCGAGACGGCGGAGCGCGCGGTCTGGGCGGAGCCTTTGCTCGCGCTGCCGCTGCCCGACCGGCCGAGCGGGCGCGACCTGGTGTACTACCGCCTGAGCTCCTACCTTCCCGACGACGCGCCGGCGACGGCCTGGCTGGAAGCGCACGCTCGGTCCAGCGAGCGCATCGCCGAGCTGCCTCAGCCGGTGATACGCTACGTGATTCCCGCTTCGCCGCCAGCCGGGGCGCTTCGCCGGCCTGGCGAGACGCGCCTGGTCGGCAACGGCGAGATCGCCGTGGAAGCGGGAGGGCCCTCGCACACCCGCACCGCCCCGCGCGACGAGCCGCTGATCGTCCCCGTCGAATGGACCGTCATCCACCCGCCCCCCGCCGCCCGCGGCTTCGCGCTGCACCTGCGGGATGCCAACGGCTCCACCTGGACCCAGGCCGACACCAACGGCTACCTGGCCGAACAGTGGCGGGCGGGCGATCGCGTGACGAGCTGGTTCACGCTGGACCTGGACCGCGCGATGCCGCCGGGCGACTACACCGCCGACCTCATCCTGCTCGACGAAGCGGGCCAAGCCCTGCCCTGGTCAGGTGAGGCGCGGGCCGGCCCGCGGCCCGCGACGACAAGTCCCGGAGAACCCGCGCCCTTCACCGGCCAGGCCGCCCCGGTCGCGACGATCCACCTGCTCCCCGAAGGCGGCAAGCGCGCGCGGGAGGACGTCGCGCCGATCGCCGCTTTTCCGGATGAGCTGGCGATCCTGGACACGGACCCGCCGGAGGGCGAAATCCCCCCGGGCGGCAGCTTCACGACGGCCGTGACCTGGGCGCACTTCGGGGCGGCGGACGGCCCGCCGGAGCTGACCTTCGCGCTGATGCGCGATGGGGAGGCGGATAGCACGGCCGCGGCGCGCCCGATCGCGGTGGTCCCGATCGCCCAGGACTATCCCCCCACCGCTTGGGGCGAGCGCGAGATCCTGCGCGGACGCTACGTGCTGCGCGTGCCGGCGGACATCGACGGCGGCGCCTACCGGCTGATGGTGAGCCGGGGGCCGCCCGAGACCTTCTCGCCCGGCCCGCTCGCCGCGGACGCGATCGACCTCGGGGCGATCCGGGTCAACGGGCCGCCGCGGATCTTCGAGCCACCGCCGATGGCCCACACGGTCGAGGCGACGTTTGGCACCGCGGTCAAGCTCCTGGGCTACGACATCGATCCCGATCCGATCGTGGCCGGGTCGCCCCTGACTCTGACACTCTACTGGCAGGCGATCGAGACACCCGGCGGGGACGGCAAGGTCTTCGCGCACCTGTTCGGGGCGGATGGGCGGCCGCTGGCGCAGCACGACGGCGCGCCGGCGGATGGCGCGCGCCCCTTCGCCGGCTGGCTGCCGGGCGAGGTGGTGGCCGACCGCCACCAGATCCAGGTGCCGGCGGGGATCGACGCCGCGGACCTCGCCCTCGGCGTGGGCGTCTACGATTCCGACTCGGGCGACCGCTGGCGGGTGGGCGCGGCGGAGGGTGGCGGGGAGGATGGACGGTTGAGGTTGCGGTAGGAGAGGCGGTCGCCCGATCGCCCTCAACTTTGATGTTTACAGCGATGCGCCTATACTGCTTTACAGATCACTGTATCCAGGTGCCACATGGAAGCCAAATTGACGATTACTCTTCCGGAAACCCTCCGCCGGCGCGCGAAGGCCGTCGCCGCCTTACGGGGCGAGACGGTATCCGACGTGATCCGCGAATCGCTGGAAGCATACATCGCCGAAGCATTTGAAGAAGCCGAAGACATCCGTGCAGTCGATGAGATCGAAGCACGCCTGGCCGCCGGCACAGAGGCGACCTACGATCATGCCGACGTCTGGCGTGAGATAGAGGCGATAGAGGGGGTCGGTGCCGTATCGCATCCGGTACACTGAGCAGGCGAAGGGTGATCTTCGGGGGGTGCCCGGCAACGACCGCCAGCGCATCCGGCGCTTGATCGAGTCACTCGCGGCGACGCCCCGGCCCGGGCGTGCCAAGGAGTTGCGCGAGCGCCCGAACCGCTACCGTATCCGCATCGAGGGTCGGCGTCTTATCTACCGTGTCGACGACGATGACGCCGCGATACTTATCTTGCGGGTCCGGAAGAAGGTCGGTACACAGACCTACGCGGACATTGAGTAGGCGGAAGGGCATTCCGGAAGGGGTCGCGGCGCTCGATTCACCCGGTTGAGATCGTGACATGGGGATGAATCGGGTTGATGTCCTCCGCTTCACTCCCTAAGCCCCGCCGTGCTATCGTTGAGACCGCCTCCCGATACCTTGACCTCCCCAGTCCGCAGGCGACCTGCAATCCAACACCGCAACCCCATGCCGCGCCAGACAAGCACCCTCACTCCCCACCGCCGGGCGGGCTTGATCGCCCCCCCGCTCCGCCGTGCCGTCGCCGCCGCGGTGGTCGCCCTCGCCGCCAGCCTATCGCTCGTCTCGGCCCAGCCGACGCAACCGCCGGAGACCCGCCAGGCGCCCGGGCCGGCCCAGCCGGCGGCGGGGTCGCCGCCCCCCGGAACCCAGTCGGCGCAGACCCCCCAAGCCGCGCCGGCCCCGCAGCCCGTCGCCGCCAGCTTC
>CAZCJG010000011.1:0-27485 GCA_964498575.1 uncultured Anaerolineales bacterium | reverse complement strand
GGCCACCCGACAGCCCGGGAGAGCACCGCTGACTGGCGTATCGCCGTCTCGGCCGCGCGCGCCGACATCTCAAGTACGACCGTCCAACACTGCGAGGCGTCGATCACACCGCCGACGCCGATGGTGCAGGCGCGCGGTGCATCGATGCCGAATTCCTGCCACAGCGCGTCCTGGATCCGCCGCGGGAGGTGCGGCGGGATATCGGACACAGCCCGATTGCCCCGCCGCTGGTTGCACTCTGCACACGCCGGCCAGACGTTGGCGAGCGTGTGCCAGCCGCCGCGGGAGAGCGGCTTGCGGTGGTCGGCGTGGAAGATCTCCAGCGTCAGCACGCGGTGGCAACACCAGCAGCGCCCCCCTGTCCTGGCGAGGACATCTGCGAGTAGCACACGCTCGTAGGGCCTGTCGTAGTGTTCGGCGCGCCTACGGGAGTCGTGGTCGAATCGCGCCTGGCGCTCGGCGGTGATGACGATCAACGGACCACCCTGTAAGTGGCCGAAATCGCGCCGTCGGGCGGTGAGCACCGCCTGCGCTGATTGTGCGCCCACCCCAGCACGAGGATCACGGGGGGGATGAACATCAGCACTAGAAGCACGGAGGCGATGAGGCGCAGTACCGCCGGATCCACCGTAGACCCGAGCGGGTAGAGGATCAGGACGACGCCGACCAGGGCGCGAGCCGATCTAGCCCGGCCGATTGCTCGCACGCACTTGCACGCAAACTCTGCAAGAAATCGCATGGATACCCTCCACTTTTCGGATTACAATGCGGGCGATGGATTTACCCTCCATCGCGGGCGGCCGGTGGCTCGTACCCACCGGCCGCCCACCCGCGACACCTACACGATCACCCCGTGAGCAGGAGCGGCGCCCGGCCCGGCAGAGCCAGCGTCACCGCCCCGGTCTCGATGATCTCCTCGATATGCCCGTCGACCGCCTCGCCCACGATCTCGGCGCGGGATGCGCCGGCGTCGACGGTGGTGTTCTTGGCGTAGGTGGGCATACGTTATCACCTCAGATCCTCGTCCAGAACAAAGAGGACGGAGTCGATGGCTTCGGTAGCACCTTCCAGGGACTGTCCTTCCGGGTCGTCGAACGGTGACCAGGCTTCGACCGCTTCCTTTAGTACGAGCCCCGCGGCAGCTAGCGTGGCAAGGAAAGCTACATCGGCACGGGCGGCGGCATGAAACAGGGCATCCTCTCGACGCTCGAACATACCCCGAATACCGCCTGGTACGTCAATGTCCCACCCCAGCCCGCCGCGGTCTATTACACCTGATGGCGACGAGTCGGTCGAGGTCGGTGTCGCCGCCGCCGCCCGTGCCATCATCTGCTCAATGATGTCGCGCGCTGCCGCTATGAGTGAAGCGTGAATTGGCGACATAGCCTACTCCACCGTCCCGCTCGCCCCGACCGCTGGCGCGAGATCAAGGTCGAGCATGTTCAGCGCCGCCCGCGCCCGACAACTTGGGCACGCGCCGCAGTCGCTAACGACGATCATGTCGTCGTCGGTGACGGGCTCTGCGCAGGCCTCGACGGCGAGCGGCTCAAGTACCTCGTGGATGTCGGCGATCGCCTGTTCAAGACGGCTGACGCGGATCCATTCGCGCTGGATCATGTGCTCCAACAACTGGGACTTGCTCGGCCAGCCCCCCCACTCGGTGAGTCTTTCAAGCCTGGCTAGCGCGCTGGGCGTTAGCGTGACATTCAGGGCTGGTCGGCGGCGGGGTGATGTCACTGGGCCAATTGTACGCGCAGTAGTGCGCACAGGCAAGCCACCGGCCAACGCCAATTCTGACCACAATTTGACACCCTAGCGGGTGTCAAACGTGGATGCAATGCCCGTTGAAGACGATTCGTCCGCACCCACCCGTAGAATTTACAGACTGCCGTGGGACCCATCGACACACTGGACACCCACCATCGCCGACAAGTCGGTCACGACGTTCATGTAGTTGATGAAGGCGTCGTAGGGGCTCGGGTAGGGGCTGGCCGCCACCCGCGCCGTCGCTTCGGTGCCGCTGCGGATGGCCATGTAGTCGAAGTGGTCCGAGGTCTGAAGCTTGCGCCACAGCTCCATGGTCACCGGGTTGCCCCGCCGGCGCAGCTCCGGCCCCAGGTCGTAGAGCCGCCGCAGGGCACCCTGCTGCATGTGGTTGCCCTGCCAGGCGGCGAGCTCGCGCGCCGAGTCCGCCCAGACCAGCGGGCGCGGGCATTCGAGCGTGCCGGCCGGTCGATGGCGGAAGATCGCCTGGCTGGGGGTGAGGAAGTCCCAGCCGGGCGCGGCCAGCACCGAATCCGCCAGCGCGTCCAGCAGGGTCACGGTCTCGGCCACCTGCCCGTGGCCGACACTCGCGTAGTCCAGAGACAAGTTGACCACCGCGGCATCCACGGTTCCGGCTCCGTCTCCGGCGTCCGAAGCGGTGGCTTCCGCGGATCCCGCGGCGTCACCGAGCGCGTTCAACTGCTGGACCACTGCGCCGGCGCCGCCGCGCGCCAGCTCGTCCGACAGCCGGTGATCCGTCAGCAGGAGCCGCAGCTTGCCGCCTGGGCGCAAGTAGACGTGGTGCGGGTCCTTGCCGCCCACCGCGTACTCGGCACCGTCGGCGACCACCGCCTGGAAGCCCAGGCCTTCGACCAGGGCGCCGATCCGGTCGCTGTAGATTAACCGGGTGTTGCGGAACACCAAGGGCCGCCGGCCGAAGAGCGCCTCGATATGTGCCGCGTGCTGGTGGACCTGGGCGCGGAACTCGCCGGCGTCGTACATCGAGGCCAGGCTGTGGTAGTAGGTTTCGGCGAGGAACTCGGCCGCGCCGGTTTCCGCCAGCGCGACAAAGCTTTCGATCGCCTCGGGCGCGTAGCGCGCGAGCTGCTCGATGGCGGTGCCGCTGATCGAAAAGGCGACCCGGAAGCGGCCGTCGTGGCGTGCGACGAGCCGGCCGATCGCGGCGTTGAGCGGGAGGTAGCAGGTCTCGACAACCCGGCGCAGGCGATCGCGGTCGGCCGCGTCGAAATAGTCGTGCTCGCGGCCGACCTGGAAGTACGAGAACGGCCTCAGCCGCAGCGGCTGGTGAATCTGGAAATACAGGCAAACAGACGACATTGCAGCACTCCTTTCAGTTGAGGCGGGCGTCGGCTCTCGAACGAGACCCGATACCTGCCGGCATGTCCCCCACCCGGCCAAGCCCCACTCCTCCACATCAACTTGCGTTCGTCATCACAATTTCATCACGACTCAGGTCTCACACGACCCAGGTATTCACGATGTAGGCGTCACAATGAGGTGTCATCGCGATTCAGACGCCGTTACACCATCATCACATCATCATCGATGATCGACTTCATCATACTGTTTTTCATCGTAATTTATCATGTCGTTTCCAACAGCTCGCGATACACCGCCACCGCCGCTTCGGCTGCGGCGTCCCAGTGGATCTGTCGGACTTCCTCGCGGGCCATTCCGACGATGTCGGCGCGCAGCTCGGGGTAGAGCAGGGTGCCGATCATCAAGTTGGCGAGATAATCGACATCCCAAAAATCGACCTTGAGCGCATGGTGCAAGAGCTCGGAGACGCCGGACTGCTTGGAGATGATCACCGGCGTATCGTAGCTCATCGCCTCGAGCGCGGAGATGCCGAAGGGTTCGGACACCGAAGGCATGACGTAGAGATCGGCCATCGAGAAGGTGCGCTCGACCTCGGGGCCTTTGAGGAAGCCGGTGAAGCGGAAATGGCGCCCCAGGCCCAGCGCCGCGACCTGTTCGATCATCGCGGGCAGCATGTCGCCCGAGCCGGCGACGACGAACTCCACGTCCGGCACGTGCGGCACGACCTTGGCCGCCGCCTGGACGAAGTACTCCGGCCCCTTCTGGAAGGTCACCCGCCCCAGGAAGAGCACGGTCTTGCGCGGCGAACCGGGCAGCCGGGCGCGGTAGCTCTGGATCTCGGCCTGGGTGTAGACGCCGTTGTGCACCACCGCGATGCGGTCCAGCGGGATGCCGTGCTCGCGGTGGATGACGCCGCGGGTGTAATAGCTCACCGCGATCACCCGGTCCGCCGCCCGCAGGCCGGTACGCTCGATCTCGAAGATGCGCGGATCGGGGTGCGCGCCGCTGCGGTCGTACTCCAGGCTGTGCGCGTGGGTCACCAGCGGCACGCCCTGCGCGCGCGCCACCGCCATCGCGGCCGGCCAGGTCAGCCAGTCGTGGGCGTGGACCAGGTCGAAGCTCCGCGCGCGCGCCAATCGGGCGACCTGCCGTGCGTAGCGTTCCACCTCGCTGAACAGATCGCCGCCGTAGTGGTTCGGTTCGGCCTCGATGGCCGCGTCGGGCGACCGAGCGTGCGCGCCCCGGCCCGACCCGGCCTCCGCCGCGGCTTCGCCGGCTTCGGGGCCCTCCTCCCCGGTCTGCGCCGTGCCGCTGATCCACCGATGCAGCTCGCCCGTGCCGACCATGCGCGCGTACGCTTCGGGGGTGAGGTAGGGCTTGAGCCGAGCGGGAACCTCGACGAGGTGAATGGGCGCGTTCCCCGAGGCTTCAAGGGTGGATGCTTCGCCCGGTAGCAGGTCTCCCACCGCCGCGCCCGCAGTCGCTTCAGCGTCCCCGCTTGGCCTTCCACCTGAGGCCCCGGTCGCGGCGGAACGCTCGCCGGCACGCTCGGAACGATTCGGTACACCGCCAGATTCCGTCAGCGTCCTCGCGCCGGGCGATGCGACCGACGGGGCGTGGTTCGCGCCGAGGAGCCTCATGTGCGTGGTGTCTTCGTCGCCGTAGAAGCGGGGGACGACGAAGTCGATCTCGACGCCGTGCCGGGCGAGGGCGGTGGTCAATCCCTGGCAGGCGGTACCCAGCCCGCCGCTGATATGGGGTGGGTATTCCCAGCCCAGCATCAGTACTTTCATCGCTTGTTTCAACTCTCTTCTGGCATGTTCCGCCACCGCACGCCGCCCGGCCGGGCCTCGAAGGCGCGGGGACTTTCGGCTGGCCAGCGTGGATTCGGGGCAGCGGCTTCGGGGAAGGTGGCAGGGCCGGAGCCGCGGCGGACCGCCAATACTAGCAGCGCCCGATCGCGATGCGCAAAGAATCGCAGGATAGTGGCCGCCGCGGGCGCGAGCCGCGGGTTTTCTCACAACGCCTGCGGCATTCTCACCCATGCCCACCGCCCTGGATGACGCTTCGATCAGGGCGATTTGTTGCGATCAGAGTAACCAGAGTCGATCGAGTTGCGAAATCGGGATGGGCACGGCATTTGCATCGTCAGCGCGCTAGCGGCGTGCGATGTGGCAAGCCGTTGGGGATTTCGTTATGACTACTGGCATCATCATCGTCGCCGTCATGATCCTGCTTGCCTGGTGCGAGCTGCGCTCGTCGCGGCGCGCTTGATCCGCCGGCCCCGGTTACAGCTTGAGCCTGCGCAGTCGTTCCGCGGCCGCTTCGAGCGTTTCCATGCGCTTGCAGAACGCGAAGCGCAGCAGGCGCCGGCCCTCGTCGGGCGCGGCGCTGTAGAACACGCTCGGCGGGATCGCCGCGACGCCGGCGGTTTCGACGAGGTGGCGCGCGAAGGAGCGGTCGTCACCGTCCCACAGGTCGCCGAAGTCGGCCAGCACGAAGTAGGTCCCGGCCGGCCGCGCGACCTTGAAGCCGGCCTCGGTGAGGGCGGCGCTGAGGTAGTCGCGGCGCACGGTGTAGTCGGCCCGCAGCGCGGTGAAGTAGTCCTGTCCGTAGACGCGGATGGCGCGCGCCATCGCCACTTGCAGGGGGGTCGCCGCGCAAAAGGTGAGGAACTGGTGGGCGGCCTGGGCCGCGCCGACGAGCGCTGCCGGCCCGGCCGCCCAGCCGACCTTCCAGCCGGTCAGCGAGTAGGTCTTGCCGGTGCTGGAGAGCGTCAGCGTGCGCTCGTGCATGCCCGGGAGGCTCGCGATCGGGACGTGCGGCACGCCGTCGAAGGTCAGGTGCTCGTAGACCTCGTCCGCGACGACGAGCACGTCGTGTGCCTGGCAGAGCTTCGCGATCCGGTCGAGCTCGGAAGCTCCGAACACCTTGCCGGTGGGGTTGTGGGGCGAGTTCAGGACCAGCACGCGCGTCCGATCCCCGAACAACGCCGCCAGCGCCGCTTCGTCCAGCGCGAAGTCCGGGAAGCGCAGCGGGCAATAGCGCGCGGTCGCGCCGGCCAGGGCGATGCAGGCGGGATAGCTGTCGTAGAACGGCTCGAACAGGATCACCTCGTCCCCGGGATCGAGCAGGCCCAGCAGCGACGCGGCGATGCCTTCGGTCGCGCCGCAGAACACGGTGATCTCGGACATCGGGTCGAAGTCCAACCCGTAGCAGTCCCGGATCTTATCCGCGATCGCCGTGACAAGCTCGGGATGTCCCATCGAGCGGGCGTACTGGTTGTGGCCGCTCCGCAGCGCCTCGACCGCGGCGTCGACGATGCCCGGCGGCCCCTCGAAGTCCGGGAAGCCCTGGGCGAGGTTGATCGCGCCGTGCCGCATCGCCAGCGCGGTCATCTCGCTGAAGATGGTGGTGCCGAAGGGTTGGAGCTTGCGGGAGATCATGGATGGGATGCCTCGACGATGGACGAACTGCCGCCATGATACCCCTTCTTGCGCGTGTTTGTCAACGCCATCTCCGAAAGCGTTGTATCTCGTCCAGCCCGTATCTTTCAGGATGATCTCGCGTTAATCAGCTTGCGTACGACTTCGTTTGAGAGTAGTTCGAGTGACGAGGGGGGAACAGCATGATAACGCGAACGACTGTATGGCTTGTCCTGATATGTGGAGTGACACTGGGCCTGATCGCCGGCAGCGCGCAGCTCGCGCGCTTGCACGCCGCGGCGACGCTGGTCGTCGACGACGACCTCGCCTGCCCGAGTGCCGCCTTCAGCACTATCGGCGCCGCCATCGCCGCGGCGTCCAGTGGCGATACGATCCAGGTGTGCGCGGGGACATATGTCGAGAACGTCACGATCAACAAGTCCCTGACGATCGTCGGTGTCGATCCCGGGCCCCTGCCCAACCCGCAGGCCCTGCTGACCCCCGGCGTCCTGACCACCGTGATCTCCGCGGCCAGCGCCGCCGACCCGATCTTCGACGTCACCGCGGACTTTACGATCCTGCACATCGCCAACATCCGCGCCATCGGCCACACCGGCGCCGGGGTGATGCGGCTGGCCATCGCCGGCAGCTCGTCCGACTTGGCGCTGGACAAGGTTGCCTTCGACGGCGGCGCGCGCCAGGTCTACTTCACCGGCCCGGCGGTCGTCGCCGGGGTCAGCGTCACCAACAGCGCCTTCCGCTGTTCGGCGGCCACGGCTTCCGGCCTGGAGCTGTGGGCCACGCAATCCAGCCTCACCGTGACGAACAACTACCTCACCGGCTGCCGCGACGGGATGAACCTGAGCAACGTCGGTGGCGTGACGGCGCCGGTGACGGGGGTGAGCCTGGTCAGCGGGAACGTCATCGAGTCGGTCGGCGACTCCGGCATCCAGGTGGCGATCGCCTTCGAGGACCTGACGATCTCGGAGAACGTCGTCCGCGATGCCGACCTGGAGTCACCGTCGCTGGGCGAAGGCATCCAAATCGAGACTGGCAGCCAGGCGAGCAGCTTCACCATCATCAACAACCTGATCGAAAACGGCGACCACGGCCTGGTCTTCTCGAACATCGCGGGTGCCGACGCGCACATCACGGCCAGCGGCAACCTGATCACCGGCAACGTCATCGGCGTCATCATCCGCGGCGCCGTGACCACGGCCAACGTCGCCAACATCCACGTCAACGACAACTGCATCGAGACCAACACCACGGGCGCCAGCAACTCCATCGTCGCCACGCTGGACGCCGAAGACAACTGGTGGGGAGACGCCAGCGGTCCTTTCAACCTGGCCGCCAACCCCGGCGGCACGGGCGACCCGGTCGGCAGCGATATCGACTTCCAGCCCTTCCGGACCAGCTCGCCCGGCTGCGGTCCGCTCTTCACGCGCGGCGTCCAGTGCGGCATCCAGGCGGCCAGCGAGCCGGCGGCGTACACCTTCTTCAGCGGCGCCGACTTAGTCACGATCAACGTCACGGATGACGGCAGCGACCTGGACTGCCTGCGCGTGACCAACGTGCCGACGGACCATCCGAACGCCGACCCGCCGGAGATGACCGGGGAGTACTGGACCATCGACGCGCTGCGCAGCGACATTAAGACCACCGCCACCGCGGACTACTCGGTCGACCTGACGCTGCCTTTCGCCACGGCGGACGCGCTCGACGAGGTCTGCCGCTACACCGGCAGCGGTTGGGACTGCGCGGCGACGAGCTTCGTCGCCAACACGTCGATCACGCGCGACGGCATCAGCGAGCTGTCGGATTGGGCGGTGGCGAACGGCGAGCCGGAGGCGACGCCCACCCCGACGCCGAGCGCGACCGCGCTGGCAGGCACTTCGACCGCCACACCGACATCGGTGGGTGCGGCGACCGCGACCCAACCGCCGACCGCCGCGCTGCTGATCTATTTCACGGCAGCGGTGGATCCGCGCGGACAGGTCGTGCTGGCCTGGGAGACCGCGAGCGAGGTCGATGTGGTGGGGTTCCGCGTAGAGCGGGCGACCGCCGATGGACCTTGGTCCCTGATCACCCCGCCCATCGCGGCGCGTGGCGGCGCTGCGGCCGGTGCCGACTATCGCTGGATCGACGCGCCGCCACCGGGCATGCAGCGCTATCGCTTGCTCGTGCTGCTCGCCGACGGGACGACGCAGTTCTTCGGGCCGCGCGAGGCGATGGTAAACGTGGCGCGGATCTTCCTGCCGATTGCCGCGCCATAGCCCAGGCCGCGTCGCGCTCTGGACTTACGGCGCCGCCTTCACCACCGACGGGACATAGGCTCTGGAGCGTGTGGGGACAGCCGTCAGCCACACATCGGCGCAGTCCTCTGGACGCCCCGGGCGATACACGCAGATGTCGGGATTAGGCGCTGGCACGGTCGCCACGCTGCCGTCGCCGTAGAGCAGCGCGAGCGAGGCGTCGATCGAGATCGGCCCACGCCAGGGAGCGCCGTCAGCGCTGAGACGCACCCGGTAGGCGATGGACTCGCCGCCGGCCGGCTTGGCCACGGCGCGCCCGATCCAGATCAGGGACGAGCCGGCGCGCTCGTCCGGCTCGCGCGGCTGGCCGCTGCCCGCGACGTAGTCGGCGCGGGAACGGAAGAGTTGGTCGGTGTAGTCGTGGGCGCTGGCCTGCTTGGGGCGAAAGATGATCGTGCCGGCCTGCTCGAACAGCCCCGGCAGGTCCGCCCCGACGCCGGCGGTGCTCCTGAAGTGGCCGCCAGGGGAGGTGCAGGACTGCAACAAGGTCGCATGGTCCAGGCCGATAGCGGCAAGCGTGGCCCCGTTCCCGCGTGCCTGCGCGCAGGCCGCCGGGATCGCCGCGGACGGCGTTGGCGCCGGTGGCGGCGCCAAGGGCGCGTCGAGGTAGGTGACCAGAATCGCCTTGGCGACATCCGGCCCGGAGCTGGCATCGGCGAGCATCCGATCGGCCTGGAGGATCGCCAGCGCGAGACCGTTCGCACCCAGGTCAGTCGTCATCGACACTGTTTGACCGACCTTCTGCAGCAGCTCCTCAACGGCGCCGGGGCCGCTCTGGAGCGGCATCAGGATGGTGGCATTGTGGCCATAGTCGATCAGGCCCACCCGAGATCCGTTGGGCACAGAGAACATGTTGACAAAGCGGCCCATGCCGTCCCTGAAGTTGCGCGTGAGCAGAAGGCGCTGAGTGGACGATCCCGGCAGGCCCCTACCGATCACGATCACCAGGTCGACCTGCTGGGCCGCCGCGGCGCAGGTGTAGTCGTAGGTCACGCGGACATCGGCCAGCCCGCCGGCTTCGACGACGCCGGGGCTGATCGTGCGGGAAATCACCGGGCCGCACGGGACGCCGGCCGGCGGCGGCGTGGCCTGGTCCGGGCGCGAGAGGCCATGCGCGGCTGTCGGCCCGGCCGCGGGTTCGACCAGCAGCAGGACCGCGGTGGCCAGGACAAGACCTGAGGCCACAAGCAAGGTTGCGGTGAGTCGAACGGCTGGCCGGTTCATCGGTACCTCCGCAGGTGTTACTGGATGGATCGAGCTGCGAGTGGTAGACACGCCTTGAAGCGCAACGGTTCCACCGTCGGCGGACTCATCGGCGTCGCGGTGGGGATCGGCGTCGCCGTGAGGACGGTGTCGGCGCAGTCCTCCGGATGGCCTGGCCGGTACACGCAAATCTCCGGGTTGGGTGCCGGCGCGCTACCCACTCATCGACTCACCCGAACGGCAGCCACGGCCGCCCGACGACGGCGCGGAACGGCCAGGGGATCGCCAGGAGGATGAGGAGCAACGCCAGGCCGTACAGGATCGCCGCGCGCTTGAACTTCGGCGTCGACCCTTCCGCCTTGCGCACCAGCACCCGGCCGACGTGGGCGAGGATCACCGCGATCAGCATCATGACCGCGTGCTCGACGCTCCAGAAGCGCAAGCCGGCATCGCGCATCGCGGCGCCCAAATCGCCCAGCGCGGTCGAGACCGTCGGGCTGAGGAAGTAGAGGAGCAGGCCGAGCAGGACCTGGATGTCCATCGTGATGGTGAACAGCCGGCCGAAGCGGTCGCTCGCCGCCGACCACTCGCGCCGCCCGAACCAGCCGGCCAGCGCGTTGCCCACCGCGACCACCGCGAAGATCAGGACCAGCCAGCGGACGAGGGAGTGCAGGGTCAGGGTCAGCTCATACATGCGGGGCGGCCTTTCTGGGAAGTGGCGGGGAGATTCTGGGAAGTGGCGGGAAGATATGGAGTGTGGGAGAGAATTGGATCGGGAAACCAGCGCTGGAGATGGCGACCACCGCGGTAGGCGCGGCCATGCCTTCGGTGTCATGCGCCGGAAGCGAGGCCCGATACCACCAGGTCAGCGCGGCGAAGATCAGGCAGACGGAGACGATGATCCCCAGCACCGGCGCCCACGGTCGCGGGGCAGGCTCCGGCGCGGGTGGCGCGGCGCTGGGTGCTTCGCGCCAGACCGCCGAGGTGGAGAGGAGGATGATCGCGAAGCCGATGAAGGCCAGGAGCGGGATGGTGATGAAGCCGAACCAGTTGATGTAGCGCACGGCGCAGGACACGCCGACCTTGCAGGCATTGGACTCCTGGATGAAGCCGCGCTCGATCAGCAAGTGGTAGCTGGAGATCGAGATGCCGATCAGGGCCAGCGGGAGCACGTAAGTCGAGACGCCGCGGTCGCGGCGCAGGAGGCCGATCGGCAGGATCACCGCCAGCGGGTACATGCAGATGCGCTGGTACCAGCACAACGGGCAGGGGAGAAAACCCATCACCTCGCTGAAGAACAGGCTCCCCAGCGTCGCGATCCACGCGGCGAGGAGCGCGAGATAGAGGCCCTTGCGAGCAAGGATCGAGGCGGGTTCGTCCAGCGCCTCGTCGGCGTCGGCCGGCAGGTCGAGCGGTGGGGAAAGCGCGGTGTTTTCAGCCATCGATCAGCTCATACTCCTTCTCATAGCTCCTTGTCGATCCGATTATACCGCCCCTACCCCTCCCGGGACAGCGCCGGGAGCCACAGCTTGCCCGGTGTCGGCGCCTCGCCCGGGGTGAACACGTGGACCGCCTGGCCCTCGCGATCGGTGACGTAGATCCTGCCGGCGGCGTCCACCGCCACGTCGCTGGCCGGGCTCGGCTCGCCCAGCGACGGGGCGGGCAGCGGCCAGGCGGCCAGGCTTTGCCCGTCGGCGGAAAGGACCTGTACGTCGCGCGCGGCGGTGACGACCACGAGCCGGCCATCCGGGCCCACCGCGAAGCGCAGCGTGCCCGGCGGCATGGGGATGTCGCCTTGCGGCTCGCCGCCCGCGCCCAGGCGGGTGATGTGCCGGGCGTTGGTGTTCAGGACCAGCACCCGGCCATCCGGATCCAGCGCCAGGTCCTGATAGCCCACCACGCCCGTCGTCGCGGGCAGCTCCAAGGGGGCTTGTGGCGATCCGTCCGCCAGGCCGAGCACCAGCACCTTGCGGCCGGTCGCATCCAGGGCGTAGACCCGGCCGCGCGCGGGATCATGCGCCACGGCCTGGAGGAGCGTTCGGCTGGGACCATCTACCGGCTCGGTCCAGTCGCGCGCCCAGATCCGGGTCGGCCTCGCCTCACCCTCCGCTTGCCGGTAGCGTTCGATCCGGATGCGCCACTTGCCCGGCGGGGCGACGTCGGGGTCCTGCGGATCGTCCAGGCTGGACGAGGAGCGCGTGCGGGCGACCAGCCAGTCGCCGCCGGCCAGCACGTCGACCTCTTGCAGGCCCATCCGCCGCAGGTAGCCGTGCACTCGGCCCTGGGAATCGAAGCGCTGTGCCCGCTGCAGCGCGTCGACGACGTAGACCATCCCATCCGCCCCGGCGGCGACGCGGATCGGGTGAGACAGCCAGCCCGGCTCGATCGGCGGGAAGCCCCACCCGCCTTCGGTGGTCGATGCCGTGCCGTCGTAGCGGACCGTGGTGACGCCGCCCTCGCTGTCGCCGGTCGGGCCGTCCAGCAGCTCGAGCCTGGACGCGCCGGCGGCGGCGATGGCGCGCACGTTGTGGGCGATGGGCGTGTACGTGTGCTGGGCGTTCGCGCGGTTGAAGTCGGTGACCAGGCGCGCGCCTTCGCCGTCCAGCACATACAACCGGTCCGTCGTCGAGTCGATCGCGATGTCGCGCGGGACCCAGCGCACCTGGGTGCGCGGCGGCGCGACCTCGCCGTCCGGGCTGAAGACCCAGATCACCGGCGGCAGGGTCCGCGACGGCGCCTCGGAGGCGAACCAGATCATGCCGGCGCGGTCGACCGCCAGGCCGTTCGGCAAGAGCGCCAACGCGGCCTGGGCCAGCGGCACGGGAATGTTGACATCCCGGCCGCCGTCGGCCTTGCGGCTGACGATCGCGCCCGCGCCGCGGCTGTAGGCATACACGCGACCCTCGAGGCCCACCGCCAGCGCCTCGGGTTGGCTGTAGTCCTCCCATGTCGTCGCCGGCGTCCCGTCCAAGTGGAAGATCGATAGCCGGCCGGCGTCGCGGTCCGATACGTACACCCGGTCGCGCCCCTCGTCCAGCACGATGCCGAAGGGCGCCCGCAACCCGCCTTCCTCGGGCGCCCCGTCCGGCACGCCGAAGGCTCCGAGCAGCTCGCCATCGTGGTCGAACCGCTGGACGCGCTTCAGGCCGATATCGACGACGAACACCGACCCGTCGGCCGCTGCCGCGATATCCACCGGGTTGAGCACGCCGCCCGGCGCGGGATGGGGAGCGGATTGCCACGTGCCGGCGAGGTGGAAGCCCAGCGCGCCGGCAGACGTGCCGAGTCTCGCCGCACCGGCTTGCGCACGTGTTGAGGACATCGGCTGGGCGAATGCCGACATCTTGGAATGCGCTGATGCCACTGCACCGGCACGAGCCGCTAGCACGGCGCCGGCCAAGCCCAGCGAGGCAAGGCCGATGAGGACCGCCCACCGCGGGCCGCGCCGAATTGGATGGATCATGGGTCGCCCTCCTTCGTATCGTCCGAATCGCCCAGGGACCGAACGAACGCGATCAGGTCCGCGAGCTGGGTCTCGTCATAGGGAAAGGGCTGCATCTTGGTGCCCGGGCGCCCGTGCTGGATCGTGTGGCGGATGAAGGCGTCGCTGGCGGTCGCCTGGAAGGTCGCGCCGGCCAGGCGCGGCGCCTCGGTGCCCCAGCCGTCGGGGCCATGACAGACCGCGCAGGCCTCGCCATACAGCACGGCGCCGGCGGTCGGGTCGCCCGCGGCGGTGTAGGAGGGGTCGAGCGCGACGCTCGGCGCGGTCTGCCAGGCGCGCAGGTGTGCGACGACGGCTTCGATCTCGGCATCGGTGAGGATGCGCTGCGCCGCGCTGCCGAAGGCGGGCATCTTGGTGCCGGGGCGCGACGGATCGACCTGGCCGGGCCGGCCCTGCGCGATCGACTGGAACAGGAACTCGTCGCCCGCCACCGTCAGCAGGCCCTGGCTGTTGAGCTGCGGGGCGTTCGTGACGCTCGCCACGGTCCGGCCATCCGTCCCGTGACAGACCGCGCAGTACGTGGCATACAGGGCGGTGCCGCTGACGACCACGGCGGTGGCGGCGGCAGGCGGCGGCATGGGCGTCGGCTCCACCCCACTGCCGGCCGGCCGGCAAGCGGCGGTCAAGCCGAGCACCAGCGCGGCAAGCCCGCCGCAAAGGGCGGGCGCAAGGCGCGAGCTGCCGGATCTGGGCACAGGCGAACACATGGCGGAGCGATGGTGCGTTGACATCTCGGGCGGGATTATACCCAGCTTGGCCGAATGCCGCGACCCCCCACAGTCCCGGGCGGCCCGGGGCTGTATCCGGCCATTGACAGGCTCAACCTGCTTTGGTAAGGTAAGGCGTCGCTCGCACCCCGTCAGACGAGAGCGGGCGGCGAGACTGGAGGACTTGGCATGACCTCAGAATCCCCCGCGGTGCACGAGACACGAGCCGGCGACACGGCGCGCGGGTCCGACAGCTCGGCGCCGGAGGTGGACGGCTCGGCCCCCGGACCGGGCGGCTCTGTGCCCGGGATCGCCGGCCAGCCGGTGTGGGCGTTTGGCAGCTTGAGCTTCGGCCCGGTCGAGTTCGCCAACTCGATGATCCACTTCTACCGGGCCGAGGTGACCCGCGCCAACGTGTGGCGCCAGCGGCTGGACGCGACGACCAACTGGGCGGTGATCATGACCGCCGCGACACTGTCGCTGACCTTCGGCAGCACGCAGGCCAACCTGCACGTCATGATCCCCATCGCGACGATGATGGTCACGCTGTTCGTCGTCATCGAGGCCCGGCGCTATCGCTACTACGAGCTGTTCGCGCTGCGCGTGCGCTTGATGGAGATCAACTACTTCGCCGCGATGCTCGCGCCGCCCCACCAGCCGAGCGAGGACTGGGCGAGCGGGCTGGTCGACAGCCTGCTGCACCCGAAGTTCCCGATCTCGACGTGGGAAGCCTTCGGCCGGCGCTTCCGCCGCAACTACCAGTACATCTACGCCCTGCTCGCGATCGCCTGGGTCAACAAGATCGCGCTGCATCCCACGCCGGCCACCACCTTCGATACCTTCATCAACCACGCCCGGATCGGCCTGGTGCCTGGCAGCATCGTCCTGGTGGTCGGGCTGGGCTTCAACCTGATCATGTTCTCCATCGGCTGGCTGACGGTCGGCCTGCGCAAGTCGCGCGGCGAGGTCTTCGACGAGACCGGCCTGCGCACACCCTACGAGCTCCTCCAGAGCGCCGGCAGCACGCTCCAAAAGGGCATCGGCATGCCGCGCCGCCACGAGCAGCTCGGCCACATCATCACCGGCAAGGGCGAAGAGGTCGCCCAGCACCTGATGCAAACCTTCAACCGCGGCGTCACCGCCCTGCCGGGCAAGGGCATGTACACCGGCGAGGACCGCAGCGTCCTGATGGTCGCGGTCGATCCCAACCAGGCGCGCTACCTCAAGCAAGCGGTCTACAGCGTCGACCCGGCCGCCTTCGTCATCATCCTCGGCACCGAGCAGGTCATCGGCGCGGGCTTCGAGGCGCCGAGCTGAGCTTCGTGACGACGGCCCGCCCGGCGGTCCGCCCGGCCCTCGCCGGCCTGGTCTTCGTCGCTTTGGGCCTGCTCGTCTACTCCAGCGCCCTGCCCGCCTATTTCGTCGCTGATGACTTCATGCTGGTCCGCGGGGTTCGAGAAGACGGCCCCTTCGGCGTCTGGACCTACCACGGCGGCTGGCTCAGGCCAATGGTTTCGCTAAGCTTCTACCTGGACTATCGGCTATGGGGGCTGAACCCGCTCGGGTTCCACCTGACCAACATCCTCCTGCACGCGCTCAACGCGGTGATGGTCAGCGCGATCGCCTATCTGCTGCTCGCGGACACGAAGCTCGATGCCGCCCGGATCGACTTCACCGCGCTCACGGCGGGCCTACTGTTCCTGGTCCTGCCCTCGCACGCTGAGTCGGTGGCGTGGATTGCGGGGCGGACCGATGTCGTCGCGGCCTTCTTCGGCTTGGGCGCGTTCCTGTTCTACTTGCTGTTCAAGCGACATGGGCGCACGCGCGATGCCGTCCTCTCCCTCGGCGCCTTCGCCCTGGCGCTGCTGTCGAAAGAGTCGGCGGTAACCCTGCCGCTGATCATCGGCCTGTACGAGTTGCTCGATCGCCGCTACGCACCTGATCATGTTCCCGGGACCGTAGGCCCCCGGCCGGTGCTACCAAGTAGCCCCACCGCCTTGCTCTTCCTGGGCTACCTTGGGCTGATCGGGATCTACCTGGGCCTGCGCTATCGCTTGATCGGCGAGCTGGTCGCGGGCTATGGCCGGGACGTTCACCTCGCGCCGCTTGTCAAGCCGTATCTGCTGGGCTGGCTGCCGATATTCTGGGTCAGGACCTTCTGGCCCTGTTGCTGGCCGGCGGGGCAGCTCCCGGCGGGCCTGACCATGGGTGAGCGGGTCCAGGCGATGTTCACCTTCTATCTGTCGCTGGCGCTCGTCACGATCGCCGGACTCGCGCTGGTGGCATGGCTGAAGCGCCCGCGGGCCGACGACGGCGTACATCGGCGGCTTGGGCGCCTGGGCGCGCTGTGCCTTTGGCTGTTGGCGGCCTTCGCCATCGCCCAGCTCCCCGCCGCCAGCATCGGCATGCAGGTCGAGAACACGCTCAGCGAGCGCTTCACCTACATCCCCTCGGCTTTCGTGGCGATCTTCATCGCGCTGGTCCTGGCGGTGCTGCTGCCCGGACCGCGCCGGCGCGCAGCGGCGGTGGTCGCGCTGGTCCTGGTCTACACCATCACTCTTCGCCATGCCAACACGCGCTGGCGCGAGGCCGGTGACCTCGCGCGAAGCATCCTCGCCTCGTTCGATCCGCTCCAGGATACCGAGCACAAGGTTATCGTGCTCACCCTGCCCGATCACCTGGGCGGCGCGCTGATCTTCCGCAGCGGGTTGCGCGATGCGCTCGCGCTCCAGGGCAAGATCACACACCCCGGCCAGGTGCAGGTCCTCTCCCACATGACCTTGCACGACGTCGACGACGCGGCCTCACTCCTACGACAGGGCAGCGGTCTCACCTTGCGCTCGACCAACGACCGGAACGTGTTCATCACGGCCTTCTCCCAACCCCAAGCAGCCGGTGATGTAGGTAGAGCACTCGCCACGGTCAAGCTTACCGCCGAGAACCTGCTCCAGGTCGATCTGCCAGGGACTGAGGCCGGAACGCGCTACCTCTACTACTCGGCCGGCCGGCTGCTGCCGGTGCCCGAGGAGTGAGGTCGAGAAGCCTCGTCGACGGAGTTACAACGCAGGCGGAGGCTCACGCGCTTGCCGATACTCCGCATTCGTGGTAAGAGAAGACCGGCAGAGACGACCGGCCAAGACGACCCAAGGAGATCACGTTGCCCGCTTCCGCCGCCGCCACCTTCAAGGCCCTGGTCCTGAACCGCCAGGACAACCAGGTCACCGCCACGGTCCGCGGCCTGACACCGGACGACCTGCCCCCCGGCGAGGTCCTGGTGCGGGTCGCCTACTCCAGCCTGAACTACAAGGACGCGCTGGCGGTGACCGACCGTGGCCGGATCGTCCGCGGCTACCCGATCGTCCCCGGCGTGGATCTCGCCGGCACCGTGATCGAGTCCGCCGACCCGGCCTTCGCGCCCGGCGACGCGGTGGTCGCGACGGGGCGGGGGATCGGCGAGGACTTCTGGGGCGGCTACACCCAGCTCGCGCGCCTCGCCGCGGACGCGCTGGTCCGCCTGCCGGATGGGCTCAGCCTCGAGCAGGCGATGATCGTCGGCACGGCCGGCTACACCGCGATGCTGGCGGCGATGACGCTGGAGGAGCACGGCGTCGCGACGGGCGGCGACTCCGGCGCCGATGAGGTCGTGGTCACCGGCACGGCTGGCGGTGTCGGCAGCTTCGCGGTCGCGATCCTGGCGCGCGCCGGTCTTCGAGTCGTGGCGTCGACGGGTCGAGCGGAGGAGGTGGACTACTTGACCGGCCTCGGCGCGGCCGAGATCCTCCCGCGCGAGGTGCTGGGCACGCCGCCCGCGCGGCCGCTCGGCTCGGCGCGCTGGGCCGGGGCGGTGGACAACGTCGGCGGCGCGACGCTGGCCAGCCTGATCGCGACGATGCGCCGGCACGGGACCATCGCCGCCTGCGGCCTGGCGGGCGGGGCCGAGCTCCACAGCACGGTCTACCCCTTCATCCTGCGCGGCGTCAACCTGATGGGCATCGACTCCAACTACTGCCCGGCCGCGCGGCGCGAAGCCGCCTGGCAGCGCCTGGCGCGTGACGTCACCCCGGCCCTGCTGGACACGATCCACGCGGCAACCATCCCGCTTGAAGAGGTAGCAGCGATGAGCGAGATGTTGTTGGCAGGGCGGGTGCGGGGGAGAGTGGTGGTGGATGTGGGAGGGGGCGGCGCCTAGATCAACCCCCACTCCGACCAATCCCCCCCCTCCATCAGCTCGGGCGACCACTGCGGCTCGTCCAGCAAGGTCACCTTGGCCTCGCCTTCAGTGACGAAGCGCGTCACGTCGCGCACCTGCTGCACCAACATGCCGGCGTAGGGGCAGAAGGGCGTGGTGAGGATCATGCCGACCTCGGTGTGGTCGGGGTGGAAGTGGACGGTGCGGATCAGGCCGAGGGTCACCACGTCCAGGTTGATCTCGGGATCGACCACCTGGCGCAGCGCCTCGCGCAGCTCGGACTCGCGCACGGGGTCCTCGATCGCGGGGCGGACCAGGGTAGCGGCAGCGGGATTGGCGTTGGGATCGAACATCGCGGCACCTCCGGTGGCTGGGAATTGTTGACAGAATCGGCCCTGTCGCCCATGATTATAGCCGCCATGCGAACCGTGACCACCCTACTCCGGAGTGCTCGTGCCGCCACCCTCTCGGTCGGCGGCAGCCCCTTGCACGCGGGCCATGCGCATCCGCCGGTCCAGCCCGGCCACGGTCCGCTTCAGGCCGGGAGCATCTAGCCCGCTCCCGAACCTCGACGAGAACGCAAGCGTGGGCCGCGGCCCACGCTTTTTTGTTGGCAACGGCAACCCCGTAGATCGCACCACGCGTGCCACGAACACTAGACTTCGGCCCAGGAGGACAATCCCATGAGCACCTCAGCCCGACTCCCGCGCGGGATGCGCGATCTTTTGCCGGCGGCGATGCGCCGGCGTCAGTACGTGACCGACACATTGCGGGACGTGTTCGAGCGCTTCGGCTTCGAGCCGCTGCAAACGCCGGCGATGGAGCTGGCCACGACCCTGCTCGGCAAGTACGGGCCGGACGCCGAGCGCCTGATCTACCGCGCCGGCCTGGGCCGCGAGGACGACCTGGCGCTGCGCTACGACCTGACCGTGCCCCTGGCGCGGGTCTGCGCGGCCAACCGGGACCTGCCCCGGCCCTTCAAGCGCTACCAGATCGCCCCGGTCTGGCGCGGCGAGCGGCCCCAGCGGGGGCGCTACCGCGAGTTTACCCAGGCGGACGTCGACATCGTCGGCACGCCGAGCCTGCTGGCCGACGCCGAGATCGTCGCCGTGGTCACCACCGCCCTGGAGCGGCTGGGCTTTTCGGACTACACGATCAAGCTCAACAACCGCGCCCTGCTCACCGCCATCGGCCGCTATGCCGGCGTGCCCGAGCCGGTGCTGCCCGGGCTGTACCGTGCCATCGACAAGCTGGACAAGATCGGCCTGGGCGGCGTGCGCCAGGAGCTGCGCGCCGTCGGCCTGCCGGGCGACCTGGTCAACCGCCAGCGCCAGGCGGTCGGGCGCTGGCTGCGCGGGCAGGTCGATCGTCCCCAGTTGGCGCGCGAGCTCGGCGCCGCGATCGGCTCGGACGCGCCACCCGGCGTCGCCGATCGCGCCCTGGCCACCTTCCTCGATGCGCTCGCCGCCTATCCCAACGACGGCGGTGCCCAGATCGCCGACGCGGAGGTCGCGGCGGCGACCGAGACCGTGATGGGCGAGAGCATCCAGGCCCTGCGCGCCTGCTACCCGGCCGGCGACCTGGTCCCGGACACCGTGACCGACCGCCTGCTCGATCTGCTCCAGCTCCGCGACGAGAACCGGGCGCTGCTCGCCGCGCTCGGCCGCCGGCTGGACGATCCCGCGGCGCGGGCCGGCATCGACGCGCTCGGCCAGGTGCTGGACGCGCTGGACGCCGCCGGCGCCGGGCAGGCGCGCATCGAGGTCGACTTCGCGATGGTACGCGGGCTGGAGTACTACACCGGCACGATCTTCGAGGCGGTGGTCAGCCGGCCGCCGATCGGCTCGATCCTCGCCGGCGGGCGCTACGACAACCTGGTCGCGCTCTTCGGCCGCTCGCAGCCGGCGGTGGGCACCAGCTTCGGGGTCGATCGGCTGGTCGACGTGATGGACGAGGTCGGCCTGTTCCCGCCGGAGCTCGACGCGCCGGTCGCCCAGGTGCTGGTCGCGCTCTTCGACGACGCGACGGCCCCCGCCGCGCTGCGCCTCGCCGCGGACCTGCGCCGGGCGGGCATCCGCACCGAGCTGGCCTTCGAGCCGGCGCGGCTGGGCGACCAGCTCCGCTACGCACTCGAGCGCGGCATCCCGGCGGTCGCCATCGTCGGCCCGGACGAGGCGGCGGCGGGCGTGGTGACCCTGCGCGATCTCACGGCTCGGACCCAAGTGACGGTCCCGCTGGCGGAAGCGGTGGCGGGTCTACGCGCATGATCGCTCCTGAAAGGGTGGTCTGGTCAACGCTCATGAACAGTGAAGCCCATCGTTCCGTTCGTCTCAGCTTGGCGGTGTAAGCATGTCTACCCAACCCATCCGCACCGATCAATTCTGGCTGCGCATCATCTACGTCGTGTCGGCCGTGATCGTCTTGGCAGTCGCGTTCCTGATCCTGGGCCCGCGGCCGGCCGGTCTCGGCGGGCGGCTGGACGTCAGCGGGCTGCCGGCGGTCAACGCGACGCTCAACGCCATCGCCGCCGGCCTGCTGGTCCTCGGCTACCTGCTGATCCGCCGGCGCCGGATCGTCCCGCACCGCCGGGTGATGCTGGCCGCGTTCGGGACCTCGGCCCTGTTCCTCGTCTCCTACGTCGTCTACCACTGGTTCAAGAGCGGGCCCAAGCCCTACACCGGTGACTGGCCCTGGCTGTATTACCCGATGCTCCTCTCCCATGTCGTACTGGCGGCCCTGATCGTCCCCCTCGCCCTGGTCACGCTCTACCGCGGCTGGACGATGCAGGTGCCGCGGCATCGGCGCATCGCGCGGATCACGCTGCCCTTGTGGCTCTACGTGTCGGTGACGGGCGTATTGATCTACTGGATGTTGTACAGCCTTCCTTGAGAGATCGCGTGGCGCGGGTGGCGCCGATCGTTATCGCGAAACGGTTCAGCCTAGATTCGTCATCGACGCCCCCTCTGCAAACCATGTTACGGCGATGTAAAATGCCTCGTAGAATGCCTCACGTTGGCGTAAGGCCGTATCTCACCACCCCTGCGCTGCGTTAATTAAGGTCACATCGGGGTAGCGCTGCCTCGGTGTTGAACGACACTGCGCCACATTGCTGCTCAGCAATGCTTATCTTATGTCGAGGTGTTGCCGATACCGCAACAGATCCCTCGATCACCCCACGAACGCCGGAGGTATCGCCGCATCGTGGGGTGCGTATGCGACTTCGGAAAGCCGATGACGGCGGCCGTGCCTTTGGGCGAAGATATTGCGGCCTGTCGCGTTGTCCACAGGGGGAATTCATGTCTTTCACGCATCGTCTGGCCCTATCCGGCATATTATTCAGCGTTGCCGCCTGCCTTGGCGTGCTGCGGTCCGCGTCGAACGGCGTGGTGGCGGCGCCGGCCATACCGGCCGCGACCGTCGTCAAACCATCGGCGATGAATGGTTGGTATTTCTGGAACGACCCGGGCGACACCTTCCTGGGCAGCCCGGGCGAGATGGTCACCGGCCCGGCCACGCCGCCGGCGGGCGTGGGCAGCGCCCGGCTCGGACCCTTGACCACCAGCAGCGGGGCCACCGGCAGCTCCGTGATCGCCACCGACGCCTACTTCGATACCAAGCTGGCGGATATCACCGATCTGAGCTATTCCACCTACCAGCCCGGCCCGACGCTGGCCATCGCGCTGCAGTTCGACGTGCGCTATCGGACGACCGACGTCAACTACGGCGGGCGGCTGGTGTTCGAGCCCTATCAAAACGGCACGGTCATCGTCGGCTCCGGTTGGCAGACGTGGTCGCCGCTGGCGGGCAACTGGTGGGCTACGCGCACCACGGTAGACGGTACCGGCGGCGCCCAGGTGGTGCCGCTGCCCGCCGGCAACTGCGGCATCGCGACGCCCTGTGCCTGGAGCACGATCCTGGCCGCCTTCCCCGATGCCAAGATCTACGGCCGTTTCCTGCTGAAGGCCGGCAGCGGCTGGATGGGCTTCGACGGCAACGCCGACCTGCTGAGCATCGGCGTCGAGAGCGGCGGCTGCCTCGCCGGCCGGGGCGTTGCGAGCCGGGAGTGCGGCGATGCCGACAGCCCGCAGGTCTCCTCCGTCATCGCATATGACTTCGAGCCGGAGACCCTCTGCACGCTGGACTGCTACGTCGACACCGCCACCGGCAGCGACGCTTTCGGTGGCGACACGCCGACCAGCGCCAAGAAGACCATCCAGGCCGCGGTCAACCAGGTCGCGGCGACGGGCACGGTCCACGTCGCGTCCGGCAGCTATCCCGAGAACGTCACGGTCAACAAAGACGATATCACCATCGACGGGGCCGGGATCGGCAGCACGGTGCTGCAGGGCACGACCTGCGGCGGGACGGGCATCGCGATTACCGGCGACCGCACCGGCATCACCTTGACCGATATGACGATCACCGGCTTCACCTACGGCATCACCACCGGCAACATCGGCAACACGGTCAGCGACATCCTGATCCAGGACCTCTCGGCCTCGCTCAACTGCACGCACGGCATTTGGTTCCAGGCGGGCGATACGACGAACCTGGTCCTGCGAAGGGTCACGGCGAATTACAACGGCGGTGCCGGCGGGCGCGGGTTCTGGATGATCAACGGAACGAAGGCCGACGTGACGATCGAGGACGGCACCTTCATCGGCAACATGCTGGTCGGCATCGACATCAGCGACGGCAACGTCACCGGACTGTCGATCGCTCGCAACACCGTCATCGGCAACGGCGACTCGGGCATCGGCGTGCTCGGGCCGAAGGGGCCGAGCGCGAACACGGTGATCTCCAACACCGTCGCCGACAACGGCCGCTTCGGCATCGAGATCAAGATCCCCACCGGCAACGGCATGGAGAGTGGCGGCGGCAGCGTCGTCGTCCAGGAGAACACCGTCTACCGCTCGAACGATGCCACCGACGCGCGCGACTACGCCGGCATCGCGGTCTTCCGGCGCTCGGTCGGCGCCCTCAACGCCGACCAGCCCTCGGGCGTGGTCGTCCTGCACAACACCGTCAGCGGCTACAAGCGCAAGCCCGTCGGCTCGACGGGCGACGGCTTCGGGATCGTGGTGGAGGGCACGGGCCACGTCGTCCACCACAACACCGTCTCGGACAACGACGTCGGCATCCAGATCCAGTCCGGCAACACCGCCAACGTCCAGGGGACGGACTACTTCGACCGCGGCGACGCGGCGCCGTCCAGCGCCACGATCAACCGCAACGGCATCACCGGCAACACCGTCGCGCTGCGCAACGTCGGTGCGCCGCTGACGGACGCGACCTGCAACTGGTACGGCAGCGCCGCGGGGCCCGCGGGCGCGACGATCACGGGCTCGTTCACCACCACCCCCTTCCTGCTCACCTCGAACTTGGACGGCTCCTGCGCCACCGCCGCGTCGAACATCCCGCCCAGCGACGCCTTCGGCAACGAGGGCGACACCCTGGCCGCTACCGGGTCCTTCACCGGCACCAACGTGGTCATCACGCATGCGCCGCCGGTCGGGATGCTGACCGATAACGGCGACGGCACCTGGGACTGGTCCTACACGCCCGACGACGACGTCCCGCTGACCACGATCACCGTGACCGCCACCGACGCCTACGGAATGATGGCGACGCAAACTTTCGACATCCAGGCGCTCAACGTCGCCCCGACCGCGAACTTCCACGCGCCGACCAATGTCGCCAGCGGCGCCCAGTTCTCGATCTTCTTCACCGACCCCTTCGATCCGTCGTCGGTGGACACGGCGGCAGGCTTGATGTATGCCTTCGACTGCGGCTCGGGCACGTTCAGCACACCCTCGCTGACCGACTTCATCGTCTGCTACGCCCCGGCCGGTCCGACGACCATTACGGTGCGTGGGCAGATCATGGACAAGGACCCGGACATCCCGCCCCTGGCAGCCGAGGGCGCAGAGTCCCTCGCCAAGGCCGACGCCACGACGACCTACTCCCAAATCGTCAACATCCTCGGCCCGTTCTCCCCGACCAGCGTGGGACTGCGCTATTTCAGTGGCATCGGCAACGGGACCGGCGCGATCCTGGTCTGGGAGACCGCTTCCGAGGTCGACGCGCTGGGCTTCAACGTCTATCGCGCCGCGTCGCCGGAGGGTCCCTTCACGCAGGTCAACGCTAGCCTGATCCCCGCCGCGGGCAGCGCCTCGGGTGGGGCGAGCTACGTACTGCGCGACGCGCCGGGCGCCGGGACCTTCCACTACCGGCTCGACGACGTCGGCAGCGATGGCAAGCGGGGCGAACACACGCCGATCACGCTGCGGGTCGGACCGAGCGCGACGGGCGCGCAGGTCTTCCTGCCCGCCGCGCGCAGGGGCCACTAGCGGCGGGCCGCGCAGCAGTTGCCGGGGCGGCAGCCGTCCCGGCAACTGCTGCGCGGCCGAATCCAGGTCGCAACGGTTGAGGGCTTGAGCAGCGAAAGATGAGGGGGAGAATCAACCCCAGGGATTAGGGCAAGGACAAGTCGGAGAAACAAGGAGGGCGCATCTCGTTTGAGGTGCGCCCTTGCATTTGGGGAGAAAGTGGGGGATTCCTCCTGGTGATATCCGGCTGCGCAAGCAGCGCAACAGACAGGAGGAACCCATGGCAGGACAACAGCATAGCACAGAAGGTCGAGGGGGAGGCGCCGAGGCGATGGCGGCGGCACTCTTGGCCAACGAGGCACTGGTGCACTGGACGGTGCGACGGCAGTGGCTGGGTCGGCTCGGCTACCAGGACGCGGTACAGGAGGGACGGATTGCGCTGTGGCGGGCGCTGGTGGGCTACGATGCGAACCGCGGGGAGCTGTCGAGCTACGCGGTGGTGGCGATCCAACGGTCGGTGTGGCAGGCGGCGCGGCGGGCACAGCGGACAGAGGCAGAGTGCCTGGAGGCGGAGCCGGGCCGCGCCGCGGTGGACATGGCCCGTGCCTTGGACCGGGTCAGCGAGGGCGCGCAGGTGCGGGCGCTGGTGGCCGGCCTGGGGCAGCCACTGCGAGCGGTGATCATCTGGCGCTACGGTCTGGACGGTCAGGGCGAGGCGACGTTTCGGGAGATCGGGGAGCGGCTGGGGGTCAGCAAGCAGCGGGCCGAACAGGTGCACCAGCAGGCCCTGCTGCGCTTGGCCGACCCGGCGCGGTCAACGGCGTTGCGGCGCCAAGTGGGGCGCAACACGGCAGCGGACTACCGCGCCTACCTGGCGCGCCGGCGGGCTTGGCAGCGCCGGGGAAGGGGGACCCGATGACCCGGACGCCCAGGACGATCCAGAAGCGCGCCGGGCCAGCGCCCTGGGCTTGCGCGACGCCGGTCGAGCCGCTGACCTGGACCCCGACGGCGATCCAGGCGGGCGCCGGGCAGGCGCGCCTGGCCGGCGCGACGCCGGTCAAGCCGGCGACCCGGACCCCGACGGCGATCCAGAAGCGCGCCGCGAATCCTGACTTTGCGGCCACCTTTTCCTACCCGGCACTGGCCGAGCGGTTGCCGCTCTCGCCCGAGGTGGCGGCGGATGTCGCGCCCAGTCCCAAGTTGAAGTATCTCAGCCACTACCAGTACCTCGGTCACGCCGAGTTGGCGGACCCGGCGGTGTTGGCCACGCTGTCGGACTTCGAGATCGCGCTGCGCATGGTGGACTTCTCGCCCTTGCGGGACCTGGTGGCCAGCCAGGTCTTCCACGCCAGTCGGCGTGGGCAGGTGGCCTACGATCCGGTCTCGATGCTCTTGTGCCTGCTGTTGCGTTTGGAACAGGACCTGTCCTGGATCAAGCTGGCGCGCCTGCTGACCGGGCCCAGGGGACAGGAGTGGCGTCGTCTGTTCGGGTTCGAGGCGGGCCGCACGCCCTCGGCTTCGGGCTTGCGTTACTTCAGTGAGGCCATCGACCCGGATCTGGTCGAGAGCCTGTGCGGTCGTTTCGTGCGCAGCCTGTGCCAGGCCGGCTTGGCCCCCAGGCAGTCCACCTTCCCCGGCGACGATCCCTCGCGCGGCGTGACCATCTGCCGCGATGGCCAGCTCCACACCGCGCGCGACAAGCCGCGCGACTGCACCTGCACGCCGCCTGCCCAGGCCACGGCACCGGGAACGGACCCTCTGCCCGCGGCTGACCAGACGACGCGGACGCCCTGCCAGGGCATCTGCAAACAGGCCAATCCGCGTGATCACCAGGCCCGCTTCATCCGCTACAGCGGCAAGAACAAGCATGCTGACAGCACCGGCAAAGACGAGGGCGGCAAGACGGTCTTCGGCTACCGCTCCACCGCCGACCGCCTCATCGACGACCGCTTCGCCACCGCCTGGACCGTCCGCTCCACCGTTTACGCCGCCAACACCGACGAGCACACCGTCTTTCCGGACGAGTTCAAGGTCTTGGTCAGCGCACTGCGTCCCGTCTCCATCGGCGAAATCCTGGCCGACGCCGGCTTGGGCTATGGCCCCGCCCTGGAACTCCTCTACAACAACCGCATCCTGCGCATGATCGACATCCGCGCCCACCAGACCGACACCGATCCCGACGTTCAGCGCGAGCGCGGCTACAACGCCAACGGCCGCCCCTCGTGCCTCCACGGCTTCGAGATGTCCGCCAACGGCTACGACGCAGGGCGCCGCCGCACCAAGTACATCTGCGCCCATCGCTGCCTCTCACAGACCGAGCTTCCCGTCCCCGACTGCCCCTTCCTGACGGCCGGTGCCTGCGGCCAGGTCGTCAACATCGGCCTGACCATGCCCGACGGCTCCCGGCGCCTCGCGCGTGAGATCCCCTACGGCTCTGCCCACTGGAAGGCCCGTTACGGCCGCCGCAACATCGCCGAGAGCCGTAACAGCCAGATCGAAGCCTTGGGCCTCCTGCGCTTGCCCTGCCATGGCTTGCGTCGAGCCCGCGTTCACATCGCCGCGGCCGACCTCCTGATCAACCTGCGCAACCTCGGCCGCTTGCTCCGCGAGGCCACAGCGCTGACCCCCTGACGCTACCCCTCAGCCTCCCCCAGCCTGACGACTCTGCTCCTCGGGTCGCTTCCTCCTGCTCCCCGCTCACTTCTCCACC